>JBAXSU010000019.1:0-28499 GCA_037130535.1 Actinomycetota bacterium
GAACTCGACCTCTCGCGAGTTGCCATCCGCGGCTGGAGCTTCGGTGGTTACCTCTCCGCGCTTGCAGTGCAGCGCCGGCCCTACGTTTCCCACGCCGCCATCGCTGGTGCCCCCGTCACCGAGTGGCGCCTGTACGACACCCACTACACCGAGCGGTACCTGGGCGACCCCACGGTCGACGCCTCGCCCTACGCGGCCACCAGTCTGCTCCCCCTCGCCGCGCAGCTCACCCGTCCGCTGCTGCTGGTGCACGGCCTCGCCGACGACAACGTCGTGGCCGCGCACAGCCTGCAACTCAGCTCGGCCCTGCTCGCGGCAGGCAAGCCGCACGAGTTCCTGGCACTGGTGGGTGTGAGCCACATGACTCCGCAGGAGGTGGTGGCCGAGAACCTCCTGCTCCACCAACTCGACTTCCTTCGCCGCGCCCTCGCCTCCGCTACGGTCGCACCATGAGCCAGGCGCTGAAGGACCTCTACACCAACGTCTCGGTGCACGCCACCGCCGACCGCGAGCACCAGGCGGCCGTCGAACTGCTGCTGCTGGTGATGGCAGCCGATCACCGCATCGACGGCCAGGAACTCGAGGCCATCCGCTCGATCAGCGACGACCAGGGGTTCGAGTCCGACACCTTCAACTTCGAGCACTACCTCCCGTGGGCGCTCGCCAAGGTGCACCGCGCCCTTGCCAACGGCGTCGCCGACGAACTGCTCGACGACATCGACCGGCGCATCACCAGCACCGTGCTGCGCCACTCGCTGTTCGCCGCCGCTCGCGATGTGGCCCAGGCCGACGACGAACTCGACGTCGACGAAGAGTCGCTGCTGGTTCAGGTGGCGGCGCGCTTCGCCTGAACGAAGCGGTCGCGGCCGGTGAGGTCGGCCACCACCTCGACCGCCGTCAGGCCAGCATCGTGCAGCAGCGCCGACAGCGCCGCACCCTGATCGGCGCCGATCTCGAGCAACAACGTGCCCCCGGGCGCAAGCCAGGCCCGTGCGTCGGTAGCGATCGTCCGCAGATGATCGAGGCCGTCGGCCCCGGCGAACAGTGCAAGACCTGGTTCCCAGTCGCGCACGATCGGCTCGACTGCCGGATCGTCGACGGCGATGTAGGGCGGGTTGCTCACCACCAGGTCGAGGCGACCGCGCAGTTCGTCGGGCAGCGCCGCGAACCACGGCCCTTCGGCGATGCGCACATTCGCTGCTGCCCGCCCGATTCCGGCGAGGTTGGCCCGAGCGACGGCCACGGCATCGGCCGACACATCGGTGAGCCACACCGCCATCGCGTCGTGCCAGAGCTCGGCCGCGAGCGACAGCCCGATCGCCCCCGATCCGGTGCCCAGATCAGCGATCACGAACGGGCGCGGCCTGCCTGCCAGTGCTCGCGCCGCATGGTCGACCAACAGCTCGGTCTCGGGCCGCGGGATCAGCACCCGGGCATCGACGAGCAGGTCGAGGCGGCGGAACGACCAGTGACCCAGCACGTACTGCACCGGCTCGCCGGCACGCACCCGTGCCGTCATCGAGTCGAGGTGGTGCACGGCGCGCTCAGTGGCCGGCTGGTCGAGTTCGCCGACGAACTCGTCGCGCTCGGCACCGCTGGCCTCCTCGCACAGCCAGCGCGCCACCACCCGGTCGCCCACCAGCGCCGTCGTCTCGGCCCACAGTTCGCGCCAGGTGACGGTGCCGTCGCTCATGTCAATCGGTGGCGAGACGACGTGCCCGGTCGTCGGCGATGAGGGCGTCGACGATTTCGTCGAGGTTCCCGGCCAGCACATCGGCCAGGCGGTAGATGGTGAAGCCGATGCGGTGGTCGGTGACCCGGTTCTCCTTGAAGTTGTAGGTGCGGATCTTCTCGCTGCGCCCGCCACCACCCACCTGCGTCCGACGCTCGACCGACATGGCCGCGTCGTGCTCGTCCTGGGCCAACTTCAACAACCGCGACCGCAGCACCTGCATCGCCTTGGCCTTGTTCTGCAATTGGCTGCGCTCGTCCTGCATGGTGACCACCACCCCGGTGGGCCGGTGGGTGATGCGCACCGCCGAGTCGGTGGTGTTCACACTCTGGCCGCCCGCACTGCTGGCTCGGTAGACGTCGATGTCGAGATCGCGGTCGTCGATCTGGAAGTCGACCTCATCGGCCTCGGGCAGCACCAGCACCGTGGCCGACGAGGTGTGGATACGACCCTGGCTCTCGGTGACGGGCACACGTTGCACACGGTGCGGGCCACCCTCGAAGCGCAGATGGCTCCAGGCCGTGTCGCCGCGCACCACGAAGATCACCTCGTTCAGTCCACCCAGGCTGCTGCTGTCGCTCGCCAGCACCTCGGCCTTCCAACCCTGCAGCGTGGCGTAGGAGCGGTACATCTCGTACAGGTCGCGGGCGAACAGGTTGGCCTCCTCACCGCCCTCGGCGCCGCGGATCTCGATGATGACACCCTTGCCGTCGTTCGGGTCCTTCGGCAGCATCAGCGTGCGGATCTCGTCCTCCAGGCGCGCCAGCTCGGCTTCGGCGTGGGCCAGCTCGGCCCGCCAGAGTTCGCGCTCGTCGCCCGAGGCTGCGTTCATCAACTCGCGCGACGTGTCGACATCGGCCACCCGCGTGCGGTGCAGCCGCAATGCCTCCACCAGTGGCGTGAGGTCTTTGTACCGCTTCGTGGCTGCCCGCAGTGCTGCCTGATCGGCCAGCAACTCGGGGTCGCCAAGGCTCGTCTCGAGCAGGACGTACTCGTCCTCCACCGCAGCCAAGCGTTCGAACACAAGGAACGAGGCTAGGGCGCGACCGGGGAGAAGTGGATCGGCACGAACTGGGTCGGCACTCTCACCAGGGTGGCCAGACGCTGTTGGATGGCCACGACGTCGCGGGCAGGAACGGCGATCAGGCAACGTTCGGCGCCATGCATGGCAGCCGCATCGGCAGCGAACGCCACCACGTCGAGGTCGACTCCGGAACTGCACACCACGAGCGTGCGACCATCGGCCGAGATGGCTGCACACGGCAACTCATCCTTCAGATTGGTGCGCGGCATCGGCGGCGACACCGGGGCGAGGTCGGTCACCTCGTGGGCGCGGAGCAGTTCGGGTTGCTCGACGAGCCGGGCCCGCAGCAGCCGACTGGCGGCAATGAGATTGAGTGGATGCCGCGGCGCCCCGGCTGCGCGATGCGCAGTCACATGATCGACGACATCGCGCAGCGCGTCGAGCGTGGGGCGTGCGCCGTGCAGCATCTGGAAGGTCTCGCGGTCGTGCGCGCCGATCCCCACCTCGAGGCGCGGCTCGCCGGTGTTGGCATCGGTGACGGCACGACACACCTCGAGGCCGGCCACTTCACCGCTCAGCACGCCGTGCTCGCAGGTGGGCGTGGCACCGGCAGCGGCGATCACGCCGGCGAACCCGAGGTGGGCATCGGACACCGGCGGCTCGGCAACGACAGCAACTGCGTCGACAGCGACGAGCGAGCGACCGTCGACCCGGCGCACCTCGACGGGCAGGTCGAACAGCCCCGCCCGACGAGCCACCACTCCGAGCGGATGATCGCTCATCACGACCAGCCGGTCGGCGCCCTGGCGCACCGCCCAGGCCAACGCCGGCCCCAGCATCCGGTCGGCCGGGTGCGCCCCATCGACATCGACCAGCACCCATGCCGTGCCCTCGGCGACCAGTCCGACGCCGATACCCAGCCCCGCGGGAGCACAGCCCTCGGCCGCACCCCCGACCAGCGCACGCAACTTCACGCCCAGCAGGGCAGCGTGCCGCTCGGCACCGGCAGACGACTCGATCACCATCGCCGACGACGCTAGCGGGGCCACCCCTGCCGACGACCCAGGCGATGGGTGGCGCGGGTCGATCAGGTGGTGAAGTAGCCCATCACGTCGCCGACGAGGTCGACGTCGCCCGTGTTGTTGTACATCGACGCCGCACCGTTCGAGCCGAGGCGGGCGAGCACCATGTTGGGCACCACCTGCCCTGGGTCGACGTTCAGATTCGACGCCAGCGGGCGACCTCGCCCGCTGGGGAAGACCGTCACATACGTGCCGGCCGACGGGGTGACCGCGGTGACGTTGAGCAACACCGCCGACACACCGCTGCTCGGCACGCCACACCGCCCGGTGAGCCCGACGTCGAGTGCGCCGCCGCTCAGTCGGGCGCTCAGTCGGGCACGGGGCGCACCCACCCCTTCGCGGGTGTCGAGCGCCCGGGCAGGCGACACGGCGACGTACCGCGACGACGCACCCGGCACGAACGCGCCGAGCACGTCGATCACCACGTGGCTGCTCCCGGTGTTGTTGTAGACGCGCACCTTGCCGCCCTCGCCGACGCGAGCGAACACCATGTTCGACACCGTCGCTCCGGGCACCATGTTCACGCTCGACGCCACGGGGCGCGCCTCGCCCGCTGGCCACACCGTGAGGTAACTCGTCGCGCTCGGCTCGGTGGCAGCCACGTTCAACGCCACCGCCTGCGCCCCGGCAGGCACCCCACCACGACCGGTCACCTGCACGTCGATCCACGCCCCCTGCCCCAGCGCGGCCGCAGCCCCGCCGGTGCCGTCGCGGGTGTCGAGCAGACGCGCCGGGTCGAGTGCCAGCAGGCCAGTGGTGCTGCTGGGCGCGAAGTAGCCGACCACATCGGCCACCAGGTGCACCGTTCCGGCGTTGTTGAACAGCGCCACTGCACCGTCGGGCCCCACCCGCGCCACCACCAGGTTCGGGGTGGCCCGGCCGGGCACGGGGTTGAGGTTCGACGAGAGCGGTCGCTGCACACCGTTCGGGTGCACGGTGACGAACGTCGCCGCACTGGCGTCGACGGCCGTGACGTTCAACACCACCGCCACAGCGTCGGCCGCCACGCCAGCCACACCCACCACCCCGAGACGGTGCGAGGCCTGCGGGCCGAGTGGAGTCGATCGGCCACCGGTGCCGTCGCGGGTGTCGAGCAGCCGGGTGGGGGTGACGGCCACATACCCGCTCGGTTGCGACGGCGGCAGCACCACCGTGCCACCGGTGGACCCGCCGGACCCGGCGCCGGTGAACAACCGGAGATCCTCGAACGAGCCGTTGACGATGGTGCTACCACCACCGCCCATCCACCCGTCGACCACCGAGCCGATCACGCTGCGGAAGTCGACCGAGTGCTCGACCCGGTCCCAACGGTCGAGGTTGCGCAGCGAGGGCTGCTCGCCGTACAGGCCACCACGCACCTTGGGGCCGATCACGAACAGATCGCTCGCCGTGCCGTGGTCGGTGCCACCCGAGGCGTTCGACCACGGTGTGCGCCCGAACTCCGACTGGGTGAGCAGGGTGACACGGTCGCGCCACTGCGGATTCAACGTGGCGTAGAACGCGCGGAGTGCTGCGTCGAGCTCGCCCAGCAGTTCGGCGTGGTTCGGCAACTGGCCGTCGTGATCGTCGAAGCCGTCGAGCGACACGTCGAGCACGCGCAGACCGACGTCGGCATTGATCAGCCGCGCCGCGATCGTGAGGCGGCTGACCAGTTCGCCGTCGGGCACCTCGTCGGCGAACGCGGGCGCCACATCGCGCGCCACATCGAGTTGGGTGCGCAGTGTGCGGCTGAACATGTCGTGCCACTGCCCGCGGCCCGCACCCGCCGCCATCGCCCGCAGCCCGTCGTACATCCGCAGGTCGGTGGCCGCAGTCTCGGTGCCGAACATGTCGCCGTAGGGCGACACCGACACAGCGCGGCGCTGCTCGCCCACCAGGTGCAGCGCCACCGACGTGTCGATCGTCGCCGCGCCCAGATCACCGATCGATGCCGACTGCCCGTCGAGCCAGCGGCCGATCCAACCGCTCGTCGCCGCTCCACCGCCGAACCGGCCGTTCATCCAGATCGCCATCGACGTGAAGTGCGACAGATCGGCACCGGGGTAGCCCACGCCCTGCACGATCGCCACCTGCCCTGCGTCGTAGAGCGACTTGGTGAACGCCAGCCCAGGATGCAAGCCCACCTTGGCGTCGAGCGGCAGCACGGTGCTCGCCGGGATCGACACCGACCCGCGCTGGGCGTAGTACGAGCTGTCGGAGTACGGCACCACGGTGTTCAGGCCGTCGTTACCGCCGTACAACATGATCGTCACGAGGATCCGGTCGTCGGGCCCGAGCGGCGCCCCGGCGAACGCATCGTGCACCTCGCCACCGAGCAGCGCGCTGAGCGGCCCGTCGCCGAGGGTGCCCAGCGCGACACCGCCGCCGAGGCCCAAGCCGACCGCCTGCAGGAACGAGCGACGGGTCCAGCCGTGCGGCCCCTCCGGCCGGGTGTCGCCCGACGCCGAGCGAGGCACGGTGCGGCTGAGGAGTCGCCGGGCCTGACGGGCGGAGATATCGGGGTCGAGCATGCGGGCTCCAGTCAGGCCTGGTGGAACTCGGGGGCGAGCATCGTCATCGTCAACAGGTTCGTGGGCGCCCACCAACTGGCCCAACGCTGGGCGCTGCGTTCGGCGCGCTGGGCGTTCACGAGCGCAGCCCGGGTGGTGGCCGACATCGACGTGATACCGAAGTAGTTGGCCACATGGTCGACCGCTGCCTCGACCGACATCGAGTTCAGGTACCCGAAACCGTCGTTGCGACGCAGGGCCCACGTGACCCCGCGCGCCATCTTCGCCCGACCACTCAACGAACTGGTCGTCAGCCACGCAGCGTTGGGCTTCCACCCGGCCACATTGGGCGGGTCGAACAGGCTCTGCCCCATCTGCTCGCCCATCCACGACATCTGCATCTCGGCCGCGGGGAAGCCGGTGTGCACGCACAGCGCCGTCACGTACTCCACCGGACTGCGCACCAGGCCCTGCCGGGAGGTGGTGCTGTAGAACTCGGGGTGCAGCAAGATCGCGCGCAGCAGCGCCCGGATGTTCAGATTGCTGGCGAGGAACACATCGGCCAGCGGGTTGATCACCGTTGCCGCAGCGCCGGGGTAGGCGAAGAACGACCACATCTTCTTGGCGATGAACCGAGCGGCGACGAGCCGCTTGGCCGGGTTGTCGCGCAGGATCTCGTTGATGATGTCGGGGCCGTCCCAGTTCTTCGTCGTACCGAAGAACGTCTTGTTCCCCATGTCGTGACGACCCGGGAAGAACTGGTAGCGCAGCGCCGGCCAGTCGGCGTTGTGGCCCGTCCACGCCCGTGCGGCTGCCACGACGTCGTCTTCGGTGTAGTTGCCCACCCCGAGGGTGAACAGTTCCATCAACTCGCGGGCGAAGTTCTCGTTGGGCGAACCCTTGCGGTTGTTCGCGTTGCTCAGATACACGAGCATCGCAGGCTCGATCGCCATGCGCTGGACGAGCGTGACGAAGTCGCCCACGGCCAACTCACGGTAGAGCTGGTTCTGCTGCATCATGTGGTCGGCGCGGTTCACGCTGCTCCACGCGCTCGTGAAGTGGCCATGCCAGAACAGCGTCAGCCTTTCCTGCAGTGGCCGGGCCACCGTGGTCATCCGACCCAGCCACCAGCCAACCGCAGCGACGTACTGCTCCCAACCGTTGTTCTCGTTGTGCACCTGCAGGTCGGCGGGCACCGCGGCCACTGCGTTGCGAGCGAAGTCGAGCACGTCGTCGACCGCCTGTTCGAGCGACAGCGCCGTGAGTTCGGCCACGCGGGATGGACGGGCGACGAACTCGGTGCGGCGCAGGAGATGCTGGATATCGGCGACAGCAGCCACGTTGCACCCCCTCCGCACCGGGTCGACGGCCGCACCCTCACGACCAGATCAGATATCGGCACGGCGCCTGGCTCGACTGAGTCAGGTTTCCGTCCAATTCTCCACGTGAGAAGCAGAAGGCCGTCACCACTCGCGGCGGACAACAGCGGCAGAAATGACGACGACCCGGCCATCGGGCCGGGTCGTTCGACGAGGTGCGCCCCGCAGGGCGCTGGTCACTTGCCCTTGCGCTCGCCGTAGCGCTTGTTGAAGCGCTCGACGCGGCCGCCGGTGTCGACCAGCTTCTGCTTCCCGGTGAAGAACGGGTGGCACTGGTTGCAGAGTTCGACGTTCAGATCGCCGGTGCGGGTGGACCCCGTGGTGAACACGTTGCCGCACGAGCACTTCACGTTCATGTCGCCGTACTTGGGGTGGACTTCGGTCTTCATCAGATGCTCCGGGGTGACGAACGGACGGTGCACTCTACAGCGTTCGGGCTGCGGTTCACACTGGGGTGATGGCGGCGAGCAACGCGGCGTTGCTGGAGGTTGCTGCGATACGGCTGAGCAGCAGTTCCAGACCGAGATGGGCGCCGCCCCGGGCCGAAGCGTCGGCCATGGCCCGGCGCAAGGCCCAGACCTGACCCAGTTCGGCAGGGGTGAACAGCAGTTCTTCGTGCTGGCTGCCGGTGACGGCCGCGTCGACCGCCGGGTACAAACGGCGCTCGGCGAGCAGTCGGTCGAGGCGCACCTCCATCGACGAGGCGCTGCGCACCTCGTCGAAGATGGCCTCGTCGATGCGGCTGTTCGACTCGACCTGAGCGGTGGTGATGATGGTGAGGCTGCCGGCCTCGGCGGTGGCGCGCCCGGCGCCGAACAGGCGCTTCAGCGGCAGCAGTGCGTGGGCGTCGATACCCGAGGCCAGCGTGCGGCCGCTGGGCTGCACCGACAGGTTGTAGGCCCGACCGAGGCGGGTGATGCCGTCGAGCACCATCACGACGTCGTCGCCCGACTCGACGAGCCGCTTGGCCCGCTCGACCACCATCTCGGCGAGATGGGTGTGCTCGTCGCTCGGCCGGTCGAAGGTGCTCGACACCACCTCGCACTGCAGCGCGTTGCGCACAGCGGTGACATCTTCGGGCCGCTCGTCGACGAGCAGCACGATGAGCGTGACATCGGGGTGGTTGTGCTCGATGGCGGACGCAATGGCCGTGAGCACCGTCGAGCGCCCGACTTTCGGTGCCGACGAGACGATGGCGCGCTGGCCCTTGCCGACGGGTGCCAGCAGATCGATTGCCCGGGCGGCCACGTTGGCCGGATCGGTGGGGTCGTCGAGCACGAGACGCTCGGTGGGGAACACGGCCGTGAGGTCGTCGAACCGGGGGCGGTTGCGGGCCTCGTCGGGGTCGATGCCGTTCACCGTGTGCACTTCGAGCATGGCCGGGTTCTTCTCGTTGCGACCCGGCGGGCGCGACAACCCGGTGACATGGTCGCCCTTGCGCAGGCCGTACTGGCGGGCCAGTTTCACGGGCACGTACGAGTCGTCGCGGCTGGCGAGGTAGCCACTGAGACGCAAGAAGCCGTAGCCCTCGTCGCGCAGGTCGAGGTAGCCGGCCACTTCAACGGGCTCCTGGCCGAATGCATCGGCTGCCGGCTCGGGCCGGTCGCGGCCCGGTTCGACGCGGTCGCCGTTGGGGGTTTCGCCGCGGTTCTTGCGCCGGCGTCGGCGACGGCGCCTGCTGCTGCCCTCGCCCTCCTGCTCGCCGTCGCCGCCCTCCGATGCGTCGCCATCGCTGTCGTCGTCGCCGTCGCCGTCGTCATCGTCGTCGCCATCGCTGTCGCCGTCGTCGTCTCTCTCGACGGTAGGCGCTGCCTTGGTCGCTGCCGGCTCGACGGGTGCATCAGCCTCGACCGCCGGAGCGGGGGCCTCGCCGGTCGGCTCTCCGACCGCGACGTCATCGGACCCACCCGCTGGCGCAGTGGCCACACCAGTCGACTCGAGGATCTTGTCGATGATCGTCGCCTTCGACAGCCGCGCGTTCGCCTTGATACCCAGTGCCTGCGCAATGGCCAGCAGTTGGTCTTTGTCCTTGCCGTCGAGCATCGACTGTTCGAGCGCCTCGCCAGCCATCACGAACCTCTTTCTGATGTCGGGCGAGATACCGATGAAGACAGCACCTTCGATGAACCCGAACGAACCAGCACTGTACCGAGCGCGGCCCGCGGCCGACAACGCCAGGTCAGCGGGTGTGCTCGACGAAGTGCTGCACGGCGGCGAGGTCGTTGGGCAGCACGGTGAAGCGCTCGGGCCGCTCGAACAGGTCGGCCAGGTGCGGCGGCAGGGCCGGGCGCTGCCCGATGGCCTGCTCGACCGCGTCGGGGAACTTCGCCGGATGCGCGGTGGCCAGCGTGATCATCGGCAGCTCGTCGCCGAAGTGCCGGGCAGCAGCCGTGCCGATGGCGGTGTGCGGATCGACCACCATGCCGCTGGCGGCGTACACCCGAGCGATCTCGGCCAGTGTGTCGCGGTCGTCGAGGCGTGCTGCCCGGAAGCTGCCGTCGATCCATTCGCGGCGCTGATCGGGCTCGATGTCGAGGCGGCCGGCGGTGCGGAACCGCCGCAACTGCTCGGCGGTGATGCCGCCGTCGCGTCCGTTCATCTCGAACAGCAGTCGCTCGAAGTTCGACGACACCTGGATGTCCATGCTGGGGCTGAGCGTGGGCACCACGTCGCGGGCGCTCATGTCGGCATCGTTGATGAACCGGGTGAGGATGTCGTTGGTGTTCGACGCGACGACGAAGTCGGCGATGTGCGCACCCATCCGCCGCGCGATCCAGCCCGACAACACGTTGCCGAAGTTGCCCGTGGGCACGGCGAACGACACCTCGCCCCGACCGGCCAGCGCGTCGGAGGCGGTGACGTAGTAGACGACCTGCGCCATCACCCGCGCCCAGTTGATGGAGTTCACCGCCGACAGGTTCATCCGGTCGCGGAACGCAGCGTCGGCGAACATCGCCTTCACCATGTCCTGGCAGTCGTCGAAGGTGCCTTCGACGGCCACCACCCTCACGTTCGGCGAATCGACCGTGGTCATCTGCTTGCGCTGCACATCGCTGGTGCGGCCGTGCGGGTAGAGGATGACGATGTCGACGTTGGCGCAGTGCTTCACCCCGTCGATCGCGGCCGAGCCCGTGTCGCCGCTGGTGGCGCCGACGATGGTGACCCGCTGGCCGCGCTGGGCGAGCACGTGGTCGAACAGGCGGCCCACCAACTGGAGGGCCACATCCTTGAACGCCAGCGTTGGTCCGTGGAACAACTCCTGCACCCACTGGCGGTGGCCGATCTGCACCAGCGGCACCACGGCCTCGTGACGGAACGTCGCATAGGCCTCGGCACACAGCCGCTCGATGGTGGCGCGGTCGATGTCGGGCTCGACGAACGGGGCCATCACGGCTGCGGCCCGTTGGGCGTAGCCGGCCGCGGGCGGCAGGTCGTCGGGCAGGCCGGGCCACTCGACCGGCACGTACAGGCCGCCGTCGGAGGCCAGGCCGGCCAGGAGCACATCGGCGAAACCGAGTTCGGGTGCGTCACCGCGGGTGCTGATGTAGCGCATGCGTCAGCCGATCACTCGCAGCAGCCCACCGATGTTGCGCACCACGTCGAGTTCGCGCAGTTCGCGCACCGTGGCCTGCACGGCCGACTCCTTGGCCACGTGGGTGACGAACACCAGGCGGGCGTCGGGGCCGTTGCCCTCCTGCTCGGCGGCACGGATGCTCACCTCGTGGCGGGCGAACACACCGGTGACCGCGTGCAGCACACCCGGCCGGTCGGCCACGTCGAGGCTGAGCAGATACTGCGACGAGGTCTCGTCGATGGCCAACGTGGTGGCCTTGCCGAACGTGCCGAGCGAACCGTGGGTGCCCTTCGCCAGGTTCACGGCTGCGTCGATGAGGTCGCCGAGCACTGCGCTGGCGGTGGGCATACCACCGGCGCCACGGCCGTAGAACATCAACTGTCCGACGGCGCGGCCCTCGATGAACACTGCGTTGAAGCTCTCGCGCACACTGGCCAGCGGATGGGTGACCGGCACCATGGCCGGATGCACCCGCACGGCCACCTCGCCGGTGTCCTGGATCCGCTCGGCGATACCAAGCAACTTCACCACGTAACCGAGGCGGCGTGCCATTGCGATGTCGTGCCCGGTGATGCGGCTGATGCCCTCGTGGTACACGTCGCCGGCCACCACCTTCACACCGAACGCGATGGTGGCGATGATGGCCGCCTTGGCGCCGGCGTCGTAGCCCTCCACGTCGGCCGTTGGGTCGCGTTCGGCGTACCCCAACGCCTGGGCCTCGGCGAGGACATCGCTGTACTCGGCGCCCTCCTCGGTCATCTTCGTGAGGATGAAGTTGGTGGTGCCGTTGACGATGCCCATCACACGCGTGATGGGCTCGCCGCGCAGGCTCTCGCGCAGTGCGCGGATGAGCGGTATGCCACCGGCCACGGCGGCTTCGAACAGCAGGTCGACACCCGCGGCGTCGGCGGCGGCGAACAACTCGGTACCCACGTTCGCGAGCAGTTCCTTGTTGGCGGTGATCACCGGCTTGCCGTTGGCCATGGCCGCGGCGATCAGTTCGCGGGCAGGTTCGATACCGCCCATCACCTCGACGACGATGTCGATGCTGGGGTCGGCCACCACTGCATGCGCATCGCGGGTGAGCACGCCGTCGGGTAGGGCGACCGCCCGCTCGCGGCTGACGTTGCGCACCGCCACGGCACCGATCTCGAGCCGCAACCCGGTGCGGGCCTCGATGGCACCCGCCTGTTCACCGACGAGTTGCACCAGCGAGGCGCCGACGTTGCCGCACCCGAGCAGACCGATGCGGACCACATTTCCCTGAAGAGCCACGACGTGAGGCTACGGACTCGCCGCGGCGGAAACGAGGCATTTCGCGGAGCGGCCCGGACGCCGACCAGAACGGTCGGTCGTCCGGGCCTGCTGAGGTTCCCGCGAAATCCTGAGTGTGTCAGCCATCGGCCGCAGGGGCCGATCATCGGCGATGAATGGGCCGTTCGGCTCAGACCCGGCTCACACCCGGCGCGGGCCGAGCGGCCCGTGCAGCCGTTCGAGTCCGGCGATCACCTCGTCGAAGCGCCGTTTGCCCAGCACGGCGCCCTCACGGCGCACCTGCTTCGGGTCGACCGCGAGCAGTCGTTCGAGCTTCGCGTAACTGGTGCGCCCCTCGCGGTCCCACGGCCCGGTGCCCACCTCCACCTGTGGTTCACGGTCGTGCTGCTTCGACGTGAGCGCCACGCCGACCAAGCCCGATCCGGCCAGTCCCGATCCGGCCAGGCCCGGGGCACGACGGCCGACGATGACCACCGGCCGGTCCTTGCCCTGGCTGGGGTCGTCGTCGTAGGGGACCCAGGTCCACACCACCTCGCCGGGGTCGGCGTCGCCGTCGAGCGACGGGGTGTACTCGATGATCACATCGCTCGCGTCGATGCCGGTGTTGGCCGGACGACCTGTGGTGGGCCGCCCAGTGCCGGGTCGATTGGTGGGCCCCTTCGGCGGCCGGCCCGGGCGGGCCGGACGACCCTTCTTCTTCTGCTCGGTGCCGAAGATCAGTTCGAGGATGACGGTCAGGACACGTCGCATCGCAGCAGGTCTTCATACGTCTCGCGCCGCACCACCAGACGTGCCTCGCCGTCGCGCACGAACACCACGGGCGGCCGGGTGAGCTTGTTGTAGTTGCTGGCCATCGAGTGGCCGTAGGCACCGGTGACCGGGGTGGCGAGCAGGGTGCCTGGGCCCACGTCGGCGGGCAGTTGTGCTTCGAAGATCAGCACGTCGCCGCTCTCGCAGTGCTTGCCCACCAGCCGGGCGGCCAGCGGACGCGGTGCAGCCACCTGCCGCGGGTCGAACGCCTCGTAACCCGAGCCATACAGCACCGGGCGCGGGTTGTCGCTCATCCCGCCGTCGACGGCCACATAGGTGCGCACACCCTCGATGTGCTTCACCGTGCCCACGGTGTAGACGGTGACGGCGGCCGCAGCCACGATGGACCGGCCCGGCTCGACGCTCACCCGCGAGCGCACCCCGGCAGCACGGCAGGCGTCGAGCACCACGCGACCCCACTCGCTGATGGTGGGAGCCTCCTCCGCAGCCACATAGGCAACGCCGAGGCCGCCACCCAGCACCAGTTCGGGCAGATCGAGCGGTATGGCGAACCCGGCCATCACCTCGGCCGCGCGAGCGAAGCTCTCGACGGCGAACACGTTCGAACCGATGTGGCAGTGCACACCCACCAACTGCATCGCGGCCGATCGGCGGGCCCGGTCGACCGCTGCTGCGGCGCCGCCGTTGGCGAGGTTGAACCCGAACTTCGAGTCGTTCTGGCCGGTGGCGATGTACTCGTGCGTGTGGGCCTGCACACCGGGCGTGATGCGCAGCACGACGTTCGGCACGGGCAGACCCTCGGTCGCGTGCAGGTGCTCGATGCGGTCGAACTCCTCGTCGCAGTCGACCACGATGTAGCGGATGCGCTCGGCCATGGCGGTGCGCAGTTCGGCGATGCTCTTGTTGTTGCCGTGCAGGGTGAGCGCATCGGCCGGCACACCCGCGGCGAGGGCAATATGCATCTCGCCGCCACTGGCCACGTCGAGCAACATGCCCTCCTCGTAGGCCAGGCGGGCCATGGCGGTGCAGAGGAACGCCTTCGTGGCGTACACCACCTGCTGGTGGCCGAACGCATCGACCGCTTCACGGCAGCGGTTGCGCAGATGCGCCTCGTCGTACACGAACAGCGGGGTGCCGAAGTCGGCGGCCAGGTCGGCCAGCGCGAGACCGCCGATGGTGAGCGATCCGTCGGCGCGCACCTCGGCGGTGTCGGGCAGCAGGTTCAGCGGCAGCGAGGTGGGGCCCGACACGGGTGTGCCTACATCCGCTCGGGGGCGGCGATGCCCAGCAGGTCGAGGCCGCAGGCCAGCACCCGCGCAGTCAGGTCGGCCAGCGCCAGCCGGCTGGTGCGCTGTTCGTCGTTGTCGGCGCGCAGGATGGGGCACGCCTCGTAGAACGCGGTGAAGTCCTGCGCCAACTCGAACAGGTAGGTGCACAACCGGTGGGGGGCGTAGCGCTCGAGTGTTTCGGCGAGCGCTCCGTCGAAGGCCAACAACTTCAGGGCCAGCGCCCGCTCCTGCGGCAGGTCGAGCTGCGGTTCGACACCGCGCACCGAGGCCCGGTCGACCTCGGCCCGCCGGAAGATGCTGCAGATGCGGGCGTGCGCGTACTGCAGATAGGGCCCGGTGTTGCCTTCGAAGGCGAGCATCCGGTCCCAGTCGAACACGTAGTCCTTGATGCGGTCGGTGGAGAGCTCGGCGTACTTCAGTGCACCCACGCCGATCTGATTGCCCACCTCGGCCTGCAGCTCCACGGGCAGGTCGCGACTGCGCTCGGCCACCGACACGCGGCCGCGTTCGATCGCTTCGTCGACGAGATCGATGAACTTCATCGGGTCGCCGCTGCGACTCTTCAACATCTTGCGGTCGGCACCCAACACGTTGCCGAAGTTCACGTGCACAGCGCGGGCAGGCGGCTGCAGCCATCCGGCCATCTCGGCCACCTTCCACACCATCTGCAGGTGCTGGGCCTGCGGGGTGCCGATGACGTACACGAGCAGCGTCGCGTCGAGGCGCTCGACGCGGTCGATCACGCAGGCGAGGTCGCTGGTGGCGTAGTTGAACCCGCCGGTGCGGGCCTGCACGATGAGCGGTAGCGGTTCGCCCTCGCGGTTGGTGTACCCGGGCACCCACACCACCTTGGCCCCGTCGGACTCCTGCAGCAGCCCGGCCTGGTCGAGCCGGGTGAGCACCTCGGGCATCATCGGCTGATAGATCGACTCGCCGGCGAGGTCGTCGTCGGTGAGCAGGATGCCCAGCTTGCCGTAGAGCTCGTTGAAGTGCCGGGTCGACTGATCGACGAGCGCCTGCCACAACTGCGCCGTCTCGGCGTCGTCGCGGCTCTGCAGCAGCACCACCCGGCTGCGGGCGCGTTCTTTGAACTCGTCGTCGGCGTCGAACTTGGCGCGCGCCGCTTTGTAGAACGCGTCGAGGTCGCGCACGTCGAGCGTCGCCGCGCCCTCCACACCGCCCACGTCGACGAGGTGTTCGATGAGCATGCCGAACGGCGTGCCCCAGTCGCCCAGGTGGTTCTCGCGGATCACCTCGTGGCCGACGAACCCGAGCATCCGCACCAGTGCGTCGCCGATGACCGTGGTGCGCAAGTGGCCGACGTGCATCTCCTTGGCCACATTGGGCGCCGAGTAATCGACCACCACCCGCTCGACGGTGACCGCTGGGCGCACTCCGAGGTGGTCGTCGGCCGCTACACCGGCCACCTGCCCCGCGACGAACGCCGGCGTGAACGTGACGTTGATGAACCCGGGTCCGGCCACCTCGAGGTCGGCCACACCTGCGAGCGAGTCGGCGGCTGCCGCAACCACATCGACGGCCACATCGCGTGGTGCCCGACCGAGCTCCTTGGCAAGGGCGAGGGCACCGTTGGCCTGTGCGTCGGCACGATCGCTCGGGCGCACCACCGGGTCGGCAGCACGGCCCGCCACCTCGGCGAAGGCGGGCGCGAGCAGATCGGCGACGACGACGAGAGGATCAGCCATGGTGTGCCGATGGTACCGGCCCACCCCCACTGGGTTCCGATCCATTCCGGTGGCCGCTGGCTTTCCAGGCCACAGTCGCTATCCTCGTCGCATCCCGCCCTCGTAGCTCAGGGGATAGAGCAATGGTTTCCGGAACCATGTGTCGGAGGTTCGAATCCTTCCGGGGGCGCTGATGTGTCAGGGCGTCGACGAGAGACCATCTCGCGTCGGCGCCTTTGTCGTGCTCAAACTCAGAACCGTATGCACCAGCTGCGCTCCGTTTCGCACACAAGATCTCTACCGGTGCATATACTTCGATCGTGGCTCATCGCACATCGATCGAACTCGACGAAGCGCTGCTCGACGATGCCCGGTACGTCCTCGGCACCACCGGTATCCGCGACACCGTCGAGGGAGCGATGCGCGAGGTCGTTCGTGCCCATCGGCGCAGCCTGCTCCTCGAACGGATCCGCACGGGCGCGGGCGTCGACCGATCGGTCGCCGTGTTGCGCAAGAGTCGGCCGACCCGGTGACCGAGCGGCTCTGCGTCGACACCAGTGCCTGGCACCGCTCGACCAAGCCGAGCATTCAGGAGGCGTGGCGCGACGCCCTCGAAGCCGACCGAGTGTCGATCTGCGACCAAGTGAAGCTCGAGATCTTGTACTCGGCGCGGAGCGCAACCGACTACGACGACCTGTGCCTTGAACTGGATGCGCTGCACCACGTACCGACGACCGCAGCGACATTCGGCCGCGCGCTCGAGGTCCAAGCCGCGCTCGCTCGCCTCGGCGGACTCCACCATCGAAGCGTCAAGATCGCCGATCTCCTCATCGCTGCGAGCGCCGAGGCCGCAGGCCACATCGTCTGGCACTACGACGAGGACTTCGACCGAATCGCCGCAGTCACCCGACAGCGATGCGAATGGATCGCTCCTCGCGGTTCGTTGTAGCCGGAGCCGAACACCAACGGTGATCGACGGAAGCCAGCCGTTCGTCCGTGTCGCGCCCCTTGCCGCTACCAGTCGGTAGCGTTGCGGCCCGTGAACCAGATGAAGAACCGCCTGCAGGCGCTCACGTTGCTCGACCGGGCGATGGCAGCCATGACCGACGCCGAACTCGATGCCCGAGTGGCCGCGCTGCCCGATGAGCACCGCTCGGCGCTCGACTCCATCTGCGGTGCGGGCGACGACGGGTTCACCGATTCCGATGCCCGCATCGTGGCCGTGCGTGCTGCCGTGGCCCGTGGCCGGATGAACGGCGTGCTCGAGCAGGTGGCCACGGTGCTCACCGATACCTGCCTGGCCGACTGCATCGAGCAGCTCGGCGACCATGCCGACAACCCCACCGAGGCCGAACTGCTCGAGGCGACCCCCGGCCTCATCGAGCGCCACGGTCTGCCCACGGTGCGCCTCACCCTGGCCACCTCGGTGGCCGGCGAGGCTGCGGCCTCGGTACTGCTGGTGCGTCTGTTGAAGAGCCACGACGAGCTCGGCCTGCCTGTGCGCGAGACGGTCGCCGCCGCGCCGGTCGTGCTCACCAACGCTGCCGACGACGAGACCAAGGCCAAGCGCAAGGCGGCCAAGGAGCGCAAGCAGGCCGAGGCCCGCATTCGTCGCGAGCAGCAGGCTCGCGCCCGCAACCGGGCCTGAGCCGACAGGCCGGAGAGACGGGTCGCGTCA
Organism: Actinomycetota bacterium; assembly: GCA_037130535.1. Classification (GTDB taxonomy): domain Bacteria; phylum Actinomycetota; class Acidimicrobiia; order Acidimicrobiales; family Ilumatobacteraceae; genus VFMC01. The sequence continues at coordinate 17,979 of JBAXSU010000019.1, forward strand.
GCGGTCCGCCACCACCCGTTGCTCGTGGTCGAGCAGCCAGGCTTTCGCATCGAGCCCGCCGGCGAACCCTGTCAGCGCTCCCGACGCGCCCACCACGCGATGGCACGGCACGATGATGCCGATGGGGTTGCGGCCGTTCGCCGCGCCCACGGCACGCGCCTTGTTGGGGTCGCCCAGCGCCACCGCCTGCTGCCCGTACGTCATCGTCGTGCCGTAGGCGATGGTGCGCAGCACGGCCCAGGCGCTGTGCTGGAAGGGCGTGCCCTGCGCGTCGAGCGACAGGTCGAACTCGGTACGGGTGCCGGCGAAGTACTCGCCCAGCTGCCGTGTGGCGGTGTCGAGCAGCTCCCGCTGTGCAGCGGATGCCTCGCCCACCGGTAGGTCGCCCGTGGGTCGCGGGTCGTCGTGCCACCACACGGCACGCACCCCGGCGTCGCTGACCACGACGGTGAGCGTGCCGATGGGTGAGGGCATGGTGGTGGATGCGAGGTCAGCGGTCATGCGACGGTCCTTTCGGAACGGGTGAGTGAGCGTGCCAGAGATGGTGCACTGCGTACGCACGCCACGGGCTGAAGGCCGCGGCGCGGGCGGCCACCTCGCGCGCCGCCACACCGTTCGCCTCCATGATGCGGCGCAATACGAGGTCGGTGGGCAGGAACACGTCGGGGTCGCCGAGCGCGCGCATCGCCACGTACGCAGCCGTCCACGGTCCCACTCCCGGCAGGGCCAGGAGTTCCTGCTCGAGCACGGTCCGGTCGGCGCCCACGTCGAGTCGAACCCGGCCGTCGGCCACGGCCGCGCAGGCCGTCACGACGGCGCGGGCGCGAGCGGCGGGAAGCGGCAGCGACGCCGGGTCGATGCCGGCCAGCGCCTCGGCCGACGGGAACAGCGCACCGTGGGTGCACTCCTCGCCCACCAGCGCAGTGATGCGACCCAGCACTGTGCGCGCCCCGGCGACCGACACCTGTTGGCCGACGATCGCACGGACCAGCACCTCGGTGCCGTCGACCGCTCCCGGCGAACGCATACCCGGCCGCGCTGCCACCAACGGCGCCAGCAGCGCATCAGCGGCGAGGTGAGCATCGATGGCCGCCGGGTCGGCGTCGAGGTCGAGCAGGCGTCGGCACCGCTGCACGGCGGCCTGCAGATCGGCCACGGCGTCGAGGCGCAGGGTGCACGCCACCGCAGTGCCCTGCGAGTCGGTGAACGACCGCAACACCACGTGTGCGTTGCCGTGCATGAGGCGCAGCGTGCGCCGGTACTCGAGCCCATCGCTCGACTCGACGCCGGTCACGGCTCGGGCCGCCAGGTAGCCGAACAGCGACTCAGCGTCGAACGGACCCCGCGCGGCCAAGCGCAGCGCCACTTCGCCGGTGACGGTCGCCGATTCGGGGCGACGGCCGGCCCGCAGCGTGGTGGGTGTTGCCGCGAACACCTCGCGCACCGTGTCGTTGAACTGGCGCACGCTGGCGAACCCGGCGGCGAATGCGATGTCGGTGAAGGGCAGCGCGGTGGTCTCGACGAGCAGTCGGGCGGTCTGAGCGCGCTGGGCCCGGGCGATGGCCAACGGCCCGGCTCCCAACTCGTCGGTGACCAGTCGGTTCAGGTGCCGTTCGCTGTAGCCGAGGCGGCTGGCGAGCCCGCGCACGCCCTCGCGGTCGACCACTCCGTCGGCGATCAGCCGCATCGCCCGCGCCACCACATCGGCGCGCACGTTCCACTCGGGCGAACCCGGCGAGGCATCGGGTCGGCACCGCTTGCAGGCCCGGAACCCGCGCTGCTGCGCCGCAGCCGCCGTGGCGAAGAACGACACATTGCGCCTCCGCGGCGTGGTGGCCGGGCACGACGGACGGCAGTAGATGCCGGTGGTGTGCACGGCTGTCACGAACCAGCCGTCGAACCGGCAGTCGCGGCTGACCACGGCCCGGTAGCACTGCTCGTCGCGGTCGGCGCTCTCCACGTCGCCCAGTGTGCCTCCCCGGAGCCCCCGTCCCTAGCGGAAATCAGACGTTACCGCAGCACCGTCCGCCTCGACCCTTCCGTCGTCTGTGTCGTGACACAGAGATCGGCTGGGGGGTGGGTCGGGCCAGGCGGCGGGCGACGATAGGCCAGGGTGACCGGCAACCAGCGGTCAGGCGTCGACGATCTCGAGGCGGACGCGCTTGTTGCCCTTGCCCTTGTTCTCGAGCTTGGTCACCCGGATGCGACCCACCTCGTTGGTGCTGCGCACGTGCGTGCCACCGTCGGCCTGTTTGTCGAGGCCGACGATGTCGACCACGCGGATCTCGGTGACCGACTCGGGGATGAGACTCACCTTGGTGCGGATGAGATCGTCGTCCTGCACGGCGGTGTCGCGGGGCAGGAACTGCACCTCGATGGCGTAGTTGGCAGCGAGCGCTTCGTTCACCAACTCCTCGATACGCGGGCCGAAACCCTCGGGCACCGGGTCGAACTCGAAGTCCATCCGGGCCGACAGCGGCTCCATGTTCCCGCCCGTGACGGGCACCCGCCACTCGTTCCAGATCACACCGCACAGCACGTGCAACGCGGTGTGGGTACGCATCAGTTGGTGCCGTCGCGACCAGTCGACTTCACCCGACACCGTGTCGCCCACCGCCGGCACGTGGTCGTCGCCGGCGCCCGACGCAGTGAGGGTGTGCCACACATGCTGGCCCTCTTTGCGCACGTCGGTGACGGTCAGTCCGGCCAGGGTGCCGGTGTCGTGCGGCTGGCCACCACCGGTGGGATAGAACGCCGTGCGGTCGAGCGCGATCGCTGTGGCATCGTGGGCACCGTCGCCGCTGCGCACGTCGACCACCGTCGCGGTGAACGACGTGAGGTACGCGTCGCGTAGGTACAGCAGCTCGGTCATCGCGCCACCGGCCGGGTCAGCCTTGCCCGACCTGGGGTTCTTTCGGCAGACCGAGCACGCGCTCGCCCACGATGTTGCGCTGGATCTGGCTGGTGCCGCCCCAGATGGTCTCGCTGCGACTGAAGAAGAACGCGCTCATCATGGCGCTGACCGGATAGCCGGGGCGCCGCTTCTCGCGCGCCGTACCGGGCCACGAACCCTCCGGGCCGGCATCGACCAGCATGGCGTGGGCGCCGAAGATGTCGAGGGCCAGCTCCATGGCCTCTTTGTGCATCTCGCTCCAGAACATCTTGTTGCTGGCACCGAGAGCCATGACTCCGGCGTCCTTCTGCCCGGCGAGCGTGGTGGCGAGCGAGCGCAGGCCGTTGATGCGCAGGATCTGGATCTTGGTGTAGTAGCGCACCAGTCGCTGGCGCACGTCGGCGTCGTCGATGGCGCCGTTGGCCTCGGCCGTCGCCACCATCAGCTTGTACTCCTCCTCGAAGCGGCGGTAGCCGGTGGTGGCGCTCATGCCGCGCTCGAACGCAAGCGTGGAGTTCGCCACCTTCCAGCCATTGTTCACGCCGCCGACGACGTTGTCCTTGGGGCAACGGGCATCGGTGAAGAACACCTCGCAGAACTCGGCCGTGCCATCGGGCTGCACGATGCCGCGCACCTCGACACCCGGCTGGCGCATCGGCACGAGCAGGTAGCTGATGCCCTTGTGCTTGGGTGCCTCGGGGTCGGTGCGGGTGAGCAGGAAGCAGAAGTCGGCGTGGTGGCCGCCGGTGGTCCACACCTTCTGGCCGTTGATGATCCACTCGTCGCCGTCGAGCACGGCCTGGGTCTTCAGCGAAGCGAGGTCGCTGCCGCTGTTGGGCTCGCTGAAGCCCTGGCACCAACGCATCGTGCCGTTGAGGATGCGCGGCAGGAACTCCTTCTTCTGCTCCTCGGTGCCCCACTGCAACAGGGTGGGACCGACGAGCGTGTCGCCGAAGAAGTCGGCGCGCAGCGGCGCCTTGGCCCGGGCGAACTCCTCCGACAGCACGACGCCGTCCATGGTGGACAGGCCCTTGCCGCCGTACTCGGTCGGCCAGGTGGCGCAGATCCAGCCACCGTCGAACAACTTGGCGGGCCAGCCCTCGTTGAAGGCCTTGCGCTCGTCGGGGGTCATCTCGAAGCCCTCGTCGAACCAGCCGGCGGGCAGGTTGGCCTCCAGCCAGGCGCGGATCTCGACTCGGAATGCTTCGGCTTCGGGGGTGTAGTCCAGCTGCATGCCTCCAGTATTGACCCGCCGGTCAAGGGAACCAAAGTCGGAGGCCATGCTGCGGGTGTGCCGGTTCACACACCGTTCACACAGGTCGAACATCGGCGAAACGAGCCGTTCCTACGGTCTGACCTCGATGGTCCCGCCCGCTCCTGTGCTCCCTGTCGCCACGGACGCCGCCCTCTCGGCCCGTTGCACGCTCGGCTCACAGGAGCGGGCTGTACTTGCAGTGCTCGTGGCCAACCGGAATCGGGTGATCGGACGACGCGAGCTGGCGCGACAAGCTGGGCTCGTCGACTTGTCGGAGCGTCGCTGCGACAGTGTGCTGGTGGGCCTGCGGCGCGTGCTCGGCCACGACGCGATCGTCACCGTGCGCAGCCGCGGCTGGATGCTGGCCGCGGCGGCCGCCGACGCCGCCACCGACCTGCTGTAGTACACCGGCGACGTGAGCATGCTGTCGGTCATTGTTGCGTCGGGTGGGGGCTCGTTCGACCTCGCCCGTCTGCTCGCCGACCTGCTGATCGTGCTCGTCGCTGCCAAGGTGGTGGGCGAACTCGCCGAGCGCCTGCGCATCCCGAGTGTGCTGGGCGAGATCGCCGCCGGGGTGATCATCGGTCCGTCGGTGCTCGGCATCGTCGACCTCACCGGCGACCGCGGCGTGTCGATCGGTGTGCTGGCCGAGATCGGTGTGCTCCTTCTGCTGCTCGCTGTGGGCATGGAGATGGACCTGGCCGAACTCGGCAAGGTCGGCCGCCCCTCCCTCGTGGTGGCCGTCATCGGTGTTGCCGCACCCTTCGCCGTGGGCACCCTGGTGGGCCTGGCCTTCGGCGAGCCGACCGAGACCGCTGTGTTCTTCGGCGCCGCGCTCACCGCCACCAGCGTGGGCATCACGGCCCGTGTGTTCGGCGACCTGCGCGCCCTCGCCACCATCGAGGCACGCATCGTGTTGGGCGCAGCCGTGGCCGATGATGTGCTCGGCCTCGTCATCCTCACCGTCGTCACCAAGGTGGTCACCGGCGGCGACGTGGGCGTGGGCCTGGTGGCCGAGACCCTGGGGCTGGCGGTTGCCTTCCTGCTCGTCACCGGCCTCATCGGCGTGTTCGCAGTGCCGAAGGCACTCGACCTCGTGCACCGCCGGGCGACGTCGGCTGCCACCGTGGTGGTGGCAGCGATGGCCATCACCCTCGGGTTCGCGATGCTGGCCGACGCCGCCAAGCTCGCCTTCATCATCGGTGCCTTCATGGCCGGCCTGGGCCTGGGGCGTAGCCAACACCACGAACGCATCGCCCGCGACCTGGGCGCGGTGGGCAACATCTTCATCCCCGTGTTCTTCCTGCAGATCGGCATCAACGCCGACCTCGGGGCTATGGCCAAGCCGTCGGTGCTCGGTCTCGCTGCAGCGATGTGTGCGCTGGCCATTGCCGGGAAGCTGCTCGCCGCGGTAGGCGCGTTCGGCACGCGCGCCGACAAGGTGCTCATCGGCATCGGCATGGTGCCCCGTGGCGAGGTGGGCCTCATCTTCGCCTCGATCGGCCTCACCACGGGCGTGTTGAACACCGACCAGTACGGGGCGCTGCTCATCGTCGTGCTGGTCACCACCATCATCACGCCGCCCCTGTTGCGGCTGCGCCTGGGTCGTACCGGCGCGGCCGTCGATGGCACCGAGTCGGCCGATGGCGACGACGACACCGACGGCGACACAGTGGCGAAGGCGCTCGCGGTAGCCCACCAGGCGGCCACCGAGCGGCCGGCCGACGAGGTGCTCGACTGGTTCGGCGCGCACCGCAACGACCCGCTCGAGTGGCGCCACGAACACACGCCCGCACTCATCGACCTGCTGCGCCTCAACTCGCCGCGTGCCTGGCGACTGCTCGACGTGACCGGCGTGCTGGAACGCACCCTGCCGGAGGTGGCCGACGCGATGCGTCGCCGTCGGGCCGACTTCACCGACCTCGACCCGCTCGGTTCGCTCACCTTCCCCACCGTGCAGCGTCTGCACGACGAGGCCGACGCCCTCACCGACCACACGGTGCTGGCGGCACTGGCAGCCGACGTGTGCCGCGGCGGCGACGAGGTGTTGGCGTTGGCGCAGCGACTGGTCGACGACACCACGGCGCAGCAGGTGGCCACGCTCGTCGCCGATGCGCATCTGCTGCTGGCCGGAATGCGCGATCCGGGCGCGTTCGACGAGACCCGCGTACTGCAACTGGCCACCCACCTCGCCAGCACCGAGCACACCCGGCAGGCCACGCAGGTGGCGCACGCGCTGGGCGACCTGGCCACTCGCGACCGCGAAGCGCTCGACGCCCGCGTGGCGCTGGTGCGCGCTGCTCTCGAACACCCGGAGGTAACGGGCAGCGAGGCCACCAATCTCGCGGCTGCCCGCCGGGCCGCCGCCCAGCATCTGCTCGGCGATCACGAGGCCGCCATCGACCGTCTGCGGTTTGCACCCACCCCCTACCTCCTCGCCCACTCGCCAGAGGAACTGGCCCGCCAGGCCGTGCTGGTCGAGCCGCTCGCACCGCAGGGCCGGGTCCGCGTGGCCGTGAGCCCGCTGCCCGAGCCCGACCGGTGGAAGATCGACGTCGCCTGCCGCGACAGCGAGGGGCTGCTCGCCCGCCTCACCGAGGTACTCGCGGCACAGGAGTTCGCGGTGCTCGGCGCCGACATCGCCACCTGGCCCGACGGGGCCGTGCTCGACAGCTTCGTCGTCGACAGTACGCGCCGGCCGAGCCCGCGCGAACTGAGCTTCGCCTTCGACACCCGGCTGCGCGGTCCTCTGCACCGCGCGCCGATGCCGAACCTCACGCTGCAGTTCGACAACGCTGCGCTGCCCTGGCACACGTCGTGCACGGTCACCGGGCCCGATCAGCCGAACGCGTTGCAGGCCGTGGCCACGGCGCTGGCCAACGCGGGCGTGGTGGTGCACAGCGCCCGTATCGCCACCGTCGACAGCGAGATCCGCGACCGGTTCACGGTGTCGGACCGTTTCGGACGCAAGCTCGACGAGTCGGCGATGCAACGCGTGCGCGCCTTGCTCGCCGGCACCACCCGCGGCCGCACCTGACCGTTACGCGGACGAAACAATCCGGCGACGGTCGGGAAATGCAGCGCTCGTACGGTCGACATCGCTCGCCCCAGTGCCGCGTCGAGCGCGATCAGTGCCCCTACGCCCGTTCAGTCAGGCTCAATCCACTCAGGAGGACCCAGTGCGCAAACATCCCGCACTCAAGTACGTCCTCGGCGGCCTCGCCGGTGCAGCAGTACCCACACTGCTGCTCGCCGGTTCGGCCTTCGCCGAAGACGCCGACCCCGTCACCAAGCTCGCCGAAGCCACCAACCTGCTGTGGGTGGTCATCGGTGCGGTACTGGTGGTGTTCATGCAGGCCGGCTTCGCGCTGGTGGAAACCGGTTTCACGCAGAAGAAGAACGCCGCCGAGGTGATGTCGATGAACTTCGCCATCTTCGGCCTCGGCTTCGTCGGCTTCTTGTTCGTCGGCTTCCCACTCGCCTTCGGCGGCTTCAGCTACTCGGCGTTCGGCCTGTCGGCACCCATGAACCCCGACCCGCTGCTCGGCTCGGGCAACTGGGTGTTCCTGTGGCATGGCTGGGACCACCTCGGCGGTTCCGCCACACCGGCGCTGCTCGGATTCTTCCTCTACATGGTGGCGTTCATGGACACCGTGGCCACCATCCCCACCGGCTCGATGGCCGAGCGGTGGAAGTGGAAGAGCTTCATCGTGTGGGGCCTGTTCTGTGGCGCCGTGTACTACCCGCTGTTCGCTGCCTGGACCTGGGGCGGCGGCTGGCTCGCCAAGACCTGGGACACGATGAGCCTGGGTGTCGGCTACGTCGACTTCGCCGGTTCGGGCGTGGTGCACGCCGTCGGTGGTGTGGCAGCCCTTGCCGGCGCCATCGTCCTCGGCCCCCGCATCGGCAAGTTCGGCCCCGACGGCAAGCCGCGGGCCATCCCCGGCCACAACATCCCGATGGCCATCACCGGATGCTTCATCCTGCTGTTCGGCTGGTTCGGCTTCAACGCCGCCTCTACCTTCGCAGCGACCGACATCCAGTTCGCCACGGTGGCCACCAACACCGCCATCGCCGGTGCGGTCGGTGCGGTGATCGCGATGTTCTACATCACCCAGCGCACCGGCAAGCCCGACCCGGGCATGATGGTGAACGGCATGCTCGCCGGCCTGGTGGCCATCACCGCGCCGTGCGCCTTCGTGTCGCCGTGGGCCGCCGCTGTCATCGGTGCCATCGCCGCTGTCATCGCCATCGAGGCCGTGTTCTTCCTCGAGCGCAAGGGCATCGACGACCCGGTGGGCGCAGTTGCCGTGCACGGCTTCTGCGGCACCTTCGGTGTGCTGGCCGTCGGCATCTTCGCCAACGGCCGGTATGGCGCCGGCTGGAACGGTGCGCTCGACGCAGAGGGCAACGGCATCGCCGTGAAGGGCGTCATCGAAGGCGAGTTCGGACAGCTCGGCGCCCAGGCGCTGGGCGTGCTGGTCATCTGGACCGTCATCTTCGGCATCTCGTTCGCCTTCTTCACCATCCAGAACAAGGTCACCAAGGGCGGCATCCGGGTATCCGAGGATGTCGAAGTCGCCGGCCTCGACATCCCCGAGATGGGCGTCGCCGCCTACAACGACTGAGCATCCCATCGTGGCGGGAGCCAGGAGCTGAACGGTTCGCCGTTCATGCGCACGGGAGTCGGTTCGGTGGATGGATCTGACTCCCGGTAGGGGCAGTCCCCGGGTCGTGCGAGCAGTCGCCGGCCCGGGGGCGTTCCCCCGACATCCACACCGCATCCACTCTGGGATCGCCCGAACAGGCAGTGCTTACACTTCTCACCAGATCGAAAGGATCTGACCTCATGAAACTCATCACCGCAGTGATCAAGCCGTTCAAGGTCGACGATGTCAAGGACGCGCTGAAGAGCGCAGGCATCCAGGGCATGACCGTCAGCGAAGTGCGTGGCTTCGGCCGTCAAGGTGGCCACACCGAGACCTACCGTGGCGCCGAGTACAAGATCGACTTCGTGCCCAAGGTGCAGGTCGAGCTCGTCGTCGACGACGCGATGGTCGACCAGGCCATCGACACCATCCGCCAGGCGGCCGCCACCGGCAAGATCGGCGACGGCAAGATCTGGGTCACGTCGGTCGAGCGCCTCGTGCGCATCCGCACCGGCGAAGAGGGCGGCGACGCCATCTAGAGATACCTGGCCGTCAGGCCGACAACGCCGCGATCAGCTCGGCACGAATCACCTCGAAGTCGCCCGCTGGCACCCTGCCGGTGGGCGACTTCCGCGTGGTGACGTAGAACGCGTCGACCACCTCGTGGCCGAGTGTGGCCACCACCGCCGAGCGAACATCGAGGTCGAGTGCGGTGAGTGCGTGCGACAGGCGGTACAGCACGGCCGGGGCGTCGGCTGTGCGCACCTCCACCACCGTGGTGGTGGCCGACGCCTCGTTGCTGAGCAGCACTTCCAGCCGCGCCGGAGCCGCAGCCAGCGGGCGACGCCGGCGGGCACTGCGCAACCGGTGCTCGAGCCGGCTGTCGATGTCGATCTCGCCGGCAGCAGCGGCCCGCAGGTCGTGCTCGATGCGCTGCCAATTGGGCAGTGCCGCGTCGAGCTTCGCCACCCGGAACTCGTCGACCGCCACCCCGTCGGTACCCGTTGCAGCCGACGCGCTGAGCACGTCGAGACCGTGCAGCGCCAGTACGCCGGCGATCTGCGCGAACAGGCCGGTGCGGTCGCGGCTGGCGATGCGCAGCAGGTCGACGTCGCCTTGGTCGACGTGCTCGATGTGCATGGCACCGTCGGTCTCCACGAGCCGAGCAAGATGGGCGAAGCGCGAGGCGTCGGGCGCGGGAGGGGCCACCTGGCCACCGTGCAGCACGGCGCGGGTGACGAGCACCAGCTCTTCGATCAGCGCCTGCTTCCAGCTCGACCAGGCGGCGGGGCCGGTGGCGCGGCTGTCGGCCTCGGTGAGCGCGGCCAGCAGATCGAGTGTCTCTTTGTCGCCCACGGCCTCGGCTGCCAGCGCCGCCGTGCGCGGGTCGCTCAGGTCGCGTCGTGTCGCGGTCTCGGCCAGCAGCAGATGGTGCTCGACCAGCGAACGCAAGGTTCGGGCATCGTCGTCGGGCAGACCCATGCGAGCCGCCACCGTGTCGACCAGTTCCATGCCCGCCTCGGTGTGGTCGCCCGGGTAGCCCTTGCCGAGGTCGTGCATCAACGCGCCCAGCAGCAACAGGTCGGGGCGGCCGACGGCGCGTACGTGCTCGGTGGCGTTGGCCACGGTCTGCAGCAGGTGCCGGTCGACGGTGTAGGTGTGGAACGCATTGCGTTGCGGCAGGCTGCGCACCGCCCGCCACTCGGGCAGGTAGCGGCTGAACA
>JBAXSU010000190.1:0-6230 GCA_037130535.1 Actinomycetota bacterium
TGGGCGCTCGTCGCCGCCGCCGTGCTGGGTCTGCTGCACGTGGTGCGCGGCCCCGAGAAGTTCTTCGGTGGGTTCGGCGCGTTCGACAGCGCCGGCGGCTGGTTGGGTGCGCTGGTGGGCGAGCCGCTCCGTCGGCTCATCAGTTCAGCGGGTGCGGTCGTGGTGTTCGTGGCGCTGGTACTGGTGGGTGTGGTGCTCATCACGGGCTCCACGGTGAAGGGCCTGGCCCAGCAGACCGCAGCGCCACTCGGTCGTGCGGCGCGCCGGGCGCGCACAGCCATCGACGACATCGCCACCTTGAAGAGCGAACGCGACACGGCCGAACTGACTCGGCCGATGGCATCGCTGTACGACGCTGCCGACGACGGCATGTGGGACGAACCAGCCGGAGTCAAGCGCGCCAAGCCGGCCAAGAAGAAGGCGCCGCCCGTGTTCGACCTCGAAGCCATCGAGGGGGCCGAACAGGCGTCGCTCGATCTGGGGCCCGGCGCCGAGCGTGGCCCGTGGTCGCTGCCGCCTGGCAACTACCTGATGCGCAGCGAAGCCCAGACCATCAACAAGGCCGAGGTCGAGGCCCGAGGGCGCACCCTGGTCGAATCGCTCGCGTCGCACGGGGTCGAGACCAAGTTGCTCGGCCAGACGGTGGGCCCCACGGTCACGCGCTACGAACTAGAACTCGGGTCGGGCGTGAAGGTGGCCCGCATCACGAGCCTCAACCGCGACATCGCCTACGCCATGGCGGCCACCGACGTGCGCATCCTGGCGCCCATTCCGGGCAAGTCGGCCATCGGTGTCGAGGTGCCCAATCACACGCGGCAATTGGTGGCGCTGGGCGACATCATGTCGTCGGCCGAGGCCAAGGTGGCCAACCATCCGCTCGATGTGGCCGTGGGCAAAGACATCGCCGGTCGTTCGGTGTTCCTCAACCTCGCCACCACCCCGCACCTGCTGGTGGCGGGCGCCACGGGTGCCGGCAAGAGCAGCGGTATCAACTGCATCATCACCTCGCTGCTCATGCGCACCACACCCGACCAGGTGAAACTCATCCTCATCGACCCCAAGCAGGTCGAGATGGGCCAGTACAACCGTCTGCCACATCTGCTCACCCAGCCGGTCACCAATCCGAAGAAGGCCGCCAACGCCCTGTCGTGGGCGGTGCGCGAGATGGAGCGCCGCTACGACCTGCTGTTCGAGGTGGGCTTCCGCGACATCAGCGGCTACAACGCGGCCTTCGACCGCGGCGAATTGCTCACCGATCCGGCCGAGGCGTCGCCGGTCGGCGCCGACGGGGTGGAGGTCGTGAACCGGTTCGAGCGGATGCCGTACATCGTCGTGGTGGTCGACGAGTTGAACGATCTGATGATGGTGGCCGCCCGCGATGTGGAGGAGAGCATTACGCGCATTGCCCAAAAGGCGCGTGCGGTCGGCATCCACCTCATCGTCGCCACCCAGCGGCCGAGCGTGAACGTCATCACCGGCGTCATCAAGGCCAACGTGCCGGCGCGTATGGCGTTCGCTGTGTCGTCGCTCACCGACAGCCGAGTCATCCTCGACCAGCCCGGCGCCGAGAAACTGGTGGGCAAGGGCGACATGCTGCTGCTGCCCGGCAACTCGAACGTGTCGCAACGTATTCAGGGTGCCTTCGTCAGCGAAGAAGAGGTACGCAAGGTGGTGGCCCACTGGCGTCGCCAGAGCCCCGAGCCGGTGTACGTCAGCGGAGTGGAGGGCGACGAGGAAGGCACCGGTGGTGGCCTGTTCAGCGGTGGCTCGTCGAGCGGTGGCGACGACGACGAGGACGAATTGCTCATGCGCCAGGCCATCGAGTTGGTGGTGCGCAGTCAGCTCGGCAGCACCTCGATGCTGCAGCGCAAGTTGAAGGTGGGCTTTGCCCGCGCCGGGCGCATCATGGATCTGCTCGAACAGCGCGGCATCGTTGGGCCGAGCGAGGGCTCGAAGGCCCGCGCGGTGTTGATGACGGTGGAGGAGTACGAGTTGCTCCGCCAGGCCGACGACGGCCGCTGACACTCGCCCGCGGGTGGCTGTGGCACACTGTGAGCCTGGTCGACAAGGGGGTCCAGTGATGGCTGAGTTGCGCGAGATCACGTCGGGGTTGCGGTTCCCGGAGGGGCCGATCGCCATGCCCGACGGCAGCGTCGTGCTGGTGGAGATGTTCGGGCCGCGCATCACCCGCGTGCATCCCGACGGCACCAAGGAGACGGTCGCCGACATCGTCGGTGGGCCCAACGGCGCCGCCATCGGCCCCGACGGCGCGCTCTACCTGTGCAACAACGGTGGCTGCTTCACGCCCGTCGACATGGGCGATCTGCTGTTCCCCGGACCGTTCGATCCGTCGCGCTACATCGGTGGCCGTATCCAGAGAGTCGACCTCGCCACCGGTGCGGTGACCGACCTGTACACACACTGCGACGGCCGCGCCCTGCGCGCCCCGAACGATCTCGTGTTCGACGCCCACGGCGGGTTCTGGTTCACCGACCACGGCATCCGCGACGGCGCTGCCCGCACGAGCGATCTCACCAGCATCTACTACGCCCAGGCCGACGGCAGCGCCATCACCGAGGTGGTGCACCCGGTGGAGGGCCCCAACGGCATCGGTCTGTCGCCCGATGGTTCGATGCTGTACTGGGCCGAGACCCACAGTGGCCGCGTGTTCCAGCGCCGTATCGCTTCGCCCGGTGTGCTCGAGCCGGCCGCCCCGGTCGACCCGTCGGTGGTGCTGGCGGGCTTGCCCGGCTACCAACTGCTCGATTCGCTGGCGGTCGACGGTGAGGGCAACGTGTGCGTGGCGACCCTGGTGAACGGTGGCATCACGGTCATCACGCCTGCTGGCGAGACCAGCCACATCGCCACCGGCGACCTGCTCACCACCAACATCTGCTTTGGCGACAACGATGGCAGCGGCGAGTACCGCGATGCCTTCATCACCGTGTCGGGCACCGGCAAGCTGCTGCACATGCGCTGGCCGAACCGGGGCCTGCGACTCAACTACCTCTAGCGGTTAGCCTGCAGTCCATGGGGCAGCAGTTCTACGTCGAGACTTTGGGCTGCCCGAAGAACCAGGTCGACAGCGACAAGATCATCGGCACCCTGCTGGCCGACGGCATGACCGCCACCGACGACCCTGCCGCCGCCGACCTGGTGGTGGTGAACACCTGCGCCTTCATCGAAGACGCGCGGCGCGAGAGCATCGACACCATCTTGGCCCTCGACGACAAGCGCCGCGACGGCGCCCGTCTGGTGGTCACCGGCTGCATGGCCGAGCGGTACGGCGGCGAGCTGGCCGAGGCCCTGCCCGAGGTGGACCAGGTGGCCGGGTTCGGGGTGCCCGTCACGCTGGCGGCCAAGCCGGGCAAACGGTCGATCGCGGTCAGCGCGGCGCCCATCCCGTCGTTCGACCTGCTGAACCTGCCGCGCCCCAAGGCCACGGCACCGTGGGCCTACGTGAAGATCGCCGAGGGCTGCGACCGCACCTGCGGGTTCTGCGCCATCCCGTCGTTCCGAGGCCCGCAGCGCAGCCGCGACATCGACGCCATCCTCGCCGAGGTCGACCAGCTCGAGGCCCGCGAGATCGTGCTGGTCGCGCAAGACCTCGCCAGCTACGGCAAGGACCGCCCCGACGAGCTGGGTGCTGGTTCCATCGTGCCGTTGGTGCGCGCCGTGTCGGCCCGGGTGCCCTGGACCCGGTTGTTGTACCTGTACCCCAGCGACCTCAGCGACGACCTGATCGACGCCATCTGCGACACCGGCGTGCCCTACTTCGACCTGTCGCTGCAGCACGTCAGCAAGCCGCTGCTGCGGCGCATGCGTCGCTGGGGTGACGGCGACCGATTCCTGCGCCGCATCGCCGACATCCGCGAGCGCGCGCCCGACGCTGCGTTCCGCAGCAACTTCATCGTCGGCTACCCCGGTGAGACCGAGGCCGACCACGACGAGCTGCTGCGTTTCGTGGAGGAAGCCGAACTCGACTGGTGCGGGTTCTTCGCGTACTCGCCCGAGGAGGGCACCCACGCCTACACCCTCGACGGAGCGGTCGACCCACGCCTGATGAACGAACGCCTCGCCGAACTGCGCGAGATGCAGGACGACATCACGGCGCGGCGACGCGACGCGCTCATCGGCCAGACGCTGACGGTGCTGGTCGACGAGCCCGGCGAGGCGCGCAGCCACCGCGAGGCGCCCGAGATCGACGGCGTGGTGGAAGTGCCGCACGATCTGCCCGTGGGTGAGTTCGTCGAGATCGTCGTCACCGACGCAATGGGTCCCGACCTCGTGGGGGAGGGGGCCTGACCATGCCGGTCGACCCGTCGGCTGTCGCCACCTGGGCCAACCTCGTCACCATCAGCCGCTTCCTGGTGGCGCCGTTGGTGTTCTGGATGTTCCCTGACGGACCACAGGGTTCGTGGCCGGCGTTCCTGCTGTGGTTCGTGTTGTGCGTGAGCGACGGCATCGACGGCTGGTTGGCCCGGCGTCATGGCACCACCACTCTCGGCACGTTCCTCGACCCGCTGGCCGACAAGGTGCTGGTGCTCGGAGCCATGTTCACCCTGGTGAGCCGCAACATGTTCTGGATCGTGCCGGTGGTCATCATCACCGCTCGCGAGCTGATCATCAGCCTGTACCGCTCGTTCGTCGGGGCCAAGGGCGTCAGCGTGCCGGCCAGCAAGTTGGCGAAGTGGAAGACGGTCACCCAGCAGCTGTCGGTGGGCTTCGCCATCGCGCCGCTCACCAGCATGGATGCGAAGTGGCTGTGGAACGGACTGCTGTGGATCTCGGTGGTGCTGGCGCTGGTGAGCGCGGCACAGTACTTCTGGCGTGCCCGACCGGCGGCCCATGCGGTGTGATGTCGTCGCCGTGGGCACCGAGTTGCTGCTCGGTCAGATCGTCGACACGAACTCGTCGTGGATCGGCGAGCAACTGGCGCTGAGTGGCATCGACTCGCTGCTGCAGGTGAAGGTGGGCGACAACCTGGCCCGGATCGAATCGGTGTTCCGCCGGGTGCTGGCTGATGCCGATGCAGTGATCGTGTGCGGCGGCCTCGGCCCCACCCACGACGACCTCACTCGCGAGGCCATCGCCGCGGTGATGGGTGTCGACCTGCATCACGACGACGAGGTGGCGGCGGTGATCGCCGAACTGTTCGCCGCCCGCGGCCGCTACATGGCGCCCAACAACCTGCGCCAGGCCCAGGTGCCCGATGGGTCGACCGTCATTGCGCAGACGCGGGGTACCGCGCCGGGCCTCATCTGTCCAGTGGTGATCGACGGGGTGGAGAAGGTGATGTACGCCGTACCGGGCGTGCCGCACGAGATGAAGGACATGCTCGAACGGGCGGTGCTGCCCGATCTGCGGCATCGCGCCGGCGAAGCCTCGGCCATCGTCAGCCGCACCCTGCGCACCTGGGGCGAGAGCGAGAGTGCGCTGAACGAACGGCTCGAACCAGTCATCGCCGCGCTCGAAGCGCATCATGAGACGCACGGCAATGGCGTCACGCTGGCGTTCCTGGCCAGCGGGTGGGAGGGCATCAAGGTGCGCCTCACCGCCAAGGCACCCACTGGCGACGCCGCCGAGGCGCTGCTGGCACCGGTCGAGGCCGATGTGCGCGCCATCGTGGGTGACCAGGTGTTCGGCGTCGATGACGACACGATGGAGTCGGTGGTGCTGGGTCTGCTGCGCGAACGGGCCCTCACGCTGGGCGTGGCCGAGTCGGTCACCGGTGGCCTCGTGTCGGGCCGCATCACCGCCGTGCCAGGTGCCAGCCAGGCGTACCGCGGGTGCATCGTCAGCTACGCGAGCGAGGTGAAGTTCGACCTGCTCGGCGTGCCCGAGGGCCCGGTGGTGAACGAGTCGACGGCCGCAGCCATGGCCGAGGGCGTGTGCCGGGTGCTGGGCAGCGATGTGGGCCTGGCGCTCACCGGGGTGGCCGGCCCTGCCGAACAGGACGGGATGCCTGTGGGCACGCTGTGCGTGGGCATCAGCCTGCCCGACCCCGATGCCGCTGCTCCAGATGGTCGCCGCACGCTCACCCGTACCCTGCGCCTGCCGGGCCAGCGCGACCAGATGCGGCAGATGAGCGTCATCAGCGCGCTCGACCTGCTGCGCCGCGAACTGCTCGCCGGACCGGGTGCGTCGCCGCACCAGTAGATTGGCGACAACGCCCCCGTAGCTCAACGGATAGAGCAGCGGGTTTCTACCCCGTTGGTTGGGAGTTCGAG
>JBAXSU010000191.1:0-6217 GCA_037130535.1 Actinomycetota bacterium
TCCTCATCACCATCGAGGCAATCAGAGGCAATCAGAGGCGGCGCCGCCCCCTCCTCCTCCTCGCCACCCTCGCCGCCGGTGGCGGCTTGATCGCCGAGGTACCACCGAAAGTGCGCCCGAACCCGCAGCGCCTCGTCGCGCGGAATCGGCTCCAGGTAGCGGCAGCGACAGTCGTGGTCGCTGCCCAGTGCGGCATCCCGTCGGGCACCCTGCACACGGTCCGCTACGCCATCGAGCAGCATCGTCGCCTCGTGGTCCCTCGCCCAACAGGCCGATGGGCCAACGAACCTCAGTCGGCCGGAAACCTCGCCCTTACCGACCTAGCCGGATGTAGGGCTGAGGTGGTCGGGGGGGTGGGAAAGATTGCAGCCGCAGTCGAGTCGCGGCGGCCCGTCGCCGACGTGGTACTGAGTTCGCGAGAGGACTTGGACCGTATTTGGGAGTCCGTGCCGTGACCGTGAGGGCGTTCGTGTTCGACCTAGATGGCACGCTGGCCGACACGGCCGAATTGCCATCTGGCCGTCGCACGCCCTGGCAGGTGCTTGAACCAGGCCTCGACGGAGAGAACGACTGGGAGTTCTCGTCTGAAGTGAGCCGGCTTCCCGGGCTTCTCCTCACGCGGGGCTACCGCGTTGCGATCGCAACTCGCGCGCCGCACCCATACGCATCGACACTCTGCTTCCTGCTACTGGCCGACACCGAATACATCGAAGCGAGCTGTGGTTCGGGTGTCTCGAAGGCAGCGACTCTCACAGCGCTTTGTCAACGGTGGGAACTCGAGCCTCACGAAGTCGCATACGTGGGTGACCTGCCCGAGGACGCCCTGATTGCGCAGATCGCCGGTTGCGATTTTGTCGACGCAGCGGACTTGCACGACGTCACCTTCACCGACTGCTTCCCGGCTGTCGCGCCGCACGCTGCGCTTCGGCCTGTGCTGACTCGCATCGCGCGCTATTCGCCCGGGACTCCAGAGCAGCGCGCCGCCCAAGCAGCCGCTGCACTGCTGTGCCACCCGTCGAGCCAGCACCGGCGGGAACGCCAGACCGCGCTTTTCGAGTCCCTGCACCAATCGATGCAGCGTTGCATCATCAGCAGCCCAGTCGGCTTGTTCCAGATACGGAGAGACTTCATCACCAACACTGAGTTGGCAAACGAAAGCGGCCTTTATCACGAATACAGAGCCGGGC
This sequence comes from Actinomycetota bacterium, assembly GCA_037130535.1. Taxonomy (GTDB): domain Bacteria; phylum Actinomycetota; class Acidimicrobiia; order Acidimicrobiales; family Ilumatobacteraceae; genus VFMC01. Next base: position 1,188 of record JBAXSU010000191.1, read on the forward strand.
TCCAACGGCTGTTCCCGCCGGCGTACTTCGAATACCCGAATCTTGCCGGGGGCCCGGTCACCGTCCGCTACTACGTTCACTACAGCACCTTCGGTGAACAGCTCAGACAGGCCAAAGACTACGGCAGCCACGGCCGCGGCATGGGCAGTCGATTCCACAGCGGACCCAACGTTCAGCTCTACCGGCTTGATCTCATCGCCGACATCATGGCTGCGCCCTTATCGGCGGCGGACGAGTTGCCCATCGTCCCGGTTCCGTCCAGTCGGGCGGGTGCGGCACGCCCCGGCGAGGTTTCGCGCCGGCTGGCCTCGCTCGTGGCAAATCGGAGCGGTCTGACGTGGTGCGATCTACTGCGTCATGAGGATGACGACTCTTTCTCGTACATCGGCGATGCGACCAAGCCCAGAGAAGTGCTTCTCCTTGACGACCAACTCACTCATGGCACATCCCTACTGAAAGCCATCGCGGTACTCCGGGCCAATGGCCACGTGGTCAATCAGGCGGTCGTCTTTTCGGTCAAGGACAGCCAGATCTCCTTTCACCCGGTGGAGAGATACCCGGACTGTCCCTTCGAGGAGACGTTCGAGGAGTTCGGCCTCGAGTGTTCGTGCGGCCGATGACAAGCAGGCTGAACGGATCGACCACGGGTCCGAGCACTCGGCGAACCTGTGGCCACGGCCTGGGTCAGCGGTGGGATGGGGGCCGCTCTGCGGAAGGCCGAGGATTGAGATCAAGTTGCCCTGGTTGACGTCGCCCCGTCGATCGTTGCGGAGTGCGGCAACGAGTCTGGACTCGAGCCTTCGGAGGTGAGGCTTCCGCTCTCCGGGCTATCCGTAGAGTGAGCTGCTACTTCTCACCCGTACCGCTCAACGAAGAGGCAACGCACAGCCCGAGGCCAATGCGGCGGGTCTCTCTGGCAGCAAGTGTCAAGTCCCCCGACACGAGCGCCAACCTAGAGCAAATCACCGGCCGCTTCAGCCCGCCTTCCCCGATACCAAGAACCTCCTCTCGTGGCTGTCGTCGTGCAGTTGGGGCGAAGACGCCTGTGGTCGGTGTGGTGGCGCGCGGAACCCCGCCCCACTCAGCCGATGTTCAAAGTAGATCGAATCACCCATCCCGGGGAAGTCGGTATTCACCTTTGGTGGCCGCGAGGCGTTGACGACGAACATGGCGAAGAAGTGGTGTGATGGCGTGTCGATTCGGCTTCTTTCAGAGCGGTAGGCTGCGCCGGATGGCGTAGAACCCGGTTCGGTGTGAGGACGACAAACGTGAGCAATCTCGGCGACTACCAGAAGATGACTACTGTTGCGAAGAAGGTTGGAGGCCCCAAAGAGCTCACCACCATTGTTCTGACCGTCGGTTTTGTCGGGGGGTTGGCCGTTCGGACGCTGTCGTCAACCGTGGGGCCAAAGGTAAAGAGCAAGCTGGGACGGAAACTTAAGAGGTCGGTCAGGACGAAAGGCGCGCCGGTCGCCTTCGGCCAGGTGTTCGTGGTTACGTCGGATGGGGGTGAGGGCGGCGCTGTTCTTCATGTCGGCGATCGCTACCAGGTCCTGGAGTACGACGGAGATGCGATTCTCATCGCTGTTGTCGGCGACCCCTTAAGTCCGTACTTCGTGTCGCGGGCGTTCCTGTGCTCTGTCTCGGATTTTCCGCATGGTGGCAATGGCGCGAACCCGTAGGGACGACCGAGCCCGGTTTGTCGCTTGCTTCGTTGGCGTCTCGCCTGCGAGGCGTTGCTCGGCGCCTAGACGATCACCCGTGGTTGGCGAGTCGCGTCACGGGCATTAGCAGTGCTGAGCGAGATCACGAATCGACTTGTATCCGAGAGCCTCGGCGACTGTCCTGAGGACGACCGGCGAAAGGCTTTCGCGGTTGGGAGGGAGCGGGAAGGACGGGTAGCCGGGGGTTGGGCATTCGAACCAGCGGTGGCCGCCTTTGCCTCGGCCAGCGATCTCGACGTAGCCGAAGTCCTTGCGAATGTGCTTGACGAGTCGGTTGGTCGACACGCTCACGAGTCGATCATTCGTGTCCAGCCATGGGATGGTTGGGGTGAGCCCGGCCGGGACGATTGCGTGAGCGATTGCGTCTTTATCGAAGAAGCCACGGAGCATGTTGTCTGCAAGTGCCCAGTCCGTGGGTACTCGACTTGGCCGGTAAGAGGCTTCCGAGACGTGGGTTTGAAGGAGCCATCTCGACGGATCGCCGGCGTGTTCAAGTCCGAGGCGATACCCGGGCAGGAGTGTGGGGATCCACTCCTTGACGAATCGCTTCGTCGCGGCCCATGTCTGCGGCGCTACGCCCTTCCGGTAGGCCTCCTCACCGAGGCGGGTGAGCATCTCCGCGCACGCGACCGCCTCCTCGAGGTGATCGTCCGTGCCGGCTACGGCTCTCACGACCTTGTCCTTGTAGTGCCGGTATGCGGGCTGGAGCCTCGCCATCTCGAGTCGTGTCGCGAAGGACTCGACCTTGTGATGCAACGCCTCGTGGAGGTAGAGAATGGTCAACGCCATTCGAGAGAGGTCTTGCGCCAAGCGATGTGTCATCCGGGGTCTGTGCATCCCCTCGTAGATGAGGCCGGCGAGGTCGAAGACGGACTGCTCCTTGATGTAGATACCCCAATCGAGCCCGAAGTAGTGGAAGGGGAGATACCACGCCAAGGCATCGACGTCGGCTGGAGGTGGAAGGTGCATGTTTCGACGGGCTGAAGCGAGTATCTGCTGGCCCGTGCCATCCCAGCCAGGTTCTCGCCTGGCATTGCCGCTGAGGTCTTCCTCCACGGAGGTCTCAGATTCGAGCGTCTGGTTCGGTTTGAGAACACTGCCCCATGGGATTGAGTAGCTATCCCACCCCTCCGTGCCCGAGGGGTACTCGGTCTCCTGAGGGACTCCGGTGAACCCGTACCGGTCGAGAGTGTCGATAAGGACGACCGGTGATACCGCCATTGGTTCCCTCCACGAGATTGATCGACCGAACCAATCGGTTCGTCGCCGAGCAATGAAAGTGTTGCTTGCGCCATCGCTCTCGGCATCAATCGACGCTACACCTCGGTCCGGCTGGCGGTGAAGGAAGCTCGCACTGCATCCCGGAAAACCTTCGCCGAGCGCATCCGCCACACGTGGTGTGTCATGAAACCGGCCGAGGTCATTGACCCGGTCAGCGGTCGCAAGGCATCGTGCTGAGCCGTCGGGGGATCGGCCTCTCCGAAGGCGGCCTCCATCTGGTCGCCGCCGGGCCAGTCTCAGATGCTCGTCCGCAAGCAGCACTCTCACCCGGCCCGATTACCAAGGATGCACCCTCGGCCCGAGACCAAGGTGGAAGGTCGCCCGGACAGCGCGTGTCACGTCCCCCCACACGCGCCGGGAACTGACTCAGAAGACGAGCCGGTTCACGCCCTGTTCGGAGCCGAGTCGGTCGTGGCTGTGTTCGACCTTTGCTTGATGTCGCTGGCTCGCCGGGTCTCCTCGTTCATTGCTGCTTCTCAAGCGCGTCCGCCGGCGACGGTGAGGCGGTCTCGGATCTCGGCGGGTTTGAGGCCTACGGAATGGAGCACGGCGCTGGCCGTTGTGAGCGAAGGGAGGTGGACGCGGTGTCCGGCGCGGATCAGTTCGGCGACGGTAGCTGGGTCGGTGTCGTCTGCTGCGTCGATCGTTGAACGCCGGTCGACGGTCAGCAGCGGCAACACGGCTACCGGTGTGTCGGCGTGCGTGGGTGAAACACGAACCGTGACAGGCCGTCCCTCGATCAGCGCGGCGAGGGATCGGTGGTGACCGGTCAAGATCGTCAGCCGGCCTCGAGGAGCGGCCAGCACGAGTGGATACCGGTTGGCGATGGCGTGTTGGTCGGCGGAGGTTCGACCCGTTCGTTCCCACTCACCGGTGAGGTAGTAGGCGACGTGGTGGCGGACGACCCAGGGTTGAGTGGCCCACAGTTCACGCGGGTCGACCTCGGCGAGGGCGGGTGGCTCGCTCAGCACGTGAGTCGCAGATGGTGCACTGGGGCCGTACTTGGATCGCGGCAGGCGGGGCCATGGAAGCGCGGTCTTGGGTGCACCGCGGAAGATGGCGTCGAGATCGCAGCAACCGAAGAGCTGCCAGGCGCGCTGGTGCGCAGGGTCGGGGGAGATCAGAAGAGCTCGATCTGGCCGTCGCATGTGGCCGTGTGGCGGACGATCGCGGCGCTGATGTCTTCGAGGTCGCGTAGCAGCGAATCGGCCTGCTTGAAGCTGAGCGGGTTGAACTCGAGACCGCCGTCGCCGATGGCCACCCAGTCGCGACCGACGATGCCGAGCCACCCCATGTCGTCGAGGGCGGTGAGGAATCGGCGCCGGAAGACGGCAATGCGTTCAGCATCAGTGGCGATGGCGGCGACGATCTCTTCGGCGCTCGCGGCAACAAGGGTGGATGGGTCGGCGTTGTGTTCAGGCATGATCGGGCCCCCTCGGTGGTCGCACCTGCGAGCGCAGGCGGTCACTCACTGAACGGACACAGTGCCGTCGAGTGCGCGGTGAACGCGGTGCCTCAGCCGCCGGTGGTTGGGCGACTACCGGCGGATGGGTCGCGGTCGAGATGGTCGGCGAGTCGGCGAATGATGCGGCGGACCTCGTCGGTGGTGACGTCGGCGAGGATGCCGTCGGGGGAGTGAGCGGGTTGCTGCGGCAGGACGGGTTGTCTGCTGTTCCCGGTGGGATCGGAGTGGACGCCGGTGGTGCTACGTCCGATCAGACGTGCGAGTTCCCTTGTGAGCTGGAGGCCGTATCTGCGGTTGGCCTGCAGGTCGCTTCGTCGGGCGGAGATCGCGGCGACCAGGTCGTTCGCTGCCTCTGCGAGGGCGTCGACGGTGACACGGTGGGTCGAGGGCCACTCGAGTTGCTCGCCTCGCAGGAGCCTGCGCAGCCCATCGGCGGCTGCGGTGCGTTCGTCGTCAGACGTCGCCCCGCGAAGGTCGATGACACTGACCTCATGAGGGGACGGCAGGGACGGGTCATGTTCGGCGATCCACAGCACGCCAGGGTCGACGCTGCCTGCCAT
>JBAXSU010000192.1:0-6197 GCA_037130535.1 Actinomycetota bacterium
GAGCAGCGAGAGGATGCCCTGCGGGATCTGGTTCGCCTGGGCGAGCATCGCCGTACCTGCCTGGGAGAGCACCTGGTTCTTGGTGAACTCCACCATCTCGGAAGCCATGTCGGTGTCGCGGATGCGGCTCTCCGACGCGGCCAGGTTCTCGGTGGTGACCTGCAGGTTCGAGATCATCGACTCGAACCGGTTCTGCATGGCGCCGATGGTGCCACGGCTGGTCGACACGGTGTTGATTGCCGTATCGAGTGCAGTCAGGGCGGTAGCAACCGAGGTGTCACCGGCCGAGATGTCGATTGCGGCGAGACCCAACGTGCTCGACGACATGCTCGACAGTGTCAACGCGACCGTCTCGCTGGCGTTGGCACCCACCTGGAACAGACCGCCCGAACCCGATGCCGCCGACGACGTGAGGGCCTGGAAGCCCGACGCCGGCGTGGCACCACCGGTGGCCGTACCGCTCAGCGAGAACGTCTGAGTGGCTGCGAACCCGCCGATGTCCAACGACAGCGCCGTGCCGCCACCACCGACCGACGTGGCGGTGACCGTCACGTTGTTCGACGCCGCCTGGATCGACGCCGTGGTGCCGCCGAGCATCGCAGCCTTCACCGCACGCTGCACCTCGGTGGCCAACTGGGCACCCGTGTAGGTGCCGGCCGTGAGGGTGGCGGTCACGTTACCCGTCACAGCACCAGCGAAGGTGAGCGTGAGGGTGTTGCTCGCCGCTCCAATCGTGATGGTCGCCGCGCTCAAGAAGCCCGACGCCTTCGCGTTGTTGATGCCGAAGCTGCCGTCGAGCAGGTTCAGCGAACCGAACTTGGTGGTGCTCGCGATACGGTCGACTTCGGTGCGCAGCTGAGCCACTTCAGCCTGACCGGCCTGACGGGCGGCCTGGCTGTTGGTGCCCGAGTTGCCCGCCTGGACAGCCAGATCGCGCATACGGTTCAGCATCGTGTTCACCTGATCGAGTGCACCTTCAGCGGTCTGCAGCACCGAGACGCCGTCTTGGGCGTTGCGCACAGCCTGACGCAGACCCGAGGTCTGCGCCCGCAGCTGATTGCTGATCACCAGACCCGACGCATCGTCGCCGGCCCGGTTGATCCGGTAGCCCGTCGACAACTTCTCGACGTTCTTGCTGATCTTGGAGTTGGTCTCGCCGAGGTTACGCGAAGCGTTTGCCGCAGCGATGTTGTTGTTGATACGCATGATTCCCTACCTCCGTGTGGGGATGTGTGGTTGTGGATTCCCGGCGGGTGTACTGCCCTCCTTGGACAACTCACCGGGAACACGACGAACCGTTCACCGCCTCACGGCCCGGCGCAGGCGCTCGAGCCGGAATCACCCGGCGAACACCCACGACATCACCCCCCGCCCGTCTGCTTCCCCCGACCCGGAAGGCCGAGCTCAGGCCTGCTGCGGCCGGAACTCCCAATGCCACGGTTCGCGCGGCACCGCCTCGACGAAGCCGAAGCGATGGGCGTTGGCCCGCATCCAGTCGAGCGTGCGCTGCTGGGTGACGTCCACGTCGACGGCCAGCCCCCAACCGTGGTTCGAGGTACCCGGTACGGCCCCGTAGCCACCCTGCGAGTACAGACCCTTGCGGTTCACCAGGTCCACCTGCTGGTCGTAGTTGCGGTACGAGTCGGTGATCGTCAGGTCGATGCCGTCGGCACGCGCTGCGTCGACTGCGCTGCGCCACGCCTGCGCTGCTGGACCCCAGAGTCGGTGACCGCTCTGGCCCACCGGTTCCATCGTCGTCTCCGGCAGTTGCCCATTGCCGTAGGCGGCCAGTTCTTCGGGCACCGGCATCGGGCCGAACCCACCGATACGGCCAACGCTGGCACCCGGATTCGGGCCGAGCACGAACGAGCTCGCCGGCACGATGGTGGGGCCCGACCAGGCGTAACTGCTCGATCCACCTGCACCGTAGGTGCCGGCGGATGCGTACATCGCGGTGCGGGCGCGTTCGGCTGCGGCGGCAGCCACTGCGGTCTGGTAGGCGGCGCCGAAGGGGTCGAACCCTGCGGGCGTGCCGGGCGACACGAACTCCGAGACGAACCCTGCCGACGCCGTCGAATCGAGCGAACCGGACGCGGCGGCACCCGGGACGAACCGGGTGTGAATCGCGGCGATACGCGATTCGATACGCGAGATCGGCGGAACGACGGTCATGACCTCTGCGACCGTCCGGTCGGTCCCGACGCCGTCAAGCCGGATTCCAGCGGTTTCAGGCGGACCCGAGCCTCGTCGCCTAGCATCGGGGCCAGTGGAACCGAGCCCCATCGCCGTTCTCATCGTCGACGACCACGACATGGTGGCGCAGGCGCTCGCCGAAGCGTTGTCCACCCGCGCCGACTTCAACGTGGTCGGTACCGCCCGTACCCGCGCCCAGGTACACGCCATCATGGCCAGCCGTCCGGCTGATGTGGTGCTCACCGAGATCCGCCTCACCGACGACGACGACAACACGCTCATCGCCGACATCCTCGACCGCTGGCCGGCCACCAAGGTGATGGTGCTCAGTTCGGTCAGCGACGACTGGTCGGTCGCCCGGGCCATCGAGGCAGGATGCAACGGGTACCTGCTGAAAGACCAGCATCTCACCGACCTGTTCGACGGCATCGTGGCCGTGCACCAGGGCGAGGCCACGTTCTCCCCCAGCGTCATCAGCCGCGTACTGAAGTTGCTGCGGCCGGGGGCGGCATCCACCGAGAGCCTCACCAAACGCGAGATCGACGTGCTGCGCCGCCTCGCCGACGGCCTCACCACCGAACAGATCGCCACCGAACTGTTCGTCAGCCTCAACACCGTGCGCAACCACGTCAACAACATCATCCGCAAGCTGAACGTGCACTCGCGGCTCGAAGCGGTGTCGTTCGCCATCCGCACCGGCCTCATCCGGGTGTCGTGAGCCCCGCTGGGCTCAGTCGTAGACCTGCCCCGTAGAACCGGCGAATCGGTTGCGGCCCTCGTGTTTGGCCTGATAGAGCGCTGTATCGGCGGCCTTCACCAATCCCTCGTTGCTCGCCTTCGGGAAGTCGGCCGAGGCCGCGATGCCAGCCGAGACGGTCTGGTGCACCTCGTCGGGAAACGCCGGAGCACACACGTCGGGGCATGCCTCGATGATCGCAGCCACCAGGGTGGCGGCTTCGCGCTCGGTACGGCCAGGCAGCACCAGCACGAACTCCTCACCGCCCCATCGGGCCGCCGTGTCGCCGGGTCGCACACAACGCTGCAGCAGATTGGCGAACGTGATCAGCACCGCGTCGCCCACCAGGTGTCCATAGCGGTCGTTCACCTGTTTGAAGTGGTCGAGGTCGAAGATCACCACCGCGAACGACGGCGACCCCCGGTCGAGGCTGAGGCGGGCAGCCACGAGATCGCGGCTCACCCGGCGCCGGTTCCACAACCCGGTCAACTGGTCGGTCTCGGCTTCGATGGTGAGCCGGACGCTCTGCTCGATCCGCGACAAACTGGCGGCCAGTGCCGCCACGACCTGGTCGAGTTGGCCGTGCTGAGCGCTCCAGGGCTCCACCGAGTAGTGAACGGTGAGCGTGATGTCGACCCGGTTGTCGATACGGAACTCGCGCTCGGCGGTGGCCGCATCGGGCTCGCCGGCGCTCGAGGTGATCTTGCCTCCGAGGCGGTCGACGAAGGCGCTGATCGTCGCGCCGCTCACGGTGGGAAGCGACACCAGGGTGTGCGTGATCCTGTCGAGTTCGTCGAGGCCCCATCGCTCGTCGAGGGCGTCGATCAGGTCGATCACCCGCCGCACTGCCTGCCGCCGGATCTCGTTCTCGCGTTCGGTGATCTTGCCGAGGCCCGCCGCCACCTGATCGGCCGCCACCTGCAAGAAGTCGGCGGCGATGAGTGGTGCCGGCACGTCTTCGGCGATGAGGGTGCCGCTGGTGACGCCGTCGACACGCAAGATGCCGATCGTGCTGTGACCCGGCTCCATACCGGCCGGCAGTGCTCGTTTGGGCAGGGCACCCGAGGCAGCCACCACCGTGGAGAAGCCGCGCAGATCCAACTGCACACGGCAGCGGTCGATGGGCGCGTACTGGGTGATCACATCCACCACGGCCTGCGCGTACTGCTCGAGGTCGAAATCGTTCACGATCAGGTTCGACAACTCCAGCATCGTGGAGGTGGTGAGAAAGCCGACGAGGAACTCGTTGTCCTGACCCGAGCGGATCTGTTCGACCGCGTCGCGATGCATCTGGTTCAGCTTGGCGATGACACTCATCGCACCAACTCCAACACGCTGGTGATCGTGACCAATTCCTCTTCGATCTCTTCGATGATGGTGGCCGGCCGGATGTCGAGGCGCAGCATGTGCAGGGCCTCGATCATCGACACCGCCGGTTCGGGGCCGTTGGCATCCAGTTCTGCGGTGAACGCATGACCGGCGATCACCAACTTGGCCAACGGAGACACCGACGAGTCGACGATCGAGTGGTGGTGCTCGACGGCCTGCACGATGCGCTCGGGCAGGTTCCAGCGCGTCAGCAGACCAGCGCCCACGCGAGCATGACTGCGGTCGCGGCCCTCGAGTTCCACATGATTCGATGCCGCCATCAGCCAGCCGACATCGTGCAGCAGTCCCACCGTGTTGGCTTCATCGGGAGATACGCCAGTGCGCCGGCCCAGCACGGTGCACGTCGCGCCGAGCGCAATCGAATGCGACCACAGCCACTCGGGGTACTCCATCGGCTTGCGCTCGAACACCCGGTCGGCCACGCGACCTGCCACCACGGCGTTCACCAGGTTCTGACCCAGCATCACCGTGGCCTGGCGCAGGCCGCCGATCTGGCGAGCGAAGCCGAGGTGTACCGAGTTCGCGGCACGCATCACCGCAGCAGCGAGTGCCGGGTCGGTCTGCACCAGACGGAGGAGGTGCGCCTGCTGCTGGGGGGTGCCCTGCAGCAATTCGAGCACCGTCACCGTCGTTTTCGGATGGACGGCAAGGCGATCGCGCAAGACCTTCTTGGTGCCTCGGAAATCGCGCTTCACCCCGGAAACTGTCCGGACCGTGACGGCAATGTCACGGTGAGTGCACGAGATTTCTCGATTTCGTCGACACCCCTCAGGCGAGGGCGAAGTTGTCGGGGCCGAGCACCTCCGCACACCGATGGATGTGGGCAAGGCGGCGATTCGCTGTCTCTCGCGCCACCCCGATGTGCCGGGCCGCCTCGGTGATGGTGAGGCCGAGTCCATCGACCAGATGCACCAGTGCCCGGTCACGCTTCGACAACCGCAACTGCACGGCCACCTGCTCGACACGTTGGCAGGCACCGAGCCGATCGAGCACGCTGTCGGCGACCGGGTCGAACGCGCCACGCAGCGTGACCGCCGTGACCTCGTTGTAGCCGCCGGCCTCGGCCCGTTCGACCAGGCTGTCGAGCGACACGCCCTGCCGGCCCGACCGCAACCCGCCCCGACCGTCGTCGACCAGACGGGCGCCCTGGCACTGCTGCGACCGTTGGGCCCGGTTGTGGTCCTCGCCCACACTGCGCACCAGCACCTTGGCCAGCACCGCCCGTGTCGGATAGGCGGCCTGGTAGTGCTCGAGACGGCACCAGACCTTCACCAGGACCGCCTGCACCACATCGTCGTGGTCGGCACGGGGGATGACCCGGCTGGTGCGGACCACACGGCGCACGTCGTGTTCGAACTCGGCGAGGAACACGTGGGTGGGATCGGCGGGCCGGCGGCGGGGGCGGGTAGGTGAGGGGTGGGGTGCAGGTGCAGCAGCAGGCTGAACGGCGATGACGGAACCTCCGGGTCGGTGGACAGGACAGGGGTGACCGGGAAGGCCACCCGCACCGGGCACGATGCCAGAGGGGTGTGACGAAGTTTCTGGGTTCAGCCGCGGCGAACCGTCAGAACATCTCCTTGAACGGGTCGCACTGCCGCGGGTCGAGGGTGTTGTAGCCGCGGGTGAACCAGTCCTGGCGCTGCTGCGCCGTGCCATGGGTGTACGTCTCGGGATCGGTGCGGCCCTGCGCGGCGATCTGGATGCGGTCGTCGCCCACCCCGGCCGCGGCGTTCAACGCCTCCTCGATCTCCTCGTTCGAGTCGAGCAGACCACGGCGGGCGACATCGCCCACCCACACGCCCGCGTAGCAGTCGGCCTGCAATTCGAGCGCCACGGAGTAGTGATTGGCCAGGCTCGGCGTGCTCTTCTGCAGCCGCCG
>JBAXSU010000193.1:0-6136 GCA_037130535.1 Actinomycetota bacterium
AGTGGTGGATGCGGCCGGGCCCGAGGCGCAGCTGCGAGATCTCGAAGCCGCGGCCCTCGCCGAGCAGGATGTTGTCCTTCGGCACGCGCACATCGGTGAAGCGGATGTGCATGTGGCCGTGCGGCGCGTCGTCGCTGCCGAACACTTCCATCGGGCCGACGATCTCGACACCGGGGGCGTCGATCGGCACGAGGATCTGGCTCTGCTGCTTGTAGGTGTCGGCGTGCGGGCTGGTGCGCACCATGGTGATCATGATCTTGCAGCGCGGATCGCCCGCACCGGAGATGTAGAACTTCTCGCCGTTGATCACCCATTCGTCGCCGTCGAGCACGGCGGCGGTCTGGATCTGCTTGGCGTCGCTGCTCATGATGCCCGGCTCGGTCATCGCATACGCCGAGCGGATCTCGCCACGCAGCAGCGGCTCGAGCCAGCGCTCCTTCTGCTCGGGGGTGCCCACCCGCTCGAGCACCTCCATGTTGCCGGTGTCGGGTGCCGAGCAGTTCAGGCACTCGCTGGCCAGGCGGTTCTTGCCGAGTTCGACGGCGATGTAGGCGTAGTCGAGGTTGCTCAGGCCCTCGCCGGTGTCGGCGTCGGGCAGGAAGAAGTTCCACAGGCCCTGGGCACGGGCCTTGGCCTTCACGGTGTCGAGCAGTTCGAGCTGACCCGGGGCCCAGCTCCAGCGGTCGGCCCGGCCCTCACCGAGGCGGTAGAACTCCGCGGTGATCGGGTCGACCTCGTCGCGGATGAAGGCCCGCACGGCCTCGAACAGCGGCCGGACCTTGTCCGACATCCGCAGGTCGAGATCGTCCATACTCGACATCTTCAGTGCGCCACCGACCATGTGTGCTCCTCCTCGTGAGTGCGGTCCCCTGGTGCGAACGTACCCGAACCGCCGCACTCGTTCTCAATCCCACCGTCACCCGTCACACCCCACCCGAGTCCCATCCGCCCACCCGAGTCGCATCTGCCCACCCGAGTCGCATCTGCCCACCCGAGTCGTCTCTGCACCCCGGGTGCACGAACAACCCTCGGGGGCGCGCCAGACTGACGGCCGAACGCGCCTCGAGGAGACCCGATGGATTTCGAACTGCCGCCCGACGACGACCCGCGCCGCATCGAGGTGCGCCGCTGGCTGGCCGAGCATCCCGACCCCGACGGCCGCACCCTGGCCGAAGCGGGGTACGTGGTGCCCCACTGGCCCCGCCCGTACGGCCTCGACGCCGACCCACTGCACCAGTTGATCATCGACGACGAACTGCGCCTCGCCGGCGTGAAGCGGCCGGGCAACGCCATCGGTATCGGCTGGGCGGCACCGACCATCTTCCTGGCCGGCAACCAGGAGCAGAAGGATCGCTACCTGTCGAAGATCTTCAGCGGTGAAGAGTTCTGGTGCCAGATGTTCAGCGAACCCGACTCGGGCTCCGACCTCGCCTCGCTCGCCACCCGCGCCGAGCGCGACGGCGACGAGTACGTGGTGAACGGTTCGAAGATCTGGACCAGCGGTGGCCATCACAGCCAGTTCGGCATCCTCATCGCCCGCACCAACCCCGACGCACCCAAACACAAGGGGATCAGTTACTTCATCTGCCCGACCGATCTGCCCGGCCTGACGATGACCCCCGTCATCGACATGACCAGGGCTCATTCGTTCAATCAGGTGTTCTTCGACAACGTGCGCATCCCCGCCAGCCTGCGCGTGGGTGAGGAGGGTGACGGATGGCGCCTCGCCAAGGTCACCCTGGCCAATGAACGGGTGTCACTCTCGTCGGGCGGCATCTTGTGGGGCGCGGGTCCGTCGTGGCGCGACCTCCTCCGCCTGGTCATCGATGCTGGCGGCACCACCGACCCGGTGCTGCGCCAGCAGATCGCCCGACTGCACGCCGAGGCAACCGTGCTCGACCTCAACCGGATGCGTACGCTCACCGCCCGCCTGCAGGGCCGCACCCCCGGGCCCGAGGCGTCGATCCAGAAACTGATGGCCGACGAGCACGGGCAGCGGGTGGCCGCGCTGGCCGCCGACCTGGTGGGCGCCCACGCGATGCTCACCGGCTCGGGGCCTGCGGGCGAATTGCCGGCGGGGTCGCGCTCGGCGCCCACCGAGAACCGGGTCACCAACCGCCAGTACCCCGACGTCGACCCGGTGTGGTTCTACAGCCAGTTGTTCGCCCCGGCACTCACCATCGGCGGCGGCACGTTCGCCGTACAGCGCAACATCGTGGCCGAGATGGTGCTGGGCCTGCCCCGCGAGCCCGACGCCGAGCGCGGCCTCACCTGGGCCCAGACCCGCCAGCAACGAGCCCGCTGACGGGGCGGCCCGACTCAGCCCAGGCGGTTGAGTGGGCTGCGCGTGAAGAACTCGACCTCGTAGGCCTGCTCGGGTTCGGCGCGCACCATCTCGTCGAGGTGCTCGGCGTCGGCGCCCACGAGCACCCGCCAGCGGTCGCGGCGCACGGCGTCGAGGATGACAGCGGCAGCCTCACCGGCCGACATCGGCGCGTTGTCGCGGAACATCTCGCCCATCTGCTGCATCATCGGATCGAGTTCGGCGGTGCCGATGTGGAGCTTCATCGAGTTGATGGCGATGGAGGTGCCGATGTGCCCCGGCATCACCACCGACGCGTGGATGTGGGGCGCGTTGACGCGCAGGTCGGTGATGAGCGCTTCGGTGAACCCCTTCACCGCGAACTTCGCGGCGCTGTAGGCGGTGTGCGGGTTGGCCGGGCCCAGCGAGGCGAAGAAGCCGTTCACCGAACTGGTGTTGACGATGTGTCCGCGATCGGCGGCCAGCATCATCGGCAGGAAGGCGCGAGTGTTGTAGTACACGCCTCCCCAGCACACGGCGAAGGTCTTGTCCCACTGGCTGCGCTCGCCTGCCACGATGCTGCCACCACCGCCGATGCCGGCGTTGTTGAACAGCAGGTTCACCGTGGGGCGCCAGGCGGCCACCTGGTCGCGGAACGCGAGCACCTGGTCCTCGTCGCCCACATCGGCCACCACCGACAGCACCGCGCCTCGGCTGCCGTCGGCGGCCACGAGGTCGGCGGTCTCGCGCATGTTCGCCTCGATCACGTCGCACATGGCCACGTCGCAGCCGTCGGCAGCCAGTTGGCGTACCAGTTCACGACCCATCCCTGTGCCGCCACCGGTGACCACCGCGACGCACCCGTCGAATCCATCCTCGAAGTGAAGGCCGCGCCCGGCCCCCGACGAGATGTTGACGATGGTGTCCATCACTGCCCCCAATGGCTCGGTCCCGGTGCTTCGATCTGCCGCCGACGCACTGCCTTCAGTACCCTAGCGAGCACAGACATCGAGCATGGGGGCGAGCGTGGCACACGACCTGATCATCCGGAACGGCACCGTCATCGACGGCACGGGCAAGGCGGCCATCCGCGCCGACGTCGCCATCGACGGCGACCGCATCACTGCGATCGGCGACCTCAGCGGCGCCACGGCGACCAGCGAGATCGACGCCACCGGCCTCACCGTCACCCCCGGCTTCGTCGATCTACACACCCACCTCGACGCCCAGATCGGCTGGGACCCGTACATGACCTCCAGCTCGTGGCACGGCGTCACCACCGTGTTGATGGGCAACTGCGGTGTCACGTTCGCACCGGTGCGGCCCGAGAGCCGCGAGTACCTCGCCGAGATGATGGAGAGCGTCGAAGACATCCCGCGCCAGGCCATCCTCGACGGCCTGCCGTGGGACTGGTCGACGTTCCCCGAGTACCTCGACTCGGTGCAGCGCCTCCAGCCGGCGCTGAACGTCGTCGGCATGGTGGGCCATTGCGCGATGCGGTACCACGTGATGGGCGATCGCTCGATGGGTGACGAGGCCCCCACCGCCGACGAATTGGCCCAACTGCGCGACATCGCCGCCGAATCGGTGGCCGGCGGCGCCGTGGGCTTTTCCACCTCTCGCATCTTGTTGCACCGTGTACCCGACGGCCGCTGCGTGCCCGGCACGTTCGCTCCGGTCGATGAGTACCTCGCTATCGCCGACGGCATGAACGACGCCGGCGGCGGCCTGTTCCAGGCTGTGCTCGACTTCCAGACCAAGCCCGCCCACGAGGTGGGCCTGGTGAAGGCGATGGCCGAGCGGTGCGGCGACGTGCTGTTCTCGGGCGGCGTGGGCGATGGCAGCCCCACCACCATCGACTTCTACCAGTCGTTCCTCAACGACACCCGCGCCAACGCCGGCCGAGTCACCACCGCCTCGATGACCCGCCCCAGCGGCAGCCTGATGGGCCTGTTCCAGATTCCTCCGGTGCGCGGCCGCGCCTGGGCCGCGGTGATGACGCTGCCCACCCTGGCCGATCGTGTCGCCGCGCTGAAGGATGCCTCCACCCGCGCCGACCTCGTCGCCGAGGGCAAGGCCAAGGGGCTGAACCATCGCGCCGACCAGGTGTACCCGCTGGGCGTCGGCGCCGTACCCGAGTACCACATCGACGGTGGCCTGTCGGTGGCCGACCTCGCTGCGGCCGCAGGCGTCGACCCGGTGGAGGTCGTCATCGACCGCCTCATCGCCAGCGACGGCCACGAGATGTTCAACATGTGGTACTTCAACCGCGGCACCCACCTGCTGGGCGAGTTCCTCACGATGGACCACGTGTACCCGGGCCTCGGCGATGCCGGCGCCCACGCCGGGCAGATCTGTGATGCCGACGCCACCACCCACTACCTCGCCTACTGGCAGCGCGAGCGTGGCGTGGTCAGCCTGCCGAAAGCCGTCCACCAGCTCACCGGCCAGGCCGCCGCGGTGCTGGGCCTCGTCGACCGCGGCACGCTTGCCCCGGGGAACTTCGCCGACATCAACGTGTTCGACGCCGATGCCATCCAGGTGGGCCAGCCCGAGTACGTGAACGACTTCCCCGGTGGCAAGGGTCGCCTGCGGGTGGGCTCGACCGGCTACGCCGCCACCATCGTGAACGGCCAGGTCGTCACCCAGCAGGGTTCCCACACGGGAGCCCGCCCCGGCCGCGTCCTGCGCGAGTTCTCCCGCGCCTGACCCACCCCCAACCCGGCCCCTCAGCGTCTGTGAGCGCATCCCCGCACAACCGGGGTCCGCTCACAATCGCCGCATCGCGGCGCGCTCCTCGACCCTGCGTTTGTGAGCGCATCCCCGCACAACCGGGGTTTGCTCACAAACGCCGCAGGGCGACATCGGCGAGGACTGGCGGCGCAACGTCAGCTGATGGCGGTGCCGCCGTCGCAGGTGATGACTTCGCCCACGGTGAAGGCGCCCGCACGCGAACACAGGAAGATGGCCAGGCCGGCGATGTCTTCGGGGGTACCCACCCGGCCACGGGGGTTGTGGCGACCGATCGCACTCCAGTCGGTGTTGTCGACGTCGCCGCCCGTGCCCACACCCGTGCTGAGCATCCAGGTGGGGAACGGCCCCGGGGCGATGGCGTTGACGATGATGTTGCGCTTCACGAGCCGGGCAGCGAGTTGCCGGGTGAGTGTGTGCACGGCGGCCTTCGACGGGCCGTAGTTCACGGTGTCGAACACCGGCAGGCGAATGCCGTCGATCGAGCCGATGTTCACCACCCGAGCCGGGTCGTCGGCGGTACCAGCAGCCTCGAGCAACGGCAGCAACTTCTGGATCGTGTAGAAGACACCCTTCACGTTGGTGTCCATCACCTTGTCCCAACCGGCCTCGGGGAACGTGTCGAGTGGCGCACCCCACGACACACCGGCGTTGTTGATGAGGACGTCGAGCTTCGACTCGCGCTCACCCAGCGCAGCAGCCAACTGCTCGATCGAGGCCACGTTGGCGACATCGGCAGGCAGCGCGATGCACTCGCCGCCGTAGGTGTCGCTGAGCCGCGCCGCGGTGGCGTCGCACGCCGCTGCCTTGCGCGAACTGATGTACACCTTGGCGCCGTTGGCCAGGAAGCCGGCGGCGATCATCTCGCCGATTCCTCGCGACCCGCCGGTGACGAGTGCGACCTTGCCGCGAACCGAAAACAGTGTCTGGACGTCCATGCGGGCGACCGTAGCAGTACCCGCCCGGTCGACTCAGGCCCACATGCTCTGGCCTCCGCACACGGTGAGCGCCTGCCCGGTCATGTAGGTACTTGCGTCGGATGCCAGGTACACGGCCAGGCCCTGCAGGTCGTCGGCCTCACCC
>JBAXSU010000194.1:0-6075 GCA_037130535.1 Actinomycetota bacterium
GTCCGCGGTGTCGGCTTCCGCCTGGAGCCGCCGGCGTGAAGTGGCGGCTGCTCGCCGCCTTCGTGGGTGTCACCATCGTCGTGCTGGTTGCCCACGACGTCCCGCTCGCCTCGTACGTACGCGGGGTGGAACGCGACCGACTGCTCGCCAGCCTCGAACGCGACGCGTTCGTCATCGGTGGCTCGGCCGAAGACCTGCTGTCGGCTGACGACGGTGGCGACACCACCCAACTGCAGGCCACGGTCGACCTGTACCGCGCCCGCGACGGTGCGCAGGTAGTGGTCACCGACGATGCAGGTATCGCCGTTGCGGTCAGCGACGACGAGTCGCGGGTGGGGGCCGACTACTCGAACCGCCCCGAGATCGCCGCTGCGCTCACCGGCCTCCCCGTCACGGGCGAGCGGTACTCGAACACGCTCGGTACCGACCTCGCCTATGTGGCGGTTCCCGTGCGCTCGGGGCCGAACGTGGTGGGGTCGGTGCGCATCACCTACCCCGCGTCGGTCATCGACGACCGGGCCGGTGAGAAACTGCGCGGCCTGGTGCTCGTGGCACTCATCTCCCTCGTCGGTGCTGGCGTGGCGGCGCTGTTCATGGCCGCCACCATCACCGGCCCCATCCGCCGACTGCAGCGCACCACCGAGCGGGTCGCGGCGGGCGATCTCGCCAGCCGCGCCGCGAACGACGAGGGACCGCCCGAGGTGCGCCAACTCGCCGAATCGTTCAACACGATGACGGCCCGGGTGAACGAGTTGCTCGACCAGCAGCGGGCGTTCGCGGGCGATGCGTCGCACCAGCTGCGCACACCGCTCACCGCCCTCCGGCTGCAACTCGAGCGGGCGGGCGACATGATCGGCACCGACCCCGACGGAGCACGTGAACGCATCGAGGCGGCAAGCGCCGAGACCGAACGGTTACAGCGCCTGATCGAGGCGCTGCTCATGCTGGCGCGCGCCGAGCGGACGACGATGGCTGCTGAACCCGTCGACGTGGGCAACGTGGTGGCCGAGCGTGTCGAGATGTGGGCGCCACTGGCGCTCGAGCGCGGCATCACCGTGCAGGCTGCTCCTGCGGCGACGGCAACCGGCACCATGGCGACGGCGGTGCCACACGCGCTCGAGCAGATCATCGACAACCTGCTCGACAACGCCATCAGCATCGTGGGCGACGGCACCGCCATCGAGGTGGCCGTCGACCGCAGCGCACCCGCAACGGTGACGGTGCACGTACTCGACCGCGGGCCGGGCATGACCGAGGCCCAACTGGCACACGCCCTCGACCGGTTCTGGCGCGCCCCCGATGCCACCCATCAGGGGTCGGGGCTGGGCTTGGCGATCGTCGACCACCTCGCCCGGGCGAGCGGTGGATCGGTTGCCCTGGCCAACCGGCCGGGCGGCGGTCTCGATGTGGCCGTGCGCCTGCCGCGCCGGCCCTGACGCGCTCAGTTCAACGTGCCGGCTCAGCTCAACGTGACGGCTCAGCTCAACGTGACGGAGGTGTCGACGCGTCCGGCGCGCTGATGGGCGACCGAGATGGCGACGCTGGCGCCCGCGGCGGCCTGCAGCACCCAGGTGGCGAGCACCCGGTCGGGTGTGCCGTCGTTGCATGCCTCGAAGCGGGCCCGCAGTCGGCCCGACAGTTGGCCGAGCTCGATACGGGCTGGGCCACCCACCACCGTGGCGCCCGACAGCGTGGCGCTGATGGGCAGCACCCGGCCGGTCTTGAGGCCTTGCTCGCTGATGTAGGTGGGCAGCCACCCGGTGTTGGCGATACCCACCTCCACCCGCCAGGTGTCGCCACCGAGGGCGACGGCGCGGGTGTGCAACAGCTCCAGTTCCGGTGCGGCGAGCGCCTGGTAGATCGCGAACTCGGCGTGCCCCTTCACTTCCTCGGCCAGCAGGGCGATCGGCGGGTTGATCCACGACTGGATGTCGTCCCAACCGCCCAGCTCGACTCGGCCGAGCTGCGGGTGGTCGAACGCGTACCAGTCGACGTAGATCTGCGGGTGGTGCACATCGGCCCACTGCAGCACGGCGTGCTCTTCGGCCTCGGTGGGGCCGGTGTACCACATCTTCGTCGACTGCTTGGTCCCGGTGGCCACCTGCAGCAGGTCCCAGAACTCGGTGGTCCAGCCGAACACACCCAGGTGTTCGTACACCCAGTCGTCGGCGGCGCCGCTCATGGTCTCGCTGAGGTCCCATGTGAAGTCCTCGAACACCGAGTGCACCGTGTAGCGGGTGAGTTCGGTGCCGCGGACACCCAGTTCCTTCCAGGCCCACACGTCGAGGGGCGGCAGGTCGCCGTCGCGCTTGGTGCTCGACGGCCGCAGCAGTACGCCGCCGCTGGTGTGGAAGGCGTTGTAGCCGCAGATGTTCGGCCGGGCGACGATGGCCCGCACCAGGCCGTCGATCTCGGGCTCGCTCAGCGGGTGGTCGCCGCTGCCGGGCACCGTCGTGCCCCAGCCAGCCGGGAAGTTGCGGTTCATGTCGAGCGCCTGCGGGGGTGCCGGGGTGGGAACCGTGAACCCGTCGTAGTCGAGCAGTTCGCCCTCGTTCAGCAGTCGGTACCGCACGGTGCCCGGCTCGGTGCCGTCGAGCGGCACAGGTGCCATCAGCCGCGGGTCGAGGCTCGACACCGTCCAGGCGCCGTTGGGGTCGGGTACCCGCATCGTGAGCACGCGGCCGTCGCCATCGATGTCGCGCTTGTGCAGGCCGGGCGCACGGTGGGCGTCGCGCCACGGCCAGGCGCGGGTACTGCTGCGACGGTGCTGCGGCGAGTCGGCGAGCACCCACTCGACACCGTCGGGGTTCACACGCGGCGCGATGTAGAAGGTGCGGCTGCGCAGTGCCCGAGTGACCGTCGGGTCGGTGCCGAAGCCGGTAACGAGGTGGTGGATGATGTGCAGCGCCGCCACGCCGCCGGTTACCTCGATCGAGTGGATGTTGGCGTCGATCCAGTGCGCCGGCTTGGTGTCGTGCGCGCCGGTGTCGGCATCGGTGATGGTGGCCAACCACAGGTCGCGTCCCTCGTGCGAGCGGCCGTAGCTCTCGATGCTGAGCAGGCCGGGGTGCTGGGCAGCCAGTTCGTGCAGCCACTGGGTGTACTCGTCGTAGCGGAGATAGCGGTCGAAGGCGTAGGCGATGGTCACGGCCTGCGACGTTACCGCTGCCACCCGACGGCACAACGGCCTGCGTTCCGGACAGTATGGAGGGATGATCGTGCTGCGTTCCCACCACCGCGTCGCCCTCGTGCTGTCGCTCGGTCTGCTCACCGTCGGTGCCACCTCGTGCGGCCTCGCCGAAAAGGCGGTATCGGAAGCAGCTGGCGCTGCCAGCTGCACCGGGCTCGACCTCGCCAGAAAAGGCCTCGACAACACCGGCAACCTGTCCACCGACTCCATCGCCAACCTGGCCGGTGTGGCGCACACCGTCGCGTCGGTGGTGAAGGAGCTGCCACTCGACGCAATCCCCGGCGACGCATACGCGCGCATCGACGATGCTGCCAATCAACTCGATCTCGCGTCGAAGGCCTACGACAGCGACCCACAGGGCGCCACCGAGGTGGTCGACCGAGCAGTCGGCCAGATCAACGGTGTCGTGGCCGACATCAAGGACCGTCTCGACTGCTGATCGCGGCCCTACGATCGCTGACATGACGGGAACCATGGTGATGCTCCGCCACGGCGAGAGCGAGTGGAACAAGCTCAACCTCTTCACCGGCTGGCACGACGTGCCGATGACCGACAAGGGCATCGGCGAGGCCACGGCGGCAGGCCACACGATGGCCGAGGCTGGGGTGCGGTTCGACGTTGCTCACACCTCACTGCTCACCCGAGCGGTCGTCACCTGCAATCTCGCGCTCGACGCGATGGGCATGGTGTGGTTGCCGGTGCAGCGCCACTGGCGGCTGAACGAGCGTCATTACGGCGCCCTGCAGGGCCTCGACAAGAAGGCCACAACCGACCGCCATGGGCCCGAGCAGACCAAGCTGTGGCGGCGCAGTTACGACGTCCCGCCGCCGCCGGTGGGCCTCGACAGCCCCGAGCATCCGCGCAACGACGCGCGCTACGCCCGCCTGGCGCCTGATGTGCTGCCTGCGAGCGAGTGCCTGAAAGACGTCGTCGCTCGCGTGCTGCCGTACTGGTACGACGAGATCGTGCCGCAGTTGCGATCCGGCCTCGACGTGCTCGTCACGGCTCACGGCAACAGCCTGCGCGCGCTGATGATGCATCTCGAGCACATCTCGGCCGACGAGATCGCCGAGGTAAACATCCCCACCGGCGCACCGCGGCGGTACACGTTCGACGATTCGCTCACCACCACGAGCGCCGAGTACCTCGGCGACCCGGAGGCCATCGCTGCCGCCATCGCGGCCGTCGCGGCGCAAGCTGGCCGGCACTGACGGCAGCGACGAACGACTCGTCACGCACGAGTTCACGAGCGGTCTATGCTCGCCGCCATGGCGAGCAAAAAGGCATATGTCGACAACCTTCGAAACGTCCCGCTCTTCCAGAGTTGCACGCAGAAGGATCTGGAGAAGATCGCGAAGGCGGGTGACGAGGTGTCGATGCCCGCTGGCTCGCTCATCGTCGACCAGGGCCAGACCGGACGAGAGGCATTCGTGGTGCTCAGCGGCACGGTGCAAGTGAAGCGCAACGGCAAGAAGGTGGCCTCGCTCGGGCCCGGCACCATTGTCGGCGAGTTGTCACTGCTCGACCACGGCCCGCGTACTGCCACCGTCACGTGCGAGACCGATTGCACCTTCCTCCTGCTCGATCAGCGGTCGTTCCTGGGTGTCGTCGACCAGGTGCCGGCGCTGGCGCACAAGCTGCTCGCATCGCTCGCTGGCCGCATCCGCGACCTCGACCGCCAGTACTTCGGCTGATCAGTCGGTACCGGGTCGCGTGACACGCGGCCTGTGGGCGTGAGCGCGCGCCCCTCGGCGAACTACAGTCGGCCACGTCATGAGTACGCACGCGTCGTCTCCCGCGCCGGCCGACAAGGGTCCCAAGCGCATCAAGCCCCATCAGCTCGTCATCGCCATCGGATGCTTCATGGGCGTGTTCACGCTCGTGTCGGGCATCGTGCCGCAGTTCACCAAGTGGCACAGCACCAGCGACGTCACTCGTGAGGTGTTCGACGGCATCCCCGGCGCCCTCCAGGTGGCCTTCTACACGGTCATCCCGGTGCTGCTGGTGTGGGGTTCGTTCGCCTTCGCCGATCGGGTGAAGAACTGGGAGCGCGGCGCCCCCGACCGTCGCCGCACCACGCCGAAGAACGTGAAGCGTCGCCTCGCCGACTTCCGCGCCGGTGTGTACATGCGCACCCTGCTGCGCGATTCGGCCGCCGGCCTGATGCACTCGATGATCTACTTCGGCTTCCTCGTGCTGCTCGGTGTCACCACCGTGCTCGAGGTCGACCACCAGTTGCCCGAAGATCTCAAGTTCCTGCACGGCCGCGTGTACATGGCCTACGCGTTCATCGGCGACCTCGCCGGTCTCGTCTTCCTCGTCGGCATCGTGTGGGCCGTCGTGCGCCGCTACGTGCAGCGCCCGTACCGCATCCGCATCAAGTCGAAGCCCGAGCATGCGCTCATCCTCGCCACGTTCTTCGTGCTCGGCGTCACCGGCTTCCTTGCCGAAGGCTTCCGCATCGCCGAGACCGGTCAGCCCAGCTTCGAGAAGTGGAGCTTCATCGGCTACCCGCTGAGCAACCTGTTCACCGGCATGTCGGCCGCCAACCTCGAACTGTGGCACCAGATCATGTGGGTCGCCCATGTCGTCAGCTTCATCGTGTTCCTGGCCATCTTGCCCATCACGATGCTGCGCCACATGTTCACGTCGCCGCTCAACATGTACCTCAAGGATCGCGAGCGCCCGAAGGGTGCGATGCGGGCGATGCCCAACCTCACCGAGACCTCGCTCGAGACGTTCGGCGCCAGCGTGGTGGAAGACTTCACCTGGAAGCAGTTGCTCGACACCGACGCCTGCACCATGTGCGGCCGCTGCACCAGCGTGTGCCCGGCCCACGCCACCGGCAAGCCGCTCGACCCGCGCGAGATCGTGCTGAAGACCGG
>JBAXSU010000195.1:0-5950 GCA_037130535.1 Actinomycetota bacterium
GAGGGTGTGGTGTCGAGCGTCGTGTCGTTCGGTGCGTTCGTCGACCTCGGCGGCATGGACGGCCTCATCCACGTCAGCGAGCTGTCGTGGAAGCACGTCGACCACCCGGGTGCGGTCGTGGCCGTGGGCGACCCCGTCACGGTGCAGGTGCTCGATGTCGACTTCGACCGCGAGCGCATCAGCCTGTCGCTGAAGGCCACCCAGCAGGATCCGTGGCAGGAGTTCGCCGGCTCGCACGAGGTGGGCCAGCTGGTCTACGGCCGTGTCACCAAGCTGGTGCAGTTCGGTGCGTTCGTGCAGGTGGGCGAAGGCATCGAGGGTCTGGTGCACATCTCCGAGATGAGCGCCCACCACGTCGACTCGCCCGAGCAGGTCGTCACCCCGGGCGAAGAGCTGTGGGTGAAGATCATCGATCTCGACCTGGCCCGTCGCCGCATCAGCCTGTCGATCAAGCAGGCCGCCGAGGGTGGCGAGCTGGCCGAGGAGTACCGCCAGCACTTCGCCGTCGACGAGCAGGGCAACTGGACCGCCGGCACCGATGATGCCGAGCGCGAGGCCGCCTGGGCCGAGTACTACAAGGAACAGGGTGGCGCTGAGGGCGAGGTTCCCGAAGGTGCGGAGGCTCCCGAAGCCGCTGCGGCCCCCGAGGTTGCCGACGACGCCGAGGGCTGATCCGGCCTGGGTGCCGGGGGCCGCTGGTCGGCCCTAGGCCAACGTGACGATGCCAAGACGCACGGCGGTCAGCACCGCCTGCGTCTTGTCACGCGCATCGAGTTTGTCGTAGATCGACGCGAGGTGGTTCTTCACCGTCTTCGGGCTGATGCACATCCGGTCGGCCACGTCGGTGGTCGACAGGCCGTCGGCGACGTACTGCAGCAACTCTTCCTCGCGCGGCGACAGGCGGCTCGCGTCGTCGGTGGGCGGGCGGTCGGCCATCACGCCGGCGAGACGCGGCGACATGATGCGGTCGCCGTTGGCTGCCATACGCACCGCGAGCGCCACCTCTTTCACGCTGGAGTCCTTGGTGATGTAGCCGACGGCACCGGCCTTCATCGCTCGCTCGATCACGGTGCGGTCGACGTGCATGGTCAGCATCACCACCCGTTGGCGGGCGTCGGCTCGAAGCAGCTGGCGGGTGGCCTCGATGCCATCGACCTCGGGCATCGACACGTCCATCAGCACCACCGACGGTTTGGTGGCCAGTGCCACGCGCACCGCCTCGTCGCCGTTCGATGCCTCGGCCACCACAGTGATGCCCTCGGTCTCCAGCGATCGTCGCAGGCCCTGGCGCAGCATGGTGTGGTCGTCGACCAGCACCACCGACACGGCGCCGGTGTTCACGAGAGGCCCTCCGGCTCGCGGTCGAGCGACACGGTCACCGTGGTGCCGGTGCCGGGAGACGACTCGAAGCGGATGATCGCCCCGATGGCGGCCGCTCGCTCTCTCATGCCGATCATGCCGTACCTATCGGCCGCAATGCCGTTGGGGTTGAGCCCGACGCCGTCGTCACCGACCGCGAGTACTGCCCGGTCGGGGCCGATCGACAGGCGGACGGTGACGGTGCTGGCTGCGGCGTGCCGTTCCACGTTGGTGATGGCCTCGAGGGCCAGTCGCCACAGTTCGCGCTCGGTGCCGGTGGGGAGGCGCTCGGAGGCGTCGACGACGAGGTGGGTGGCGAGCTCACTGCGCTCCTCCACCCGGGTGAGGTGTTGCTGGAGTGCGTCGGCGAGCGACCGCTCGCCGGACACATCGCTGCGCAGGTCGTGCAGGGTCTCGCGGACATCGCGCACCACCTCGGTGAGGTGCGTGCGTAGTTCGTCGAGCACGGGCCCGATCTCGTCACCGTCGGCTGCGAGGTGCTGGGCCCGGTCGATCTCGAACCCGAGGAAGGCGAGCGACGAGCCCACCCGGTCGTGGAGGTCGCGAGCGATGCGGCCACGCTCCTCGTCGGCCGACGACACACGGATGCGGCGGAACAGGCGGGCGTTGTCGATGGCGATGCCGAACGGTTCGGCAAGACCGTGCACCACCTCGGCGTGCTGCTGGTCGTGGGTGCCGGCCTGGCGAGATTCGATCACCAGCAGGCCGACGGCGGTACCGCGAGCACGCAGTGCTGTGTAGATGGCGCTGCCGCTGTCAGGTGCCAGGCCGGCGCCGGGTTCGAGACGGCTCAGCAGCGAGGTACGTGGCGCGTCGAGCGATGCCCGAATACTGGGTGGCGCCGTGGCGAGTTCGATCGTGCCGGGGAGGTCGTCGCCCTCGGCGCGGTAGCGCTCGAGTCGGCCGTCGGCCTCGTCGGCCAGGTACACCGCCAAGGCGTCGGCGGGTACCAGGGTGCGCACACGCAGCAGGGTGGAGTTCACGACGTCGTCGAGGTCGAGCGAGGCCGGCAGCGTCTGGGCCAAGCGCTGCAGCGCGAAGAGCAGGGCGTTGGCTTCGGCCAGTTGCGAGACGCGAGCCAATGCCTGCTCGCGTTGACGAGTGGCTGTCGCGGCCGCCTGTTGGGTCAGACCACAGGTGAACGCCACCAGGGCGAGCAGGCCGGTCCACAGCAGGCTCCGCTCGATGCCCGGACGCAGCGCCGACTGGACGACGTGTTGCACCGACACGATCACCGAGGTGGCACCGATGAGGGCGAGCGCCGCACGTGGTCCGAGGGCAAACCCCGCCAGCATCGCCGTCGGGACGAGCATGATGGCCAACGGCGACTGCCATGCCCCGGTGAGCATCACGATGAGCGTGAACGCGGCGAGTTCGAGCAACACCCGGCGGAAGGTGTGTGGCCCGATGGACGGCGTCGGCCGACCGATGAGGGCCAGCGTGCACAGCGCAGCGGCAGCCAGGCCGGCGATGATGCGAGGGCTCGCGTCCTGCAGGTCGCTCCGACTCAGCAGCAGGGCGCCGGCGAGCGCGAGGAGGCGGAATGGCCACAGCGGGGTCGTGATCGCCTCGGGTGGCGGCGCCGAGTGCTGTTCCTGGCGGCGTTCGACGAGCGGCCAACTCACTGCCGACCGGTCGCCGCCCACCGCGTTCGTCCGGCCGTCGGGGTCGATCTGGTCGGGGTGGCTCACCGCCGTGCATAGTAGTGAGGTGCCGTCGGTGGGGAGCCGCCTCGTCGGCCGGACGTGAAGGAGCGACATGATCCTCGTCGGTCTCACCGGTGGTATCGGTTCGGGCAAGTCCACCGTCAGCGCCGCGCTGGCCGAGCGCGGCGCGCTCATCGTCGACGCCGATGCCATCGCCCGTGAGGTGCAGGCGCCGGGCTCACCCGTGCTGGCGAAGTTGGCCGAACGGTTCGGCAGCGATGTGCTCCAGGCCAATGGGGCGCTCGACAGGCCGGCGTTGGCGTCGATCGTGTTCAGCGATCCCGATGCCCTGAAGGACCTGAACGGCATCGTGCATCCGGCCATCGGGGCCGAGACCAACCGCCGTGTGCTCGAGGCCCGCGACACCGACCGAGTGGTGGTGCTCGACATTCCGCTGCTCACCGAGAACCCTCGCCCGGGGCTGCAAGGCATTGTCGTGGTCGACGTGCCGGTGGAGACGCAGGTCGAGCGACTGGTGCGCTTCCGCGGCTTCGACGAGGCCGACGCGCGGGCCCGCATCGCCAAGCAGGCCACCCGCGAGCAGCGCCTGGCGACGGCCGGCTTCGTGGTCGACAACTCGGGTGATCTCGATGCGCTCGCCCCGCAGCTCGACTCGCTGTGGGAATGGCTCACCGCCCTGCCCCAACTCCCACCCGACTTCCAACTCCCACCGCGATGAGCAGTGTGCGCACCTGCTGCGCAGGTTGCTCATCGCGCCGGGGGGTGCGCGCCGGGCGATGAGCGGTGTGCGCACCTGCTGCGCAGGTTGCTCATCGCGGGTCAGAGGGGGAGGCGGGCTTCGATCTCGTCGTCGATCAGATGGCCGGTGGGGACGAAGCCGTAGCGCTCGTAGAAGCGGCGCGGCCCGCCGATACCGTCGACCCAGCTGACCAGCAGCGCTGGGTGGCCGTCGCTGCGCAGCATGGCCACGAGGGCGTCGAGCACGGCGCGGCCCACACCGGCGCGCTGCCACCACCGATCGATCGCCAGTCGCCACAGGTAGGGCTCGGGATGGGCGTCGGTGGCCTGGGCGAGCATGACGAACCCGGCCGGATGGGGCGAGCCGTCGGCCGCGACGGCCTCGATACCGCGCAGCCACGGCACGAGCGCGGCGCCATCGACCACCTCGGGGAACAGTGCATCGCCGAACGAGGTGCGGACGCTCGCGACGAACTGCTCCTGGTGCGGGTGCACCACGAGTCCGCCGTAGGTGCGGACGACGTGGGCGTCGAGTTCGACGAATCGCACGGCGGCCGCCGACCTCGGGCGGGCCTTCCAGGCTGCATGCTGCTCGCGCAGCAGTCCGTAGCGGAGGTCGTCGAGCCACTCGCCGCGGATGGGCACCGACCGACGCGCCACGCCCTCGCGTTAGAAGCCGAGCAGGTCGAGTACACGCATCGAGGCGATGTTGAGCGGATCGAGCGTGGCCTCGATGCGATGCACGGGCGTGTGCTCGAACAGTGCGTCGACCATCGCCTCGGCCGCCTCGAGCGCGAAGCCCCGGCCCTGGTGTGCAGTGGCGAGGGTGTAACCGAAGGTGACCTGAGCGCCGCCGTCGACCAGGTCGCCGATGCCGACGTAGAGATCGCCGATCATCGCGCCGTCGAGTTCGATGGCCACCTGCACCGACTCGCCCACCGTGGGGCCGGCGAGGTGTGCCTGGCGGCGAATGGATTCGGTGGCCTGGTCGGCGGTGTAGGGGAGCGGCCAGTCCTGGTAACGGGCGACATCGGGGTCGCTGCGGTACGCGGCGAGCGTGGGGGCGTCGTCGAGGCCGACCATGCGGAGCACGAGTCGCTCGGTGTGCAGCGGCAGGGTGATCATGGCGCCATCGTGCCATATCGAACAGGCGTTCTGCGTCTGAGTTGTTGCGGGTAGGCTCGGGGCATGGCTGTCGAGACCGTCGCCCAGGAACCGTTCCGTGTGGTGTCGGAGTTCCAGCCTGCGGGCGATCAGCCCACCGCCATCGCCAAACTGACCGAGGGCATCACCCGGGGCGACCGCTTCCAGACACTGCTCGGCATCACCGGGTCGGGCAAGAGCGCCACCATCGCGTGGACCATCGAGCAGGTGCAGCGGCCCACCCTCATCCTCGCCCCCAACAAGTCGCTCGCCGCGCAGTTGGCCCAGGAGATGCGCGAGTTCTTCCCGAACAACCGGGTCGAGTACTTCGTCAGCTACTACGACTACTACCAGCCCGAGGCGTACATCCCGTCGAGCGACACGTACATCGAGAAGGACTCGTCGATCAACGACGAGATCGATCGGTTGCGGCACTCGGCCACCGCGGCACTGCTCACCCGGCGCGACACCATCGTGGTCGCCTCGGTCAGCTGCATCTACGGCATGGGCAACCCAGAGGAGTACCGGGGGCAGTTGCTCGAACTGCACACCGGCGTCGACTACGACCAGCGCAGCATCCTGCGCCGCCTGGTCGACCTGCAGTTCGACCGCAACGACATGACCCTCGGGCGTGGCAAGTTCCGGGTGCGCGGCGACACCATCGAGATCCACCCGTCGTACGACGAGACCGTGCTGCGCATCGAGATGTTCGGCGACACCGTCGACCGCATCACCGTCATCGATCCGCTCACGGGCGAAACCCTGCGCGACCTCACCGAGGTGATGGTGTTCCCGGCCACGCACTACGTGGCGGGCGAAGAGCGCATGCGGCGTGCCGTGGTGGGCATCGAGGCCGAACTGCAGCAGCGCCTCGCGCAGTTCGAGGCCGAGGGCAAACTGCTCGAGGCGCAGCGCTTGCGCATGCGCACCCAGTACGACCTCGAGATGATCCAGGAGGTGGGCTACTGCAACGGCATCGAGAACTACTCGATGCACATCGACGGCCGCAGCCCGGGCGACCC
>JBAXSU010000196.1:0-5918 GCA_037130535.1 Actinomycetota bacterium
CGGTCGCCGCGTGCTGGTGCTCGGCGCCGGCGAGATGGGTGAAGGTGTGGCCGTGGCGCTGGTGGGTGCCGGCGCCACCGACATCACCGTCACCAACCGCACCCATGAGCGGGCCGAGCAGTTGGCCCGGCGCGTCGGTGGCACCGTGGTGCCCTTCGACCAGTACCACCGCACCCTCGCCGAGGCCGATGTGCTGCTCACCTGCAGCCGAGCCGGCACGGTGGTGGTGGGCGCCGACCTGCTCGCCGAGGCACGCCGTGGCGCCACCGCACCGTTGCTCATCGTCGACATTGCCGTGCCCCGCAACGTCGACAGCGCCGCCGCGTCGCTGCCGGGCGTCACGCTGCTCGATCTCGACGACCTGCGCGAGTGGGCCGCACGTGGCCTCGCCCTGCGCGCCCACGAGGTCGACCATGTGCGCAGCATCGTCGGAGAAGAGGTCGAGCGCTTCGGTGTCGACGCGGTGGCCCGCCAGGCCGCCCCGCTGGTGGCCGGTCTGCACGAGCACGCCGAGCACATCCGCCAGGCCGAACTCGAGCGCTTCGCCAGCCGCCTCGCTTCGCTCGACCCCACGCAGCGCGCTGCGGTCGAGGCGCTCACCAAGGGCATCGTCGCGAAGTTGCTGCACCAGCCGTCGGTGCGCCTGAAAGACGATGCGGGCACCCCGCAGGGCGAGCGCAATGCCGCTGCGGTGCGCGACCTGTTCGACCTGCACTGAGCCGCGCCGTGAACGAGTCGTCGAACGCGATCGTGCGCATCGCCACCCGCAGCAGCCTGCAGGCGCGCACCCAGGCCCAGGCTGTGGCCGATGCGCTCGTAGCCGCAGCGCCGGGCACGACCGTGGAGCTGGTGTTCGTCGAGACGACGGGCGACCAGCGTCAGGACGTGCCCCTGCACACCATCGGCGGGCAGGGAGTGTTCGTGAAAGAGGTGCAGCGCGCGGTGCTCGACGGGCGAGCCGACCTGGCGGCACATTCGGCCAAGGACCTGCCGTCGGCGCCGGCCGACGGGCTCACCATCGGTGCGTTCTGCGCCCGCCGCAACCCGGCCGACGCACTGGTGGGCGCCCGGCTCGCCGACTTGGCGCCAGGCGCCACGGTGGCCACCGGTTCGGTGCGGCGTCGCGCCCAATTGGCAGCTGTGCGACCCGATCTGGTCTTTGCCGAACTGCGCGGCAACATCCAGACCCGACTCGGAAAGGTGCCCGACGACGGCGCCATCGTGATGGCGGTGGCGGCGCTCGAGATCGTCGGCCTCACCGACCGCATCGCCGAGACGCTCGACCCGGCGGCGTTCGTACCTGCCATCGGCCAGGGGTGTGTGGCGGTGGAGTGTCGCAGCGACGACGCTGCGATGCATGCGCTGTTGGCGGCGGTCGACGACGCGCCGACTCGGCGAGCGGTGATGGTGGAGCGATCATTCCTGGCCACCCTCGGCACCGGGTGCTCACTGCCGGTGGGTGCTTGGTGCGACGGCACCACGCTGCACGCGTTCCTGGGCGGCGTCGATACCGCTGTGCGTCGCACGCTGGCCGTACCCGCCGGCCCGGCCGCCATCGATGTGGCGGCCCGACTTGCCGCCGCCATGCGCGCCGAGGCGGGCGATGACTGACCACCCGGCACCCGGCCCGCTGGCGGGGCGCACGGTGGTGGTCACCCGACCGGTCGAGGGTGCGTCGGAGCTTGCAGAATTGCTGGAGGCCGCCGGTGCTGCGACAGTGGTGATGCCATTGATCGAGATCGTCGACGTGGCCACTGCCGCCCAGGTGGCAGCCGCGATCGACCGGCTGTCCGATGGCGACTGGGTGGTGGTGGCCTCGGCGCACGCCGCCCGCCGTGTTGCCGGCGCACTGGTCCGCCGCTCGGCCGAAACCGACCGTGCCAGGTTGCGCGTCGCGGCGGTGGGTGCCACCACGGCGTCGGCACTGGGCCCCACCGACCTGGTGGCCGAACGCCAGAGCGCCGACGGGCTGCTCGCCGTGTTCCCAGCAGCGCCTGTATCCACAGCAGGCGGGCACACACCCCGGGTCCTCGTCGCCCAGGCCCGCGACGGTGCACCCACCCTCACCTCTGGCCTGGCGAGCCGCGGCTGGAGCGTCGACCGGCTCGACACGCACGTGTCGCGGCCGGTCCGTCTGAGTGCCGCGCAGCAGCTGGCGGTGCTGCGCGCCGACGCCGTGGCCTTCACCAGCGGCTCGCAGGCGAGGGCCTGGGCGGCTGCGATGGGTGACGCAGCGCCACCGGTGGTGGTGGCCATCGGACCGCAGACAGCCCGCGACGTGGAGGATTCCGGTCTCAGGGTTTCCTCTGTGGCCACCGATCATTCACTGTCAGGTGTCGTTTCCGCCATCATCCGTGCATTTGCAGCGTCCTAGCCTCACTGTCTTCAGGATCGAGTTCAGCATGCGTACACCTCACCACCGTCGGCGGTGGCTCCTGTCTGCAGGGGTCGTCGCAGTAGCGGCCGGCGTGGGCACATTCGCCCAGGCCGCATTGGTGTCGCGCGCTGCCGAGGGTGATGGTGGTTCCACCGCCCCGGCCGCCACGGCCGAGGTGCACGGTGCACATCCGACCGTGTCCGACGACGGTCGATGGGTGGTGTACGAGGGTCTGCCGGTCGACGACACCGTCGGCGCCAACGGGGTGCCGCGCACCAGCACGGTGTACCTGCGCGACCGCAGGCCCGGCCCCGACGAGCCGGCGGTCGTCGAACTCACCGCTGCTGCTGACGACATCCGCAGTGGCGACAGCGTGCGGCCGGTCATCAGCGGTGACGGCTGTGCGGTGGTGGTCGTCACCGAGCTGGCCTACGACCTGTTCCGCGACGACGACGCGGGTTCGCGCTGGGACGTCTACCGCCTGGTGCTGCCCCATTGCGGCGGCACACCCGGCGATTGGGAGCTGGTGTCGACCGCTACCACCGATACCGACGGCACTACGGCCTCCGACAGTGCGGTGCCCACCGAGACGCCTGCAGTCTCCGCCGCCGGTTCGCTCGTGGTCTACACCCACCTGTCGCCCGGAGCGAAGAGCAGTCTGCTGCAGGTGAGCGTGGTCGACCTCGCCGTTCCACTGGGCGAGGAAGGCCGCACCACCACGGTGGCCGGTACCCCGCCGGTCGCTCCCACCGACGACGACGTCAGCTACGTCGGCCAGCGGCACCCCGACGTGTCGGGCAACGGTCGCTACGTGGTGTTCGCCTCCGATGCTCACTCCGATCGCCCGGTGGCCGACTGGGTGGACGGTCCGGCCGATGGCGGTCCCGCCCTCAGCCAGGTGTACGTGTGGGACCGCGAGAGCACCGATCCGGCCGCTGCCGTCACCCTGGTGTCGACGGCCTCATTCGGTGCTGCTGCCACGCCCGCCGCCGGTGGCGCCCACAGTCCGGTCATCTCCGCATCCGGACGTTACATCGCGTTCGAGTCACCCTCGGCCGACCTGGCCGGCGGTGCCGAGTTGCCGCTGTGCACCCCCACCTGCCCCGCGCAGGTCTATCGCTTCGACCAACTCGACGGTGTGCTGGCACTCGTCAGCCGGGTGCCCGGCGACGTCGGCGAGTCGGCCGGCCCAGCGACGCCTGTGGTGGCCGCCGACGCCGGTGGCAGTCAGGCCGCCATCTCGGCTGACGGTACCCAGGTGGCCTTCGTCACCCGCTCGCGCACGCTGTTCGCAACCGCCTCGGATGCAGGCGTCGAACCCGACGACGGCGATGTGGTGGTGGCCGCTGTCGACCTCGGCACGATGCGCCGCATCTCCTCCGCCGCCGACGGGGTCACCCCGCTCGATGCGGTGAACGCACACCCCGACCTCTCCGGGTCGGGCCATGTGGTGGTGTTCGACACCCTCGTCGGCGCCGATCTGCCTTCCGACCGGGTCCTGTCGGGCAGCGCCGCTGCCGGCGGCCGTGTGGTGGCGCTGGTCGAACGTCCGGCCGAACTGGTGGCAGCCTCGCTCGACGTGGGCACCGTGCTGGTGGGCTTGGCGGGGCCCGAGTGGTACGTGGCCGTGCGCAACAACGGGCCGTCGACGTTCCTGCCGGCCACCGTCACCTCGTCGAACCCGCAGTTTGCGGCCAGTGGCGGCACCTGTGCGCTGCGGGTACCGGTCATCCCCGGCGAGTCGTGCACCGTGCACGTCATCCTCACCCCGATCGCGCCCGGCCCGGTCACCGGCACCATCACGGTGTCGGAAGCCGTGGTGGGTGGCTCGAGTATCACCGTCGACATGGCCGGCGCGGGCGGCACGCCCGATCTGCGGGCCACGCCCGCGGGTGCCGATTTCACCACTGCCGTTGTGGGTACCGCCGCGCCCACCATTGCATTCGACGTCGAGAACGTCGGCTTCCAGCCGGTCACCATCACGTCGCTCACGTTCGGCGGCCGCAACGCCGGTGACTTCTCGGTGGCCAGCACCAGCTGCCCCGGCAGCGTGGTGAACCCGATGACGTCGTGTTCGGTCGAGGTGGCCTTCACCCCCACCGATGCCGGCTACCGCACTGCCACCCTGCTGGTCGGCGCCGATGCTGGTCAGTACACCAGCGTGTTGCTCACCGGGACGGGTCGTCGCGACACCAAGCTCGACGTCAGCGACACGCGCATCCGCGCCGGCGAGCCGGTGGGCGTGGGCGGCACGGGCTTCCCCGTGGGTGCCACCATCACCGTGGGGTGGGCGGATGGCAAGGGCGAGGTGGTCGCCGTATTGGCCGATGCATCGGGGTCGTTCCTCGTGATGTTGCCCACTCGGCCGAGCGAGCGCGGCGGCGAGCGCACCGTCGTGGCGCAGGTGGGCGATCTGTCTGCCCGTGCCGATGTCGAGGTGTTGCGCCGCAGCAGCGGTTCGCCCACCGGCCTTCCCGCCGGCAGCTGATGTCGCGACGGCGTGACCGTTGCAGCGACAGGGGGCTCAGACGCCGACGTCGTCGGTAGCGATGAGGCGCCCGATCACCGTGGCCGAAGGCGAACACGTCTCGGCCCCCGCCCGACCGATGGCGCCACAGGTGACCTCGAAGGTGATGGTGTCGCCACCGTTCAGCTGTACCGGGTCGACGAACCCCTGATTGGCGTCGATTCCATCGAGGTTGGCGATGTCGTACTCGAAGCGGAGGGCACCAAGGCGCAGGATGGCTGAACCCTCGTCGCCATAGGGGTTCTGCACGATGTACTGGGTGATGAGCAGCGTCGAGCCGTCGGGCACGGTGTAGGTCTGTGTCGACTGCTCGGAGAGCTTGGCGCCCGAGGGCAGGCTGCTGCTGAACGGCTCGCCGCGTTCGCCGGTGGGGGGGATGGTGGGCGGTACGGAGGTGGGCACCACGCTGACCGGGGCGACCGGCGACACATCGGTGGCCGTGGAGCCGGGCATGTCGGCCACCGCCCGTTCGGCGGCGCGACGGATCTCGGGTGTGATGACCCCGAACCACAGCCCGGCCAGGGCGACACCGAGCAGGGCCACACCGGCCAGCCGCGACCAGAGGCGTTCGGGCAGCACCGGGGCCTGCACGAACGTGGCGGCGGCTCTGACCGTGGGCGTCCCCTGCTGGTCGACCTCGATGGCGAACGGGATGGACCGCGCCCGGCGCTCCCACTGTTGGTGCCGGGCCCGCACTCGCAGGCGCACCAGCGTGCTGCCGCCGGGTTCGATACCTACGGCGGGAGGGTCGAAGTCGCCGTCGAGCCGGCTGGTGGGCTCGGAGAGGTGCATGCGGCAACTGGCCTGCACGTTGCCGAGGTTCTCGATCATGGCCTCGAAGGTGGCGCGCCGGCGGGTGCGCACGGCGGGCTGCAGCATCGTGACGCGCCGTTCGATGGTGGGCCCAATGTGCAACGTGGTCTCGGTGCTCACCACGTCGTCGGGTTGCGACTGCGTCACGATGCGGACTCCCAGCGCCGTGGGGCCAGCAGTGGTGCTGGGCAGCCGTGGCGC
>JBAXSU010000197.1:0-5850 GCA_037130535.1 Actinomycetota bacterium
GCCCGCCAGCGCGCCGGCGAGGTGGTGTGGCGGTTCGCCCAGCACGCCATCCACCGCCTCGGCGTGTTCAACGGCGAC
This sequence comes from Actinomycetota bacterium, assembly GCA_037130535.1. Classification (GTDB taxonomy): domain Bacteria; phylum Actinomycetota; class Acidimicrobiia; order Acidimicrobiales; family Ilumatobacteraceae; genus VFMC01. The sequence continues at coordinate 79 of JBAXSU010000197.1, forward strand.
CCGCACCCGGGCAACTACCTGTTCACCGCCGACGGCGACGTGACGTTCCTCGACTTCGGCATGGTGAAGCGGTGGGCCCCCGGCGAGTGGGAGCGGCTGATGCCGTGCATGGACGCCATCGTGGTCGACCGCGACCCCGAGCGGCTGGTGGAGGCGATGGAGACCTCGGGGTTCCTGCGCGCCGGCCACGGCCTGGCGCCGCAGGCGGTGTTCGACTACGTCAGCAGCCCCTACCGGCCGTACCTCACCGACACGTTCACGTTCGACCGCGAGTTCATGCGCGACACCGTGGCGCGCATCATCGACGTGAACGGACCGCACGCCGAGGTGATCGCAGTCATCGACATGCCGGCCTCGTTCGTGATGCTCGACCGGGTGGTGTGGGGCGTGAGCGCCCTGTTGGGCAAGCTGGGTGTGACGGGCCGGTGGCGCGAGATGCTGCTCGAGTACCGCCTCGACCGGCCACCAACGACCGACCTCGGGCGGGTCGAACTGCAATGGCGGCAGGGAACGGGCGCACAGTAATGTGAGCCAGGGCTGTTGCGGTCGGGAGCACCGACCCAGACAGTCAGCGACACACGAACTGTCGACACCGACAGTGACGCCGGGGGGAAGACGTGGCCGATCCGTACAAGCCGAGAGCGCCGTTCGCGCCGTGGGACCGACGCGAGTTGCCGGGCTCGTTCGATGTCGAGGAATCGGCCCGCCGCGTCGGCAACTACAAGTGGGCCGAGATGAAGTTGTTCGAGGCGCTGGGCGGCTGGGTGGCCACCGTGCCCGAGCTCGACGTGAAGATGCGCCTCGGCACGCACTGCTACAAGCACGCCTGGCACGCCGAGCTGTGGCACAAGCGTCTGCCCGAACTGCGCGAGATGAACCCCGACCGGCTCACCCAGCCGGCGAACGACGCGTTGGTGCGGTTCGTCGAGGCGATGACCGAGCCCGAGGCGGCCGATCAGACCATCGAGAAGCTCGTCGGCGTGTACCGGGTGTTCATCCCCCACTTCATCGCCGCGTACACGTATCACCGCAACAACACGAGCCAGATCACCGATGCGCCCACCATCCGCTCGCTGACGTTCATCCTCCAGGACGAGTTCGACGACTGGCGCGACGGCGAGATGCTGCTGCAGTCGCTCATCGAGACGCCCGAAGAAGTCGACCGAGCCGCAGCACATCAGGCCCGCTTGCAGAAGCTCATGCTCGAAGCCGGTGGCATCACCGGCCCGGGCTCGATCGGTTCCGCCACCGGAGGTGCGTCATGAGGAAGTTCCTGCCCGTCGACGACCTGGCCCGCGACGAGCGGTTCAACAAGCTCACCATGGCCGACCGGATGGCCGACCCGCGCACTGCCCTGGGCAAGGGCGACGAGGGGTCGCGCCGCGCATCGAACCGTCTGGTGCCCAGCCGGCCCGACGCCAGCGCCGCGGCGCGCGGCCTGATGCACGGCATCTTCGTCGGCGAGATCCAGGCACTCGAAGGCGCCGGGCGCACCTGCCACGACTTCCGCACCCAGGGCGATCAGGCCCGCCGCGCCCAGGACGTCACAAGCGACAACACCGGCTCCACCGCCGAGTGCACCGATGCCGTGCCGTTCGCGCTGAAGCTCGACATGGCCCGCCAGGCGTGGGACGAGGCCCGGCACGTCGAGATCAGCATCAAGCTCAGCGAGTGGATGGGCACCGAGTTGGGCGAGTTCGCCGAGAACACCGTGCTGTTCCAGGCCGCATGCAGCACCGACCCCATCCTGCGGCTCGCTGGCGTGAACCGTGCCCTCGAGGGTCTTGCCATCGACGTGTTCACGACGATGAAGGAGTTCGGCGAACTGGCCGGCGACCCCTACCTCGAGTTCTGCGAGGACTGGATGCTCGCCGACGAAGTGACCCACGTGAAGATGGGCAGCGACTGGTTGCGCCGCGTCACCGAGAACGACCCCGAGCGCCGCAAGAAGGCCCTCGAGTTCCAGGGCGTGGTCGACAAGTTGTTCAGCTACGGCGGCACCCGCTCCGACAGCCAGGAGTCGCCCATCGGCCTGGCCCGCCGCTTCCGCGACCTGGCCGGCTTCACCGACGCCGAGGTCGAATCGATCGCCGAGGTCAGCCTTGCGGCGCTCGAAGAGCGCAAGGCCGCCGTGGCCAAGATGCAGCAAGCCGCCGACACCATGGCCGAGCTCGCCGACGCATGAGCGTCACCGTCAGCCCGCAGGAGTTCCGCTTCGTGTCGTTCGACGCGGCGCTCATCCAGCGCGTGGCCGAAAGCCTGCTGGGGGCTCTCGGGATGACCGATCGCAACCTCCACATCGAGGTCGACGAGACCACCCCGCTGGCCCGCATCCGCATCGACGTGACGGGCGACCCGATCGTCGTCCACGCGGAGAGCGGCGCGTTCGAAGACACCCGCCGTCCGCGCCAGCAGAGCGAGAACGCCACCGCGGCAACGCTCGGCCGCGTGCTGCTGCGGGCCCGCGACCGACTGGTCGGCGGGTTCGGCGAAGCCCCCGCCGACGATGAACTGTCGCTGGCACAGACGGCGGCGTGGGAGACCTACTGCGTCGGCCGGCTGGGCCGCCTGGGCATCTCGGTGAACCAGCAGCGGTGGCGCTACAACTTCCGCAACCGCCACGGCTTCACCGACAGCGGCGACGGCGCGTTCGATCGGCTGTGGTCGAGCGACGGCCTCACCTGGGGCGAACTCGACGAGATCAGCCGCACCGCCTGATCCGTGAGCGGCGGCCGGGTGCACGTCGGCCCACGCTCACGAAGCCCGCTGGTCCGTGAGCGACGACCCGGCCCACGGCGGCCCAGGCTCACGGAGCCCCAGGCGGGGGAGGCAGGCGGGTGGCGTTCGGTCGGGTGCGTCGACCGGCGAGGCGCGAGACTGCTGGGGTGAGCGAGATCTGCACCCACGATGTCGACCTCGGCGACGTGACCCTCCGGGTCCACGAGGCCGGCGATCCGAAGAACCCCACCGTCATCTTGAGCCACGGCTTCCCCGAGTTGGCCCACTCGTGGCGGCACCAGCTGCCGGCGTTGGCTGCCGCCGGGTTCCATGTCATCGCCCCCGACCAGCGCGGCTATGGGCACTCCACCGCACCCACCGAGGTAGAGGCCTACGGGGTGCGCCAGCTCACCGGCGACCTCATCGCCCTGCTCGACCGGGTCGGCAAGGACCAGGCCGTGTTCGTCGGCCACGACTGGGGTTCGCTGGTGGTGTGGGAGACCGCCCGCCTGCACCCCGAGCGGGTGCGGTCGGTGGTGGGCGTGAGCGTGCCACTGACCCAGTGGCCCGCCAAGCCCACCGACCTGATGAAGATGGTCTATACCGACCGCTTCTTCTACATCCTCTACTTCCAGCAGGTGGGCCCGCCCGAGCGCGAGCTGGGCGCCGACCCGCACCGCTCGATGGCAGCCTTTCTCTACTTCGCGTCGGGCCAGGCGATGCAGGGCCGCGAGATGCCCACCGAGTTGCCGCCGATGGAGGGCACCGGGTTCCTCGACGTGATGGGACCGGCCTTCCCCGACCGCCCGTACACGGGTCCGGAGGGGCCGTGGCTCACCGACGACGACCTACAGGTGTACGTCGACGAGTTCGCCCATTCGGGGTTCTTCGGCCCGGTCAGCTGGTATCGCAACCTCGACGCCAACTACGAGATCCTGAAGGATCTGCCCGCCGACCGCATCAGCATGCCCAGCTACTTCATCACCGGCGAACTCGACGGGGTGAACCTGATGGACCCGGGAGGCATCGAGCGCATGCAGAGCCTGCTGCCCGACTTCCGCGGCTACTCGATCATCCCCGGTGCTGGGCACTGGGTGCAGCAGGAGGCACCCGAGGCGTTCAACGCCGCGCTCCTCGCCCACCTGCACAGCCTCTGAACCGTGGCCGGACGCGACGAGGGGGCGGCGCCACACTCGGCACCGCCCCCTCGCAACCGATCGGTCAGCGCTGGTTCAGCTTGCTGAGCAGCCGCAGCAACTCGAGGTAGAGCCACACCAGGGTGACGAGCAGCCCGAAGGCCCCGTACCACTCCATGTTCTTCGGCAGTCCCGCCTTCGACCCCTTCTCGATGAAGTCGAAGTCGAGCGAGAGGTTCAGTGCAGCGAGCCCGGCAGCCAAGATGCTGAAGCCGATACCGAGCCAGCTGGACGAGCTGAGGAACGACACGCTGCCGCCGAACAGGCTGATGACCATGCTGACCAGGTAGAACGCCGCCAAGCCGAGGGTGGCCATGATGACGGTGCGGCGGAACTTGTCGGTGACCTTGATGATGCGGGTGCGGTGGAGGACGAGCATCACGACGAACACGCCGAGCGTGGCCCCGATGGCCTGCACGACGATGCCGGACTGGTAGTTCTCGTACCCCTTCGACAACGCCCCGAGGAAGAAGCCTTGGCCGAGCGCGTAGACCGGACCGAGCACCTTGGCGAGGTTGGGCTTGAACGCCACGACGATGGCACAGACGAAGCCGACCACGATGCCAGCGATGGCCAGCATCGGCAGTCGCACCTGGCCACCGGGCAGTTCGTCGACGCTGATCCAGCCTGCGGTGGCCGAGGCGAGCAGGATGACCATCAGCACACCGGTGGCGGTGATGGTGCCCCCGACGGTCATGGTGCCCGACTTCCAACTGGAGATGGGGCCGTCGTCGATGGGGGTGGCACGGGTGCTGAGATCGGGCGCTGCCCAACCGGCGTCGGAGGTGGCGAGCGACGCGGTGTTGACGTCGGCCGCCTTCTTCATCGCCTTGTCGTTGAGGAACGGGTTCGACACAGTGTCCTCCTGGGTGGACGGGTTGGTGGTCGTACTCCGCCGACGCTATCTGCTCCGTGGGGCGCTGCTGCGCCGGACCCGACGTCAGGCCCAACCTCAGGCGAGGTCGTGCGCGCTCGGCCCGTCCCACCGGTCGATGTCGGGCGGGCCGGCGAGCAGTCCGACGCACGACTGCGCCATCTCCACCATCACATCGCTGTCGAAGTGCGCCTGCAGGGCCTCGGCCGAGTCCCACTTCTGGATGATGAGCGAGCGGCCAGGGTGGGTGAACGACGAGCACAGGTCGACATTGCGGCAGCCGGGCTGCATGCGGGTGAGCACGACGTACTTCGACAGCACGGCCAGCAGGGCGGCCGGATCGGCCGCATCGAAGCGCAGGGTGACGATGGCGAGTTCGATCTCGTCGGACACGCCCGGACAGTAGCGGACGAACGACTGACCCACCCGGGCCGAACAGTCGTAGCGATACCAACTCGACTGCGATCAGGATTCACGATCTACCGACGGAATGCCGTTCGCCTGTGTGGCAGCCGCACATGCGTCGGTAATGTGAAACACCGCATCGACCGACTCCTACTCGGCCGCCGACCCTTCGAGGAGCTCCAGTGGCGAAAGATCGCGTGGAACGCGACGAAGAAGACCTCGTCCGGTTGTACCTGTCCGACATCGGTCAGTACACGCTGCTCACCAAAGACGACGAAGTGCGTCTGGCGAAGCAGATCGAAGCCGGCAAGGCTGCCGCCACAGAGCTCGACGGTGCAGGCAAAGAGGTCAGCGCCACCCGCAAACGCGAACTGCGCCGCCTGGTCCGCGAAGGCGAAGATGCCGAGCGCGCCTTCGTGCAATCGAACCTCCGCCTCGTGGTGTCGATCGCCAAGAAGTATCAGGCCTCGGGTCTGCCGCTGCTCGACCTCATCCAAGAGGGCAACCTCGGTCTCATGCACGCTGTCGAGAAGTTCGACTGGCGCAAGGGCTTCAAGTTCTCCACCTACGCCACGTGGT
>JBAXSU010000198.1:0-5788 GCA_037130535.1 Actinomycetota bacterium
CGCTGCATGTTGGCACCCATGAGGGCGCGGTTGGCGTCGTCGTGCTCGAGGAACGGGATGAGCGCGGTGGCGACCGACACGATCTGGCGCGGGCTGACGTCCATCAACTGGACTTCCTTCGCGTCGACCAGGGCGATGTCGGTGGTGGCACCGAAGAAGCTCTCGGCCTCGAGCATGCGCTTGAGGTCTTCCAGGCTGGCGGCTTGCGGGCTGCGGCGGCAGAGCACGCGCTCGGTCTGGAAGGTGCCGTCAGGCTTCAGCGGGGTGTTGGCCTGGGCGACGACGTACTTCTCTTCCTCATCGGCAGCCATGTAGCGGATGTCGTCGGTGACCTTGCCGTTCTTCACCACGCGGTACGGCGTCTCGATGAAGCCGAACTCGTTCACCCGGGCGAAGGTGCTGAGCGCACCGATGAGACCGATGTTCGGACCTTCCGGCGTCTCGATGGGGCACATGCGGCCGTAGTGGCTGAAGTGCACGTCGCGCACCTCGAAGCCGGCGCGCTCGCGGCTGAGACCGCCCGGGCCGAGGGCCGACAGACGGCGGCGGTGGGTGAGGCCCGACAGCGGGTTCACCTGGTCCATGAACTGGCTCAGCTGGCTCGTGCCGAAGAACTCCTTGATGGCAGCGACGACGGGCCGGATGTTCACCAGCGTGGTGGGCGTGATGGCCTCGACGTCCTGGGTGGTCATGCGCTCACGCACGACTCGCTCCATACGCGACAGGCCGATGCGCACCTGGTTCTGGATGAGCTCGCCAACGCTGCGGATGCGGCGGTTGGCGAAGTGGTCCTGGTCGTCGAGGCTGTAGCCGGGCTCCTGCTTCACCAGGTGGAGCATGTAGCTGATGGCGGCGACGATCTCGTTCGGCCGCAGCACCTCGTCGCTGATGGCCGGCATCTTGCTGGGATCGTCGTTGTCGGTGGTGAACGTGGCGCCCAGGTCGACGGTTCCGGCGCCGAACAGTTCGTCGAGCTTGGCCACCTCAGTACCGAGCTTGCGGTCGAGCTTGTAGCGGCCCACCCTCGACAGGTCGTAGCGACGGCTCTCGAAGAACGCGTTGCGGAAGTAGGCGCGGGCCGACTCGGCCGTGGGCGGCTCGCCCGGCCGGGCACGCTTGTAGATCTCGATCAGTGCTTCGGTCTGGGTGGGGGCGACCGAGCGCTCCTTCTCCCACTGACCCTCGAGGAAGTCGAAGTGCCCGACGAACCGGTCGAGGAAGCCGGGGGCGTGCTCTTCGTCGTAGCCGAGGGCGCGCAGCAGGACGAAGATGCCCATCCGGCGCTTGCGGGCGATGCGCGTGCCGGCGGTGACGTCCTTGCCGGGCTTGTGCTCGACGTCGAACTCCATCCACTCACCGCGGTAGGGGTGGATGGTGCCCTTCACCAGCTGGTGCTTGCTGAGGTTACGGAGGCGGTAGCGCTCGCCGGCTTCGAAGATGACGCCGGGGCTGCGCACCAGCTGGCTCACCACGACACGCTCGGTGCCGTTGATGATGAAGGTGCCCTTCTCGGTCATCATCGGGAAGTCGCCCATGAAGACGGTCTGCTCTTTGATCTCACCGGTGTTGCGGTTCATGAACCGGGCGCGCACGAAGATGGGCGCGCTGTAGGTCATGTCCTTCTCCTTGCACTCCTCCACCGTGAACTTCGGCGGCGGGCGCAGGTCTTCGTCGTCGGCGTCGAGCTCGAGTTCGAGCTGCAGCGCCTCGCTGAAGTCCTTGATGGGCGAGATGTCGGCAAACGCCTCGGCCATCCCTTCGTTCAAGAACCAGTCGAAGCTCTCGCGCTGGACCGCAATGAGGTCGGGCAGTTCGAGCGGTTCGACAAGATTGGCGAAGGAATACCGTTCGCGGGACGTGGAAGAAGCCACAGCGTCACTCCTCAGGGGCAGTCGGCATGGGAGCGCGCGACATCAACGACCCAGAATGGAGGCAGGAGACGCGGCGCACGGCAACTGACGAGCCTACCGGGCCGTCATGTCGATCGTCAACCGTAGTGCTCGGCCAGTCGGCCCGAGGGCCCGGCGTCTCCAGACGGAACGGTAAGCCCGGCGCATTGGGCAAGTCAAGGCTTTGCATCACAGCCCACCGCATCTCCCGCCAACGAAAACGACGAAGGCCCGGGGCGCATTGCCCCGGGCCTTCGTTCAGACGTCCGATGCGGACGACGAGGTCACTTCACCTCGACGCCGGCACCCGCCTCGGCGAGCTTGGCCTTGGCGGCCTCGGCTGCATCCTTGTTGACCTTCTCGAGGACGGCCTTCGGGGCGCTGTCGACGAGGTCCTTGGCTTCCTTCAGGCCCAGGCTGGTGAGCTCGCGCACGACCTTGATGACCTGGATCTTCTGGGCACCGGCATCGGTGAGGACGACGTCGAACTCGTCCTTCTCCTCTTCGGCGGGGGCAGCGGCGCCGCCACCGGCGGCCACGGCGGCCACGGCGACGGGAGCAGCGGCGGTGACGCCGAACTTCTCTTCGAAGGCGGTGAGGAGCTCGCTGAGCTCGATGACGGTGAGGGCGCCGATGGCGTCGAGGATCTCTTCTTTGCTGAGAGCCATGATGGTTGTTCTCCTTGATTCGTTGGTTGTGCTGTTGTTGCGTACTGATGGGTGCAGGCCGGCTCAGGCCGCCTGCTGCTGATCGATGAGGGCCTTGAGGCCGTAGGCGAAGTTGCGTGGCATTGCCTGCAACAGACCGGCGGTCTTGACGAGCGGTGCCTGCAGCGCACCCGCGAAGCGGGCGAGCAGCACCTCACGGCTCGGCAGATCGGCAAGGGCTTCGACGTCGGCGGCCGAGATGACCTTGCCGCCGACCACGCCGCCTTTCAGCACGAGCAGCGGATTGGTCTTGGCTGCATCGCGCAGCGCTTTGGCCACGCCCGCGGCGTCTCCGCTGATGAACGTGATACCGGTGGGTCCGACGAGCAGGTCGGAGAGACCGGGCAGGCCGGCCTGCTCGGCACCGAGGCTGGCAAGGGTGTTCTTGTACACCTTGTACTCGCCACCGGCGTCGCGCAGCTGGCGGCGCAGGCCGGCGAGCTGGCCCACCTTCAGACCGCGGTACTCGGTGACGATGACAGCCTCGGCAGCGCCCAACTTCTCGGCGACCTCGGCGACCACTGCCACCTTCTCGGGACGGGGATTCGCTGTGTTCGATGAATTCATGTACACCTCCTCTCGCATCGACTCGGGGTGCTCGCAAAAGCGAACACCGCGAGGAGCAAGAGGTCGATGACCTGTGCGACTCGGCAGCATTCACCTCGGCTGGCGCCTTGCGGCATTACCCGGCTCCGTGTTCTGGAGGCGGACCAGCGGTCTACGGCGAGCGACCGTTGTTTCGGTTGTGGGTTGAACGTACCGCCGAACCGGCGGTTTTGCTCAGACCGTCTGCTCGGGACGGAGGCGGTTGGCGTCGATCTTCACGCCGGGGCCCATCGTGGAGCTGATACTGATCTTCTTCATGTAACGGCCCTTGGCTGCAGCCGGCTTGGCGCGCTGCAGTTCGTCGATGACCGCACGGAAGTTGTTCTCGAGCGCATCGGGCTCGAAGCTGGCCTTGCCGATGGGCACGTGCACGTTGCCGTACCGGTCAGTGCGGTACTCGACCTTGCCGCCCTTGAACTCGCTGACAGCGCGAGCCACATCTTGGGTGACGGTGCCGGTCTTCGGGTTCGGCATGAGGCCACGGGGGCCGAGCACGCGACCGAGACGACCGACGAGCGGCATCATGTCGGGGGTGGCGATGGCGATGTCGAAGTCCATCATGCCCTTTTCGACCTCGGCGTAGAGGTCGTCAGCACCGACGAACTCGGCGCCTGCCGCACGGGCCGCCTCGGCGGCTTCGCCGGCAGCGAACACCGCGATGCGGACGTCTTTACCGGTGCCGCTGGGCAGCGCAACTGTGCCACGAACCATCTGGTCGGCCTTACGCGGATCGACACCCAGGCGGACGGCGAGCTCGACGGTTTCGTCGAACTTGGCCGAGGCCAGCTTCTTCACCAGGGCGAGCGCCTCGACCGGGGTGAACTGGGCGTCGCGGTCGTACGCCTTGACCGCGTTGTCGTACTTCTTGCCTGACATGTTTGTCTCCCTCGTGGTGAACGCCGCCGGGCGAGGTGGTCCCGGTCGAGCGGTGGTTGGTTGGAACGGGCGGAACGCTTACGCGTTGACCTTCAGGCCCATCGAACGAGCGGTGCCGCGCACCTGCTCCTTCGCAGCCTCGAGGTCGTATGCGTTCAGGTCGGGCATCTTGATCTTGGCGACCTCTTCGATGTCGGCCTCAGTGACCGACCCGACGATGGCCTTGCCCGGGGTGGAGGAGCCCTTCGGCAGCCCCGCCTTCTGGCGCAGCAGCACCGGGGTGGGCGGGGTCTTCAGGATGAACGTGAACGTGCGGTCCTCGAACACCGTGATCTCGACCGGCACGATGGTGCCGACCTGCGACTCGGTGGCCGCGTTGTACTGCTTCACGAAGTCCATGATCGGCACACCGTGGGGGCCAAGGGCCGTACCCACCGGGGGGGCCGGGGTGGCCTTGCCCGCGGGGATCTGGATCCTGATGACCGCTGCGACCTTCTTCTTTGCCATGACAGGTGTCCTCTACTTGCGATCTACGTACGTGCGATCGGGGTGCTTACGAAACGGATGGGATTCAGAGCTTGGCGACCTGGCCGAAGTCCATCTCCACGAGGGTCTCACGACCGAAGATGTTCACCAGGACCTTGAGCTTCAGATGATCGGCGTTGATCTCGGCGATCGTGCCGGTGAAGTCGGCGAAGGGGCCTTCCTTCACGCGAACGCTTTCGCCGGTCTCGAACTCGAGCTTGGGCTTCTTACGGGCGGGCAGGCCGCCGGTGCCGTCGCCCTTGGCGGCGAGGAAGGTCTGCACTTCGCGCTTCGACAGCGGCGCAGGCTTTTGGCCGTGGCGGCTCTGGCCGACGAAGCCGGTGACGCCAGGGGTGTTGCGGATGCAGTACCAGCTCTCGTCGTCCATCTGGCAACGGACGAGGATGTAGCCGGGGAAGACCTTTTTCTGCACCGTCTGCTTGCGACCGTTCTTGAACTCTTCGACGTCTTCCATGGGGATGACCGTCTCATAGATGCGGTCTTCCATGTTCATCGACTGGATGCGGGCAGCGAGGTTGGCCGAGACCTTCTTTTCGTAGCCCGACTGGGTGTGCACGACGTACCACTTGCCCGGACGGGTCCAGGGGTCGTCGATCACGTCGCCGACATCGGCATCTTCGACGAGCGCACCAGCATCGGCGGTGAGGTCGAACGCAACCTCTGCCTCCGGAGCAGCGTCGACCTCGAGGTCGATCGCGTCGGTGCCGAGGTCGTCGGTCGTGGAGAGCAGTTCGTCGTTCATGTCAGTCGTACAACCAGGTGGAGAAGACTCCGAAGAGTGAGTCGAGGCCGGCCACATAGGCGGTGTAGATGATCACGGTGACGAGGACGATGGTGGCCATGCGGCGCACCTCGGGCCACTTCGGCCAGGCGACCTTGCGCATTTCGTCGCGCACTTCGCGCAGGTACTGCGCCACTCCCACACGCTCGTCGGCGCTGCGTCGAGCCTGAGGCTGCGCGCGAGTAGGTGCACCCTGGTCGTTCAGGGCTCCCATACGCTTCAGTGAGCGCTTCTGCTCACGGTTCAGGTCATCGAGCGACATCGAAAAGTGCCTTTCTGGCAGGTCGTGCCGGGCACGTGGGATCTGGGCAGGGCAGGAGGGACTCGAACCCCCGACCGTCGGTTTTGGAGACCGATGCTCTACCAACTGAGCTACTGCCCTC
>JBAXSU010000199.1:0-5721 GCA_037130535.1 Actinomycetota bacterium
TCGGGTGGTCGGGTGTGATTTGTATCACGCGTGATATAGTTCATCAAGTGAATGCTGCACGGAAGCCTCGCCCCTCACGGGCCCCGGCCTCCGGTGCTTCCGCCGATACACCCGCCGGTCGGTTGAGCGATCAGTTGTGCTTCGCGCTCTACGCGGCCACCAATGCCGTCACCCGCATGTACCGGCCGCTGCTCGATGCGCTCGGGCTCACCTATCCGCAATATCTGGTGCTGCTCGTGCTGTGGGAGCACCGCTCTCGTCGCCTCGGCGAGATCGCCGACGAACTGCGTCTGGCCACCCATGCGGTGTCGCCCATCATCGATCGCATGGAGGAGGCGGGTCTCGTCCGGCGGGTGAAGGACGACACCGACGGGCGCGTGGTGCATGTGGTGCTCACCGACGCCGGTGCTGCGCTCGAGTCGGGTGCCGCGGCCGTGCAGGACGAGCTGCGCTGCCGCACCATGCTCGAGGCCGACGAGGTCGCTCGGCTGCGCGGCGAACTGGTCGCGTTGGCCGACCGCATGCGCGAACCCTGAGCCGGGCCTGGTCCGGGCTCAGCTCGTCTCGGCGCGCAGTCGATCGCGCAGTTCGCGCTTGAGCACCTTGCCGTAGTTGTTGGTGGGCAGCGAGTCGACGAACCGGTAGTCCTTCGGTCGCTTGTAGCGGGCGATGCGGTCGAGGCACAGGCGGTCGAGGTCGTCGACGGTCGGCACATCGGTGCCATCGACGCCGCCGGCGGGCACCACGAACGCAACGACGGTCTCACCCCACTCGGGGTCGGGCCGGCCCACCACCGACACGGCCTTCACGCCGGGGTGCAGCAGCAGCGCCTCTTCCACCTCGCGGGGGTAGATGTTCATGCCACCGCTGATGATGAGGTCTTTCGAGCGGTCGCGCAGGGTCAGATAGCCCTCGTCGTCGAACGAGCCCATGTCGCCGGTGTGCAGCCAACCGCCGCGCAGCGTCTCGGCGGTGGCGTCGACCTGGTTCCAGTACCCGGCCATCACCACGTCGCCGCGCACCACCACCTCGCCGATCTCGCCGACGGGCAGTTCGCGGTCGTTGTCGTCGACCACGCGCACCTCCACGTCGGTGCGGGCGATACCCACGCTCTGCAGGCGCTCGGTCCAGCGCGGGTTGGTGCGGTCGCCATGGTCGGCCTTCGACAGCCCGGTGATGGTCATGGGGGTCTCGCCCTGGCCGTAGATCTGGGCCAAGCGCGGGCCGAACACCGCGAGCGCGTCCTCCAGGTCGGCCAGGTACATCGGGGCGCCACCGTAGATGATCGTCTTCAGGTGGTCGAGGTTCGCCGCCGCGATGGCCGGGTCGCCGGTGAGTCGCTTCACCATCGTGGGGGCTGCGAAGAACGTCATGCCCGGCCAGCGGTTCAGCAGGGTGGCGATCTCGTCGCCGTCGACGCCGCCCGAGTGCGGGATGACGCTCACGGCGCCGCGGGCGATGTGGGGCAGGCCGTACAGACCCGAGCCGTGCGAGATGGGTGCGGCGTGGAGGATGCAGTCGGTGGGCATCACCTGGTCGATGTCGGCGAAGTAGCTGAGCGACATCATCAGCAGGTTGCGGTTGGTGAGCGTGGCGCCCTTCGGTCGACCGGTGGTGCCGCTCGTGTAGAACAGCCACGCTGCGTCGTCGGGCCCACGGTCGACCAGCGGCGACGCAGCAGCAGTGGTGAGACGGTCCCAGTGCTCGCCGGGCGCCACCACCGCGGCCTGCACCGTGGCCACGGTGTCGACCAGCGACTGCACGTCGTCGGCGTGGTCGTCGTCGGTGATCACGCAGGCCGACTCGCTGTGTTCGAGGATGTAGGCGATTTCGTCGCGGTGCAGTCGGGCGTTCACGGGTACGGCCACCAGACCGGCGTGCCAGATGGCGAACAGTGCCTCGAGATACTCGGGTCGGTTACGCATCACGATGGCCACCCGGTCGCCGGTTGCCAGGCCGAACTCGTCGCGCAGGCCAGTGGCCACGCAGGCTGTGCGGTGAGCGAACTGCGCCCAGGTGGCGTGCACGTCGGTGCCATCGGCGAGGGCGGGATCGTTGGGCCGGAGACGGCCATGACGTTCGACCCAGACGGCGAGGTTCATCGCGTCACCTCGCCCAGGTCGGTGATGGCGCGGTCGGATGTGAGCTGATCGAGCACGAGCCGAGCGTAGTGTCGGCATGTGTTCGTCTGTCCAGACTGCCCGGCTGTGAAGGGTTTGCGATGAGGCTCGACGGCGTCGCGTCGCGAGCCCTGCTGGCGATGCACGATCACGCCGTGCTGTGCACGCTGCACGCCGAGCGCGGTGTCGACGCGGTGCCGGTGGCCTACGCACTCGACGCCGACGGCTACGTGGGCATCCCCGTCGACCTGGTGAAGCCGAAGGCATCGACACGGTTGCAGCGCGAGCGCAACCTCGAAGCCGACCCGCGGGCCACGTTGCTGATCGAGCAGTGGTCAGCCGACGACTGGTCACAGCTGTGGTGGGTGCGTGCCGAACTGCAGTGGCAGGGCGACGATGCCGATCGCGCGACTTTGCTTGCCGATTTGCTGGCCGAGAAGTACCAGCAGTACCGCGACCAGCCCTTCGCCCGAGTGCTGGTGCTGCGAGTGGTGGCCCTCACCGGCTGGTCGGCCGCCGAGCACTGAGTCGGCGGAGTACGGTTTCGGTGTGGACGATCGCCGGCCGCCCAGGGTTCTCCCATGGATCGTGCTGGCGGCGCTCGCCGGGCTGTCGCTCGGGGCACTGTTCTGGAGTCTCAGCGCGAATCTCGAGGGCACGCCATACAGTGCCGACTACTACCTTCGTCCGAACGAGGGTCTGGTGCGGCAGCGGTGGCTGGTCTTCGTCGTGGCATGTCTGGTCGGCTTGGCAGTCACCCTCATGGCGTGGCGCCTCAGGCGGCGGGGTGCCGTCCCCGAGGTGGGCATCGTCCTGCCGGTGATGCTGGCCGGTGGGTTCCTCGGTGTGCTGTATGCGACGATGACCGCACCCGTGGTGGGGGCGAACATCGGCGCCGGCCTGGCCCTGATGGCGACACCGTTCGTGCTGGGTGCCCTCGGCGTGTGGTTCGTCGTGTCGCTGCGCCGGCACCGCACGATCTGAACCTCCACGGCCCGGCGACCCGGTGCCCGTGGCTCAGACCACGGGTTCGAGCAGCACGAGGGGGATCTCGCGCGTGGTCTTCGACTGGTAGCCGGCGTAGTTGCGGTACAGCGCCGTGATCTGCGGCCACATCTCGGCGCGCTCGTCGGCGGTGGCGATGCGGGCGCGGCGTGGCTGCTTCGCCTTGCCGCCGAGGGCGATCTGCACCTCGGGGTTCGCCTCGAGGTTCAGATACCAGGCAGGGTGATGGTCGTCGCCACCGCGTGAGGCCACGATGACGTAGGTGTCGCCCACCTGCAGCGGCGAGGTGAGCATGCACGAGCGTTCCTGGCCGCTCTTGCGGCCAGTGGTGGTGAGCTCCAGCACCGGCATACCGCCGGCCTTCCAGCCCACCTTGCCGAACGTGACCGCGAGCAGCCCGCGGTGGATGGCATTCATCGATTTGAGGGCGAAGTCGCTCGGCATGTCGTCACGCTACGGGGCGGGCCGATGGTTCGTCCGGACCCGTCGCACAGGAGTTCGGCGGCCCAGTGGGGATACAGTCGGCCCATGCGCATCCATCTCGACGCCGAGAAGTGTCAGGGGCACAACCGCTGCTACGCGTTGGCACCTGAGTTGTTCGATGTCGACGAGTACGGACAGTCTGTCCTGCTGGTCGACGGCGACGTACCCGAGGCGCTCCATGCCTCGGCCCGTCTCGCCGCTGCCAACTGCCCCGAATACGCCATCAAGATCGTTGAGGACTGACGTGACCGACACCCCCGCACGGCCCCGCCCCGGCTACGAGCCGCCCATCTTCGGCACCTCGCCGGAGGGCACCCACATCTGGCAGCGAGTGCCCTACGACCCGGCCGACTACGGCTCTGTCAGCGACTTCGCCACCGATTTCGACCACGGCGACCCGGCCTACAACCCGAACGCTCCCGAGGTGTGGAAGGCGTTGCGCGAGGGTGGCTGCCCCGTGGCTCACTCCGACCGCTACGGCGGAATGTGGGTGCCGCTCACGCACGACACCGTGCACGAGGTGGCCTACGACACCGAGCACTTCACCAGCCGTTCCGTGGTGGTGGCGGTCGGTCGTCCAGGCGATCTGGCGCTGCCGGCGCCCATCGGCGGTGCGCCGCCCATCACCAGCGATCCGCCGTTC
This sequence comes from Actinomycetota bacterium, assembly GCA_037130535.1. Classification (GTDB taxonomy): domain Bacteria; phylum Actinomycetota; class Acidimicrobiia; order Acidimicrobiales; family Ilumatobacteraceae; genus VFMC01. Next base: position 4,252 of record JBAXSU010000199.1, read on the forward strand.
CACGCCATGGCCCGCCGCCTGCTGCTGCCGGCGTTCGCGCCCAAGCAGATCGAGCCCTGGGAGCCCGAGATCCGTCGGCTCTGCCGCGAACTGCTCGACAGCATGGGCGACATCACGCCCGGTGAAACGATCGTCGACGCAGCCGTCCAGTACGCGCAGCACATTCCGGTCAGCGTCATCGGGCGCATGCTCGGTTTCCCCGCCAAGGACGAGCCGCTGTTCCGCAAGTTCGTTCACGATGCACTCGAGCGCATCGCCGAAGAGCCGGGCACCCGTGAGGGCATGGAAGACCTGGGCATCTACATCTTCGACCAGATCCAAGACCATCGGGCCAACCCTCGCGACGACCTCACCAGCTACCTGATGAACATCGAGCTCGACGGCCAGCCGGTGGGCGACGACGTCGTCGGCGGCATGGTGGTGCTGCTGCTCATCGCCGGTATCGACACCACGTGGTCGGCCATCGGCTCGTCGCTGTGGCATCTCGCCCAGCACCCCGAGGATCATCAGCGCCTGCTCGACGACCCCGAGGTGATGCAGTTCGCGCTCGAGGAGTTCCTGCGCGCCTACGCACCAGTGACCATGGCCCGCATGGTGGCCAAGGACCACGACTTCCATGGCTGCCCGATGGCGAAAGACGACTGGGTGCTGCTGCCGTTCCCGGCCGCCAACCGCGACCCGCTGAAGTTCGAAGACGCCGACACGTTCATCGTCGACCGCCAGGAGAACCGCCATGCGGCCTTCGGCCTCGGTATCCACCGGTGCATCGGCTCGAATCTGGCCCGCCTGGAACTGAAGGTGGCGATCGAGGAGTTCACGGCGCGCTTCACCCACTTCGAACTCGCCGGCGACACCCGCTGGAGCGTCGGCCAGATTCGCGGCCCGCGCGAACTTCCGGTGCGCATCCTCGCCGTCGCCGACTGAGCACCAGCCGCCAACTGGGCACCCACCTCCCGGTGGGCACATCACTCGACCCACCTCACTCCCACTGTTCGTTCGGTGGGCCGGTGGCCATGAGCAGAGTTCCATCGCGTGCGCGCACGGTGATCGCCCGGTCGGTGCCCATCGTCAGTCGCCACCGTTCGGCGTGCAGCCGGTCGTGGTGATGTCGGCACAGTGGCAGCAGGTTCGACAGGTCGGTTCGCCCGCCGTGTTCCCAGTAGTGGATGTGATGGGCCTCGGTGATCGACACATGCCGACTGCAGCCCGGGATGGCGCACGTTCGGTACATGGCCCGTAGTGCCCGTCGTTGGCGGATGCTGGCGTGTCGTCGGCTGCGGCCGTGGTCGAGTGCGACCGGCCGGGTGAGTGACTGGGCGATCTGGTCGTAGGTGGGGACCGGGTCGCCTTGGGCGATGACGATGCCGTCGCGGTTGACGACGACCGGCACGAACCTGGCCCGTCCTGCGATGGTTCGGATGGTGTCGATGGGCAGGTCGATGCCGGGCCCGCAGTCGACCTTCGAGTGGG
>JBAXSU010000002.1:0-67292 GCA_037130535.1 Actinomycetota bacterium
TGCCCGACGGCAGCGGGGCGTGGCCGGCCCGGTAACTGGTCTTGCTGGTGGTCATCGCCATCGCCAGATGGGTACGGCCGTGGAAGCTGCCGCTGAACACCACCACGTGCGGGCGCTTGGTGGCCTGCTTCGCCAGCTTCACCGCAGCCTCGGTGATCTCGGCGCCCGAGTTGGCGTAGAAGAACGTGTCGATCGCGCCGGGCGACAGGTCGGCCAGCTTCGCCGCCAACGGCTCGAGCAGATCGTGCTTGTACACGTTCACTTGGGCGTGGATGAACCGCTGCGCCTGGTCGGCAATCGCCTTGGCCACCTTCGGGTGGGCGTGGCCGGTGGAGTTCACCGCGATGCCGGCGGCGAAGTCGAGGTACTCCTCGCCGCCGGTGGTGGTGACCCAGCACCCGTGCCCGCTCGCCACCTCCAGCGGCGTGACCGAGAACCAGACATTCGACAGATGCGACTCGCTCATGCCCGCGAGCCTAGTCACGCGACCGCAGCTCGTTGCCCCGGCCCTCGAGAGTCCGCAGGCTCAGCGAGTGACGAACGGCGGGTCGGTGCGCGCATCGAACGTTCGGCTCCAAGCGGCGAACTCGGTGGCGAAGTACTCGAGCCGTCGACCCGTCACCTCTGCCAACTCGATCACCGTGCCCGGATGTGCTTCGGTGAGGTAGTAGCGGAAACGACCCTTCGCCCCGATGCGGCCACCGCTCCACAGCTGCCAGCCGGCCTCGGCCACCAGCGCCTCGGCGGCATCCATGTCGGCGGGCCAGTAGGCGACGTGGTGCAGGCCGCCTTCGGGGCAGCGCTCGAGGAAGTCGAGATAGGTCGACGGCTGGTCGTTGTGCTGGGCGATCAACTCCACCTGCAGATCGCCCATGTGGGCAATGGCGATGGTGAAGTCGAGATGTCCCGGTTGGCCGCGATGGACGAAGTCGTCGACCGGAGGGTGCTCGACGAGCAACCACGGCCCGATGCCCAGCACCTCGACCCAGTGCCGGATGTGGTCGTGCAGCCGTTCGGCAGGCACCACGTAGCCGAGTTGACGCACCTCACCGAACGCAGCGACCGGGTTCATGGCCCCGACACTAGGCAGCCCCGGGGCAGCGAGTTGACCGATGCGAGCCGTTGACCGATGCCCACCCGAGTCAGCCCCGCGCACCCGAGTCGCAGCGGTACACCCGAGTGCTTTCTGGCACCCCGGGGGCCAAACAACCCTCGGCGTCAGGGTGGCGGGACGGTGAGGGCGGCGGCCTTGGCCAGGGCCTCGTCCCACGATGCACCGGCGGCGATGAGCGACCGGAACGGCATCACCATCTTCGGCATGCTCACGCCGAGCACGCCGCGGAGTCGACCCTGCCATCCGAACAGCGCTGCGAACGCACCGTCGAGCGACCCGGCGAACACGTGCACATCGTCGCCACCGTGGGCACGGCCGACGAACTGGATGCGACTCTCGAACTGATCGCTCCAGAAGAACGGCACCGCCGCGTACGGCGTGGGTGCCTCACCCCGGGCCACCGCCAGCAGATTACGAGCGGCGGCGGCACCCTGCTCGGCGGCGTTGGTCCAGTGCTCGACGCGCATCTCGGCGTCGTCGTGCGGATCGAACACACGGTTCGGCCAGCGGGCGCAGTCGCCTGCGGCGTAGACGCCGGGCACACCTGCGTTGAGTGTGTCGTCGCACACCACACCGTCGCGCAGGATGAGCCCACTGCCCTCCAGCCACCCGGTGGCCGGCGACACCCCCACGCCCACCAGCACCACATCGGCGGGCACCAGGTCGCCCGAGGTCAGGCGCACACCCGTCACCCGGGCGCCTTCGCCTTCGATGGCAGCCACCTGCACGCCGCAGCGCAGGTCGATGCCGTGGCGGCTGTGCACACTGGCCACCGCGGCACCCATCTCGGCACCGAGCCCGCGCATCAATGGGGCCGGCGCACCCTCGAGCACCGTCACCTCGCACCCGGCGGTCTGCGCCGTAGCCGCTGCCTCGAGGCCGATGAACCCGGCACCGATCACCACCAGTCGCACACTGTCGCCGAACCGGGCCCGCAGGTCGAGTGCGTCGTCGAGTGTGCGCAGTTCGCACACCCCGTCGAGGTCGGGCTGACCGGGCAGACGCCGCACCCCCGCCCCGGTGGCAATGACCAAGCCGTCGTAGGCGATGGTCGAGCCGTCAGCCAGCGTGACCAGTCGAGCAGCCGTATCGAGCGCGACCGCCGCAACACCCAGGCGCCAGGTGAGATCGAGTGCGGTGAAGTCGTCTGGCTTGCGCAAGCGGATGCGGTCGGCGTCCCACTCGCCCGCCAGCAACTTCTTCGACAGCGGCGGCCGGTCGTAGGGCACCTCGTCCTCGGCGCCGACCAGGGTGATCACCCCGGTGAACCCCTCGCTGCGCAACGTCTCGCAGGCTCGCAACCCCGCCAACGAAGCCCCGACCACCACCACTTGTTCCATTGTCGCCATCACCGCCAGCATGCCACGCCCACGCGATGAGCGCTCTGCGCACGGGCTGCGCATGTTGCTCATCGCAGCGCGGGCGATACGGTCGAGGGACATGGACCAGGTGTTGCGCACTCCTCCTCCCCCGGTCGATGTCGCCACGGCACCAGCAGTCGCCGCGGCGACGTTCGGCGTCGAGGCCGACAGCGCGATCGACCTCGGCAGCGAACGCGACCGGGCCTTTCTGCTGCACGGTGTGGGCACGCTCGGCGAGGTGATGCCGATCGCCGTGATGAAGGTGTCGAACGCAGCCGAACACCCCGACGTGCTCGACATGGAGGCAGCTGTCGCCTTCCACGCTCTCGCCGTCGACCCAGCGCTGCCCATCGCCCGACCTCACCCGGCGCACACCGGCCTGCACCGCGCCGAGTGGACCACGCCTGATGGCACCCACTGGGTGCGCATGTACGACCTCATGCCCGGTACCCGCCGCGCCGACCCCACCACCCTCTCCGACCGCGCCGTGATCGAGTGGGGAACCACCACCGCCCGTCTCGGCCGCGCGATGCGGGGCTTCATCAACCCCCGCGCCATTCGCAGCCTGCCGTGGGACGTGCAGCACGCGCTGCAGGTGCGGCCGATGCTGCCCGCCATCGCCGACCCCACCGTCAGGCAGTTGGTCGCCCGCACGCTCGACCGGTTCGAGGAGGTGGTGGCCCCCCACTGGGCCTCCCTGCGTGCCCAGGTGGTGCACGGCGACCTCACCACCGACAATGCCCTCGTCGCATCCGACGGCACCGTCACCGGCATCATCGACTTCGGCGACATGAGCCACACCGCACTGGTGGTCGACATCGCCTCGATCCTCGACTCGCTCGCTGCCGGACGCAGTCGCACCGAGATGCTGCGCATCGCCCGACTCGCGCTCGACGGCTACCAGCGCATCACCCCGCTCGAACCCGACGAACTGGCGATCATCGGCGAACTGTGGGCGGCACGCACTGCCGTCGGCCTGGCCATCGGCTCGTGGCGCGCCGCCGAAGGCTTGGAGGATGCCGACTTCGCCCAGCGCTACCACGCCGGTGGCGCCACCATGCTCCACCAGCTGCTCGCTACCGGTTGGCAGCGCCTCGCCGCCGAATTGGGTGGGCACCACGACAGCGCAGCCGACTCGCACGAACTCGTCGCCCGGCGCGATGTGTTCGGCCCGGCCACCGAGGGCCTCAGCTACGACGAGCCGATCCACATGGCCAGCGCCCAGGGCACCTGGATGACCGATGTGCATGGCCGCCGCTATCTCGACATGTACAACAACGTGCCGAGCGTGGGCCACACCCACCCGCGTGTCACCGAGGCCATTGCGCGCCAGAGCCGTGTGCTGAATACCAATATGCGCTACCTGCACGCCGGCGCCATCGAGTTGGCCGAACGCCTGGTCGACACCTGCCCCGCATCGCTCGACACGGTGTTCTTCGTGAACTCCGGCTCGGAGGCCAACGACCTCGCCTGGCGCCTCGCCACCACGGTCACCGGCAACACCGGCGCGCTGTGCACCACCCGCGCCTACCACGGCATCAGTGCTGCCATCGCCCCGCTGTCGCCCGAGACGCTGCCACCCGAAGCTGTGCCGCCCACGGTCGACACGTGGATACCCACCGACACCTACCGCGGCCTGCACACCGGCACCGAGGGGTTCGCCGCCGCGCTCGAACGCCTCGCCGCGCGCGGCGTGGCGCCCGCGCTCGTCATCCTCGACGGGGTGTTGCAGAGCGACGGTGTGCACGACCTCGACCCCGGTTACGTGCAGGCCCTGCTGCACCTCACCCACGCCGCGGGTGGGCTGTGGGTGGCCGATGAGGTGCAGGGCGGCCACGGTCGCACCGGCGAGGCGATGTGGTCGTTCGAGCGCTTCGGGATCGAGCCCGACATCGTCACGCTGGGCAAGCCGATGGGCAACGGGCACCCGGTGGGGGCGGTCATCACCCGCCGCGACATCGCCGAACGCTTCGCCGACGGCACGACGTTCTTCAGCACCTTCGGCGGTAATCCGGTGAGCATGGCGGCATCACATGCGGTGCTCGACGTACTCGCCGACGAACGGGTGCTGCCCCGTGTGGTCGAGGCCGGCGAGGCGCTGCGTACCGCTACCCGTGCCGTCGCCGAACAGCACGAGTGCATCGGCGACGTGCGTGGCATCGGCCTGGCCAACGCCATCGAGATCGTCACCGACCGCGCCTCCACCACCCCCGACCCGGCAATGGCTGATCAGATCAAGAACGCGCTGCGTCGGCACGGGGTACTGGTGGGCACCACCGGCGTGCATGGCAACGTGCTGAAGGTGCGCCCACCCCTGGCATTCACCGCGGCCGAGGTGCCGGTGTTCGCCACCGCGTTGCAGGCCGCGCTGCGCGACGTGTTCGCCTGATCAGCCCCGGCCGGCCACCGCGTCGAGGCTGGCCAGCAGGATGCCGACGATGATGTCGATCTCGTCGTCGGTGACCACGAACGGCGGCGCCACCATGACGGCCTCGGCCACCGGGCCCGACCCCGCCGGATAGACCCACAGCCCGCGTTCGAGCGCGGCGGCCACCACAGCGTCGCGGCTCACGTCGATCTCGATGCCGTAGAACAGGCCGCGACCGCGCACCTCGACCACGGCGGGGTGGTCGTCGAACGCCGCATGAAGTCGCGCCCCGAGCACCTCACCCATCACCCGCGACCGCTCGACGAGCTGTTCGCGCTGGAGGATCTCGAGCACCTTCGACGCCGCGGCGCACGAGCCGTCGTTACCGGTGAACGTGAAGTACATGAAGCCCGAACCGCGCAGGGCCTCGGCCACCCGGCCCCGCGCCGCAACGGCACCCATCGGCACGTAGCCGCCACCGAGGCCCTTGCCGCCCACCACCACATCGGGCTCGAACGGGAAGTGCTGATGGCCCCACGTGAGACCGGTGCGGCCGTACCCGGTCATCACCTCGTCGGCGATGAGCACGATGTCGTGCTGGTGGCAGATGTCGGTGACGGTGCGCCAGTACTCGTCGCTCGCGGTGAGGCAGGCGCCCGCGGCGCCCATCATCGGCTCAGCGATGAATCCGGCAATGGTGCCCGGGTCTTCCTGCTCGATCACCTTCAGCACCTGTTCGGGGTCGTCCCACGGCACGTGCGGGAATGGCAGCAGCATCGGCTCGTAGCCCTTCTGGCGCACGCTGTGGCTGGCGGCCGCCATCGTGCCGAGGGTCATCCCGTGATAGCTCGGGTGGCGGCCGACGATCTTCCACCGATCGGGTCGGCCCATGGCCACCTGGTAGGCGCGGGCCAGACGCAACGCCGAGTCGGTGCTCTCGCTTCCGCCACTGGTGAAGAACACGTGGTCGAACCCCTCGGGCAGCCAGTCGTGAACCAGTCGGTCGCGCAACTCGAGCCGCCACGGCGTGGGCCACAGCGGCACCACGTAGCCACCGCCTGCCATCGCCTCGCGTGCCGCGTCGGCCACCTCGGCGCGACCCCAGCCGATGTTGCCGACGATGGCACCCGCGGCGCCGTCGAGGATGCGGCCGCCGTCGGCGGTGTGCAGCCAACTGCCCGAGCCCCCCACGATGGTGGGCGACTCGGCGGCACCGGGCAGGAACGAGTAGCGAGCGCTGTCGGTCATGACCGTCAGTGTTGCACGCCCTCGCTGTTCCGGGTCAGAGGGCCGGGTCAGAGGGCCAGGTCGGAGGCGAGCCAGGTCGAGGCGACATCGTGGCGGAACATGATCGACAGCCGCGGCCCGGTGGGCCCGGTGACCTTGGGGACACAGTGCTCCCAGTCGTGCTGGCAGCGGCCGCCCATCACCAGCAGATCACCCCGGCCCACGTGCCACCCCTGCGACGGGCCGCCACCCCGCCGCCGCACCAGGAACGCCCGCGGCGCTCCCACGCTGACGATCGCCACCACCGGGTCGTCGTGGAGGGAACGCTCGCGGTCGCCGTGCCACGCCACCGAGTCGCGCCCGTCGCGGTACAGGTTGAACCCGATGATGTCGAACGGACGGGTGTAGTGGCGGCTGAGCGCGGCACGCGCCTCGCCCAGCACCGGCAGTGGCTCGGCTCCACCCGCGGCGTCGGTCCAGCACGCCGTGAGCCGCGGTTCGGGCAGCACCCGCTCGTACATGGTCACCTCGCGCTGACGCCACGGCAGGCGGGCGACCAGTTCGCCGAACACCAGGTCGGCACCCAGCATCCAGCCGGGCAGGAAGTCGATCCACGACTCGTCGTCGAGGTGCACCCGCTCGACGCCGAGCAGCAGTGGGTCGACCGCAGGGTCGTCGAAGGCGAACAACGAACCCTGCCAGGCATCGACGGTGGGTTGGACTGCGGTGCTGAGCGACATGCACCCAGCCTCGCGCGGCGAACGTGTGTTCGCAAGAGTCGATTGGCTGGCCGGACTGGCAGACTCGCCGCGTGCGCGAGCCCGTCGTCATCACCGACCCCGCCGATCCGCGGGTGGATGCCTATCGCGCGCTCCGCGCCCGCGAGAGCACCGAGGTGATGTGGGCCGAGGGCCCCACCGTGGTCGAGCGTCTGCTCGCCACCTCCCTCGGTGTGCGGTCGTTGCTGCTCACCCCGGCTGCGCACGCCCGCCTGCTCGACCGGTGCGGCGCACTGCTCGCGGCGAAGGGTGCCGACATCTGGGTGGCCGAGCAGGCGGTGGTGAACGCGATCGTTGATTTCGACCTGCACCGCGGTGCCATCGCCGTGGCCGAACGGCCCACGTTCGGCACCCTCGACGCGGTGATCAGCGGTGCCCGGCGCCTGGTGGTGCTCGAAGGCGTGAACGACCACGAGAACATCGGCGCGATCGCCCGCACCGCCCGCGCCCTCGGGGCCGACGGCATGCTGCTCGACCCCACCTGCACCGACCCCTTCTATCGACGCAGTGTGCGAGTGTCGATGGGTGAGGTGCTGCACCTGCCCATCGCCCGCGCTGCGATGGACGCCATCGCCGCGGCACTCGACGCTGCGGGTGTCGCCGTCTGGGCGCTCACCCCTCGTGGCGACGCCGCCGACATCGCCACACTCGCACCACCGGCCCGCCTCGCGTTGCTGCTCGGCGCCGAGGGCCCGGGCCTGTCGGCCGAGGCATTGGCCCGTCACACCCCGGTGCGCATCCCCATCCGCACCGAGGTCGACTCACTCAACGTCGGCCATGCGGTCGCCGCGGCACTCGCTGTCGTGGCAACATCTGCACTGTGAGGAGTACGCCATGAAGTTCGTGATGGAACGATTCCGATTCCTCGCCATCATCGCCGTCGTCGGCCTCGCCGTCACCACGGCGGCCACCTTCGGCTGGTCGGTTGCCAAGTCGGTGAAACTGGTGAGCGATCTGCTGAGCGGCGAATGGCGCAACGAGCTGATGGTGGTGAAGGTGCTGCAGGTGATCGACACCTACTTGCTCGCCATCGTGCAGCTGATCACCGCCATCGGCCTCTACGAACTGTTCGTCGGCGACCTCGACACCCCTGCGTGGCTGGAGGTGCGCTCGCTCGACGACCTGAAGAAGCCGATCGTCGACATGCTCGTCGTGTACGTAGGCGTGAAGGGCGTGGAGGCCCTGGTGAAGGCCGAGCGCCCGGTGGACGCACTGCTGTCGGCCGGCGCCGTCGGCATCATCGTGCTGTCGCTCACTGCGTTCCGATTGGCCAAGAGCGCGGGCAAGGCCAAGTACGACTGAGTCGGCGCGCCCGCGGAGCGATCACTCGCCCAGCGCCACTCCCACCAGCAGCGGACCGAGCCAGCGTTCGGCGACCTGCCCCGCCGACCACTCGGTGAAGTGGACGCCATCGGGCCGCCATGAGGGCGTCGCAGCATGGCCTGCTTCGTCGAGCCACCGGTCGAGGTCGACCACCTGCACCTGCGTGTCGAACGCTGCGACCACCTCGCGGATCACGTCGTGGTGCAGGCGGTAGCGCTCAGGATCGTTCATCTCCTCCTCGCGCCACTCGGCGGTCGGCACCGGCGGCACCACCCACACCACCTCGGGCACACCGGCCCCGAGCAACCGCAGCGTGAGTTCGCCGTAGGCGTCGCGCATCCGCGTGCGGTACCGCTCGTCGCGCGGCCCCAGCGGGCCCTCAGCGGCCGACCATTCCCGATTCGCCACATCGCTCACGGTCGACATCAACACCACGACATCGGGACGGAGTTCGTCGATCGTGCCGAACAGCTCATCGTCCACCAGCGCGCGCGACGCATCGAGCACCCCGCTCAGATCGGCGAAGGTGGTGATGGCCGGCTCGAGCATGAAGGTGCAGCCCTGACACCAGCGCACCGACACCTGCGCCAGGTCGGGATGATCGAGCGACCAGGCGGCCAACCCCTGGCCCACATAGAGAGCGGTCGAGTCGCCCACCACCAGCATGCGCACCGGGCGCGGTGGCTGCAGCGGCACGCTGCTCGTCGTGGTGGTCGGCGCCGGGGCAGCGGTCGTGGTCGGTCCGGCCAGGCTCGTCGGCGGCACGGTCGTCGATGCCACGAGCGGCGCCAGCGAACCATCGACCGGCGCGATCTCAGCGGCGTCGAGCACCACCTCGTTGGCCACCACCGCCGGCACCGCCGCAGGCACCACCACTGCCAGCAACGCCACACCTGCGGTGGCGAGGCCGGCCCGTCGGAACGTGACCGTCGGCGACCACGCGGCCCCGTGGATCGGGCGTTCGATCAGGCGGTACGACACCAGCGCCAGCACGAACGTCAGCGCCGTGGACACCGCGAACCCACCGAGCGTGTCGAGTCGCCACCCCCGCTCGCGCAGCAGCACATCCACCGGCCAGTGGATGAGGTAGACGCCGTAACTGATGCGGCCGAGGCCCACCAGTGGTCGCCACGACAGCATCCGCTCGCTGCGTGACGGCACCTGCAGCGACCAGAGCAGCACACCGCTCGCCGCCGCCACCAGGGGCAGGCCCCCGCTGTACGCGAATCCGTGCCCGCTGGGCAGCACCACCGCCAGGGCGACGATCACCGCCACGGCCGGTGCGGTGGCGAACCGCGCCCACGCCGGCACGCGATGACCGCCCGCCATCACCGTCGCCAGCAGCGCACCCACCAGGATCTCGGCGATCCGCGCCGGGGTCGACCAGTAGGCCGCATCGGCACCCCATCGCCAGGCGATCAACGGGGCCGCAAGCGCACCCAGCACGGTGATCCCGGCCACAGCCGAGGCAACGGACCGCTGCGACCGGGAGCACCAGCGCACGATGACGACGAACACCACCGGCCACACCCAATAGAACTGCTCCTCGATCGCCAGCGACCAGAAGTGTTCGAGCGGCGACACCGAACCCGCGAACAGATTGGCGTAACTGGTGGTGCCGGCGAGGCGCACCCAGTTGAACACCTGCAGCACAGCACCCACCACGTCGACCCGCAGGTCGTCGACCCGCGAGTAGGCGCCGAACAGTCGTGCGACGACGACTGCCGCTACACACAGCAGGCTTGCGGGCACCAACCGGCGAAGGCGTCGCGCGTAGAACCCGCCGAACGAGATCGTGCCGCTGGCGGCGTGCTCGTGCAGCAGGAGGCGGGTGATGAGGAAGCCCGACAGCGTGAAGAACACCGACACGCCCACGTACCCACCGGGCATGAACCCGAACCCGGCATGGAACAGCACGACCAACGCCACGGCCAGGGCGCGCACGCCGTCGAGCGCCGGCTGTCGTGGATGGCTCGACATCGCCGTCGAACCCTAGTGCGCTGCCAGACCGGCGGCCAGTTCGCCCAGCCGACGCAGAGGGCGGAGGAATCGAAGCGGCCGTGGCAAACTTTGCCAAAGCCGCTACCGTCACTGGCATGAGCACGATGAACGTGTCGCTCCCCGAAGAGCTCAAGGCATTTGTCGATGCGCAGGCCGAGCGCGGCGGTTACGGGTCGACAAGCGAGTTCGTTCGAGACCTCATCCGTCGCGAGCAGGATCGGCAAGCGCTGCGGACACTGCTGCTCGAGGGCGCTTCCTCACCCGCCGGGCCGATTGCCGATGAGAGCTACTTCTCCGCGTTGCGATCGCAAACACGTTCGACGGACTGAACGAGGTGGCGCAACGCCAGGCGCATCTGCGCGCGAAGGCCGCAGTGGATGTCGAGGATGCGGTCGCACACCTCCGCAATACAGCCGGCGACACGGTGGCGCTGTCGTTCATCGACGCACTCGAGCGCGGGTTCAACCTCCTCTCGCGCTCGCCACATGCGGGTTCGTTGCAGTTCGCGTACGAACTCGCGATTCCCGAGTTGCGGGCGTGTGCTCTGAAGCGGTTTCCCTACGTGGTCTTCTCCGTACCGCACGAGAACCACATCGACATCTGGCGGGTGTTGCACACCCGCCGCGATCTCCCGGGTGCCATCCAGAGCGACGACTGAGTGATCGCCAACGTGGCCAAGCGCAGATTCAACGAGTGGAGACGAGGGGAATCGAACCCCTGACATCCACCTTGCAAAGGTGGCGCTCTGCCAACTGAGCTACGTCCCCGGCAGGGCTGTCACGATAGCGGCTCGGCTGCCACCTCGTACCCACCGACCGCGAGCATCGACTGGAACGCCTGCCACCCCTGGTCGAAGGCGAGCCGCTCCTGGCGCACCGCTGCCTGCGGTTCGAGCGCGTCGCCGTGGAGGTATAGGGCCGGATCGGACCAGGTGAAAGCAGTTGTCGTCGGCAGGTGGTCGAGGTCGCACTGCACCGGTGCCCGGTACGCCCACACGTTCTCGTAACAGAACCGGCGCACCCCCGCCGCGTACAGGCGGTCGGTGGTGCCCAGCACATCGAGGTTGCCGGCGCCGAAGGGCACCCCCTGCACCACCGGCCCATCGGGCCCCTGCAGCAGCACATGATCCTTGGCGTGCACCCGGGCGATGAACGGTGCCATCGCATCGAGCGCAGCGAACGGCTCTTCACCCACCATCTGGCTGTTGCCGTAGTCGTACAGCGCCCGAACCGATGGGTGATCGACCGTGCCGAGGATGTCGGCCAGCACAGGGCCGGTGAAGTCTTCGTGGTTCTCGAGCACCACCAGCACCCCGGCGTGTTCGGCCACCTGCGCAACAGCACGCAGGTCGCGAATGGTCCACTTCACCACGTCGGCCAAGGGCGCGTCGTACTTCGTGTAAGTGCGCAACGTGTCGGCGCCACACGCGGCCGCCACACCGATCATCCGGGTCATGTGGTCGACTCGCGTATCGCTGGTGTCGAGTTCGAGCCGCAGCCCCAGTCGCTCGGCACACGCGCGAACGGCGGCGAAGTGCTCGTCCGTCGTACCGCACAGATCACGGAAACCCGGCCCGTTGGCCGACACGTTCACACCGGTGAACCCGCGGGCCGCCATCTCGTCCATGTAGGCGAACACGTCGTAGCCCGTCTCGGCGCGGTAGCGGAGGTGGAACCGCATCCCGAACGAGTGCACGTGGAGCGAGATCCGTTTCATCGATTCCTCCATGCGGCCAGCAGTTCGAGTTCATCGGCGAGCGCGGCCCGGTAGCGCTCGGCGACATCTGGCTGACGACGCTCGAGCCGGCCCACCCGCCAACTGCAGTAGGCAGCGATGCGGTAGTGCCATGCAGCACCGTCGCGTCGATAGCGCGCCACCACCGTCGGGTCGGCGTACGCATCGAGGAACGCCGTCGTCGACCTAGGCGAATGGGCCGGTCGGCCGTACAGGCTCATGATCGCCGGTGACAGGAAGCAGGCGACGTCCTCGACGGCGTCACCCACGCCAGGGCACTGCCAGTCGATGAGCATCAGACCGTGCCGGGCACGGATGAGGTTTCCCGGCCCACAGTCGGTGTGCACCAGCGACAACGCGGCGCAGGGTTCGTTCGACGCACCGACGGGTCGCTCCTGCTCGAGTCGGCGCCGCTCGCGTTGTGACGCAACACCCGCTACCAGTTCATCCGCGTGCTCCATCGCCGCGGCCGCCGACCGATGCAGGCCACGCATTCCAACCGGGGGGTCGAGGTGGTGCACCCGGTGCAGCAGTCGGGCCACATCGGCCACGCCACGCGTCCACGGTGTACCGACAACGAAGCGGTACACCACGAGCGCGCCGGCAGCGGCGTCGGCTGGGCGATACGACACCAACTCGGGAGCACATCGCGTACCCGCCAGGAACGACATGGCCATGGCTTCGTGATCGGGCAGATTCGGGAACATCGAGTTCGGCTCGACGGAATCGTCGGAGTACCGCTTCTCGACGACCGAACCACGCCCATGCGGCACCCTCCACACCTCGTTGCGATAGCCGCCGGCCAGCAGCGTCGGTGTGTTCCGGTCCATCACCCAAGCACGGTAGTTGGCTGCCGCTCGGCATCCGCAACGCCCCGGTGCGGCAAGGGAACACGGTGTTTTCTAGGGTGTCCGAATGGCACGCATCCGGTTCGGTACCTTCCTCGCCCCTCACCATCCGCTCGGCGAACACCCCACCCTGCAGTTCCAGCGCGACCTCGACTTCGCCGCCCACCTCGACCGGCTCGGCTACGACGAGTTCTGGTGCGGCGAACACCACTCGACCGGCTGGGAGATGATCGCCTCGCCCGAGATGTTCCTCGCCGCCGCCGGCCAGCGCACCCACACCATCAAGCTGGGCACCGGCGTGGTGTCGCTGCCCTACCACCACCCGTTCAACGTGGCCCAGCGCATGGTGCAGCTCGACCACATGACCAAGGGCCGCGCCATGTTCGGCAGCGGCCCCGGTGCCCTGCCCAGCGACGCCAGCATGCTGGGCATCGACCCGATGGTGCAGCGCGACCGCCAGGACGAAGCACTGTCGGTCATCATCCCGATGCTGCGCGGTGAACGCGTCACCTGCGACAGCGACTGGTTCACCTTGCGCGACGCCGGCCTGCAGATCCTGCCGCTGCAGGACGACATGCCCATGGCCGCCGCATCGAGCATCTCGCCGTCGGGCATGCAGTTGGCCGGCAAGTACGGCATGGGCGTCATCTCCATCGCCTCCACCTCCAGCGACGGCATCGCCGCCCTACCCACCCAGTGGGCGTTCGCCGAGGAATCGGCCGCCCAGCACGGCCAGACGGTCGACCGGCGCAACTGGCGCGTGCTGATGAGTTGGCACATCGCCGAGACCCGCGAGCAGGCGCGCAACGAAGCCGTGCACGGCCTGCAGCGCTGGCACAACGAGTACAACGTGCGCGTGCTCGGCAGGCCCGGCGCACTCCACGTCGAGAACGAGTGGGATCTGATGGATCAGATCACCGCTGGCGGCGCCCAGGGTGGCGGTGCCGCCGTGGTGGGCACCCCCGACGACCTCGTCGCCGCCATCCGCAACCTGCACGACATCACCGGCGGGTTCGGTGTGGTGCTGGGCTTCGCCCACGACTGGGCCGACCGTGAAGCCACGATGCGCTCATGGGAACTCATCGCCCGCTACGTGGTGCCCGAGATCAACGGCTGGGTGCGGCCCCAGCAGGCGTCGGCCCAGTACGTCGCCGATCGCAAGGGCGAACTGATGGCCGGTGCCTCAGCCGCTGTGATGAGCAAGATCATGAGCCACCAGGGTGCCTCCCAGGCGATGGCCACCACCATGGCCAACATGACCAAGGCCCGTACCGAAGGAGCGTCCGACACCACGTTCCGCCCGGGCGCCGGCCTGGCCGACGCGCATCAGGCGGGCACCGACTCCTGACCCTCGAGCCCCTCGGCGCGCTGCGCGCCGTCGAGGTCGAAGTAGCGCGCCACCGCGGGCCAACGCTTCGGGATGGCGCGCACACCCGGAACCGCGAATACGTAGTGGCTCACGCTGCCGAAGCGTTCGAACACCACTGCGTTCAGCGTGAACGCGCCCGCGAGCAAGCGCCCGATGGAGAAGAAGTAGCCGAGCGTCGCCACCGAGATGGCCAGCGAGCCGTAGGTCTCCGACATCCGCTCGATCTTGTCGGGCAGGTAGATGTGCATGAACCAACTCAGCCCGGCGAACGCAACCGCGACCAGGATCACCCCCGGCAGCAACGCACCCGGGTCGGAGCTGCGCCGCGGCAGGGTCATCGTGAGCAGGAACCATCCCGCACCCATCACCAGGGCCACGAGCACCCAACTGCTGGCCGTGACCGGGAAGCCGCCCACCCGACGAAGGCGGCCGATCAGCATCGATGCCAGCAGAAGGGCGAAGAACAGCCCCGACACCGCAGCGATGCCCTTCAGTTTCAACTTGGCCTGACGCGCCGGTAGCTGCCACGACGATGCCGAACACGTGGCGAGCACCCGCCCCAGCGAGCGGCCGGCCCACAGGGCGAGCACCGTCGCCGACAGGAAGATCCACAACGACTGCGCCCAGTTCTCGGCGAACACCCGGGTGGCCACTTCACCCGTCGTGGGCGACTCGGTAAGGGGCGTTGCCCAGCGGTCGAGGTTGAACACGTTGATCAGGCCGAACACCGCGATGTCGGCCGGCACCACGAACAAGAACAGCCGCAGCGCCAGCGCGCTGCCCAGCACCGTGCCGAACGCGTCGCGGTCGCGTTCGTACAGTTGCGTGGCCACTTCCACCAGGCCGCCGTCGTCGCGGCGCCCCTCCACCCACTCGGTGGCCTGCCCCGTGAGCACCTTGGCCTTCTCGCGGCTCTGGTCGAACAAGCCGGCCATCAGTCGTTCTCTTTGAGCGCCACTGCGTTCGGGGTGACGTTCATCTTCGGCACGTACTCGGCCACCTCCACCTCGCGGCCCTCACTCACGAACCGGGCGCGCAGGTCGGCGCGGCACGAGGTGCACGGGCCGTACAGACGCTCGGCCACCATCATCTGACAACGCGGGCAGCTGAACGTGAGCGCCTCGAGGTGGGGGTCGATCAGGCTCACGTCAGCGACCCCCAGAACTCGACCAGCGCGGCGGCACCACCGGCCGGGTCGCCGAGCATCCACCAGTGCCCCTGGCCCTCGAGTTCGACGATGCGCGCGCCCAACGACCGGGCCACCGCGGTGCCGAGGTCGTGGCCACGCACGAACGGATCGTTCGGCGCGATGATCGCCAGGCCGGGCCGGGTGGCGGCGGCGTCGAGTTCGCGACCCCAGGCCACCATCGCCGGCTGTGCGGCCGAGCGGTAGAGGGCCAGCACGCACCGGCCCATCTCGGCGTCGCCAGCCACCGCCAACCGTTCGCCGACCGATCGCGGGATGCCGATCATCTCGAACGTCGCCACCCGGTCGGCCACGGGCGTGGCCAGCGACTGCTCGAAGTACTCCTCGCCAGCGCCCGGCGTCTGCCAGATCTGGGCGAAGTCGTGCCACACGTAGTCGGGGTGGAACAGGCCCAGCACATCACATGCCCACGAGCGGATCAGGTCGGGTCGGGTGGCGATCACTCGCATCGCCAGACCACCGCCCCAGTCGTGGCCCACCAGGTCGACCGGGCCGTGATGGGCCACGATCGCCTCCACCTCGGCCGTCAGCCAAGCCGCGTACTCCTCCTTGGTGGCCCCGAACCCGGCAGGTGTGGGGCAGCCGAACCCCGGCAGTTGCGGGCAGAACACCAAGCGACCGGGCATCGACCGGTTCAGTTCGGCAATGAGCGGTTCCCAGATGATCGGCGTCTCGGGGTTTCCGTGGACGAGCACGATGGCGGGACCGGTCATGCCTGAATCCTGCCAGATGAGCGCTCGTCGGCGCGGCTCACGCCGCGTCGCTGCGCGGCATGAACCGCCACACCACGCCAGCCAGCACCACGCACACCAGGCCACCCATGGCCATCGCTGCATCCTGCCCGGCGATCCACCCCTCGCCCGCTGCCTTCACCAGGCCGGCGCTCAGATCGGGGTAGTCGGCCTGGTACCGCTCGGCCACGGCCAACGCACCGTTCAACGACCGGCTCACCGTGAGCACGATGTCGTCGCTCACCTGACTGCGGACGTCGTCGGGCAGCGTGGCCACCAGGTCGGCGAAGTAGCGGCTGTAGTACACCGACGACACCGCACCGAACAGGGCGATGCCCAACGCCCCGCCGAAGTCGCGGGTGACGTCGTTCACCGCCGACCCCACACCGGCCTGCTCGGGCGGCAGCGAGTTCATGATGGCGTTGGTGGTAGGCGTCGCGGTGAGGCCCACACCAGCACCCAGCAGCAGCGTGCCCAACCCGATGGGCAGGTATGGCATGTCGGCGCTCCAGAACGCCGCCCAACCGAACGCCAGGGCCATCACGATGAGGCCGAGCGCGATGACCCGGTTCGAGCCCCACGGCAGATCGAGCTTCGCCGACACCTGGGCCAACACCAGCATGCCGATGCTCGACGGCAGCACCGCCAGGCCGGCTTTCAGCGGCCCGTAGCCCAGCACGTTCTGGAAGAACTGGGCGCCCAGGAACGAGTAGCCGAACGAGGCGAAGAACACCAGCGTCACCGCCAGCGCGGCGATACCGAAACGCGGCCGCAGCAACGTGCGCACATCGAGCAGCGGATGCTGGGTGCTCAGTTCGCGGCGCACGAACAGCACACCGCTCAGCACTGCCAGCGCGAGGCCGACGAGCACCTTGCCCTCCAGGCCGGCGATGGGCCATTCGATGATGGCGAACAGCAGCGTGGCCACGAACACCACGCTGTACGCACCACCCAGCCAGTCGACCGTGTGGCCGGGCGAACCCGGGTCGCGGGGCAACGCCACCCACCCCAGCACCAGCGCGACGGCCGCAATGGGCACGCCGATGAGGAACACGCTGCCCCACCAGAAGTGCTCGAGCATCAGGCCGCCGATCACCGGGCCCAGGGCGCCGCCCGCCGACGCCACACCAGCCCACAACCCGATGGCACCCACCCGCTCCTTCGGGTCGGGATAGAGCGACGTGATGAACGACAGCGTGGTGGGGAACAGCATCGCCGTGGCCAGGCCGGTGAAGGCGCGAGCCACGATGAGCACCGAGGTGTCGCCCGCCCAGGCCGACACGATCGAACCGGGGATGACCAGCAACGCGCCCAACAGGAACATCAGGCGGCGGCCGTAGCGGTCGCCCACGGCACCGCTGATGAGGACGAACGACGTGAGTGCGATGGTGAACGAGTCGGAGATCCACGCGATGGCCGACCCCTCGGCGCCCAACGCAGCGGCAATGCTGGGCAACGCCACGTTGGTGACCGACATGTTCATCACGGCGGCGAACGCACCGAGCAGTAGCACTGCCAGGGTGAGACCCCGCTTGGGGGCGCGAGCCGATTCGACAGCAGACATACCAGACCTCACAGAGAGTCGAGCGCGGCGCTGTTCTTCAGCACCGTGCCGGCGAACACGCCGGTGTGCTGGCCATGATCCATGAAGACCTGGCCGTTGACGATGGTGTAGTCGTACCCCGACGCGCCCTGCACGTAGCGGCCCGCTCCACCGGGGAAATCGTACGCATACGTGGGCGGGGGCAGGTGGAGCGCATCGAAGTCGATCACGTTCACATCGGCGAACGCGCCCGGCTTCAACCGGCCGCGGCCGGCGATGCCGAACAGGTCGGCGGTGTCGCTGGTGAGGCGGCGCACGGCCTCTTCGATGCCCCATCGCTGCCGCTCGCGCACCCAGTAGGTGAGGAAGAACGTCGGTTGGCTGGCATCGAGGATCTGGCCCACGTGCGCACCGGCGTCGGCCAGGCCGAGGGTGACGAGCGGATCGTCGAGCATCTCCTCCACCGCGTCGAGCCGCTGGTTGAGGAACGGGTAGCTGCACACCACCTCGCCGTTCGTCTCGAGCAGCAACTCGATGTAGGCCGCCGCAGGACTGATGCCACGCCGTCGGGCCTCGGCGTCGAGCGACGTGTCGGGGTGCAGGTCGTAGCGAGCGGTGTCGCCCTGGGAGACGATGAACAACTGGTCGAGGGGGAGGCCCGGCTCGATCTCGTCGGCCTCGGCGATGAGTCGTGCCCGGAACGTGGCGTCGCGGATCGCCATCATCTTCTTGCCGTTGATCATGCCGCGTAGTTCGCGCCACGCTTCGGAACGATCGAACACCGTGCGGGTGTCGAGACTGAACAGAACACCCACACTGCGCGCCGTGGTCTGCGGCCGCACGTTGGCGCCCCGCGCGTTCTCGTCCTTGGCGAAGCCGATCACCCGCGCGTACAGGTCGGGGCGGCTGTCGTGCTGGGTGAGACCGAAACTCACCGGCCGGCCGCTGCGCCGGCTCACCTCACCCATCCACGCAAGTTCGGCGCGGGTCTTCGGCACGTCGGCATCATCGCGCTCGCCCTCGCCGATTCGGCTGGCCGACTCGAACACTCCGGCACCGTGACGGCCGAGCACATCGGCGAACACGTACAGCTCGTCGGGCTGGGCATAGGTGCCCGGCACGGGCCGGCCGTCGGGCACCTTGTGCAGGAAGGTGCGGCTGGTGCTGAAGCCCAGTGCACCGCCCTTCATCGCCTCGTCGAGCAGATCGGCCATCACGGCCAGGTCGTCGGCAGTGGGAGCGTCCTTGTCGAGACCACGCTCACCCATCGCGTACTGCCGCAGCGCGCAGTGCCCCACCATGCCGCCGACGTTCACACCCTTCGGCATCCGACCGATGCTGGCCAGGTACTCGCCGTAGGTGACCCAGTCCCACGGCAGGCCGCTCATGATGGCGTCGCGCGGGATGTCTTCGACGCTCTCCATCAGTTCTGCCAGGTACTCGCGGTCGTCGGGCTTGCACGGCGCGAACGTGACCCCGCAGTTGCCCATCACCACGCTGGTGATGCCGTGATAGCAGCTGCTCGACGCCACCGGGTCCCACGCCAACTGCGCATCGAGATGGGTGTGGATGTCGACGAACCCGGGCGTGACCAAGCGTCCCTCGGCGTCGATCTCGCGGGCCGTGCTACCCACGATGTCGGTACCGACTGCGGCGATGTGGTCGCCGGTGATGGCCACATCGGCGCGGTACGCGGGCGCGCCCGTGCCGTCGACCACCGTGCCGTTGCGGATGACGATGTCGTAGGTACCCATTCCCCGAGCCTCCCGACGAGCCGACTGACCCCGAAGCGTGAACCCTAGGACATCTGTACCGGCGAGGGGAATGGCGGAACCGTTACAGAACCGGGTCAGAGCCGCACAGCACCTGACCCCCTACAGTTCAGCCCATGACCGCACGCAACTCGCTCGTCCGCATGGGCCTCCAGATCCCCAACTTCACCTACCCGGGCGTGGGTCCCGACGAGTTGTTCGAGCGCATCGCGCTCATCGCCACTACCGCCGAGGCCAGTGGCTTCGACAGCGTGTGGGTGATGGACCACTTCTACCAACTGCCTATGCTCGGCAAGCCCGAGCAAGAGATGTTCGAGTGCTACTCGCTGCTCACCGCGCTGGCCGCCCGCACCAGCACGGTGCGCCTCGGCGCCATGGTGGGCGGGATGACCTACCGCAACCCGGCGTTCCTGGCCAAGACCGTCACCGGCCTCGACGTCATCTCCCGTGGCCGCGCCATCTGGGGCATCGGCGCCGGCTGGTTCGAGATGGAACACAACGCGTACGGCTACGAGTTCGGTACCTTCACCGACCGCTTCGAGAAGCTCGAAGAGGGCCTGCAGATCGCGAAGAGCATGTTCGTGAACGAGCGCACCACGTTCGCCGGCAAGTGGTTCCAGGTCACCGACGCACTGAACGTGCCCAAGCCGGTGCAGGCCGGCGGCCCGCCCGTGCTCATCGGCGGCAGCGGCGAGAAGAAGACCCTGCGCATGGTCGCCCAGTACGGCGACGCCTGCAACGTGTTCGGCGACGCCGCCACCGTGCGCCGCCTGATGGACGTGCTCGACGGCCACTGCGAGCGCCTCGGCCGCGACCCGGGCGAGATCTGCCGCACCCGCCTCGGCACGCTGGTGGTGGGCCGCACGATGGAAGAGGCCGAGGCCAAGGTGAGCGCCCGCTTCGGTGGCGGCAGCCTCGGCGACATGCCCGCCGACATCCAGGCCCGCCTGCGTGCCATGTTCATCATGGGCGATGCCGCGGCCGTGCAGGCACAGGTGCAGGAACTGCTCGACGCTGGCCTCGACGGCATCGTGTTCAACATGCCCGATGCCCACGACGTCGAGGCGGTCGAGTTGGCCGGCGACATCCTCCGGCCGCTGCTCGGGTGACCACGTCGATGGAGGTCGTCAGCCCGTCACACCGCGTGCTCGGCACGTGCCACCACGACTGCCCCGACAGTTGCGGCTGGCAGGTGGAAGTGCGCGACGGCACCGCTGTGTCGATGCGCGGCAACCCCGCCCACCCCTACAGCCAGGGCGAACTGTGCCCGAAGGTGAACCGCTTCCTCGACCGCGTGTACAGCCCGATGCGTGTCACCACGCCCCTGCGGCGGGTGGGCGCGAAGGGCGAGGGCCGCTTCGAGCCGGTGTCGTGGGACGACGCCCTGGCCGAGATCGCCACCCGCTTCCGGCACATCATCGACACCGACGGCCCAGGTGCCATCGTGCCGTACACCAGTGCTGGCAATCAGGGCCTGCTCGCACTGTTCTTCGGCGAACGCCTGTGGAACCACCTCGGCGTGGCCGCCACCTCGGGCGCGCTGTGCGGTCTCACGGCCGGGGCAGGTGCGGCGGCCACCAACGGCACCGGCAAGGCGCTCGACCCCAGCGAGATGCGCCACTCGAAGCTGATCATCCTGTGGGCCACCAACACCCGGCTCACCAACCGGCACCTCTGGCCCGTCGTCGAAGCGGCCCGCCGCGACGGCGCCCAGGTGGTGGTGATCGACCCCATCCGCACCATCACCGCCGAGTCGGCCGACTGGTTCCTGCAGCCACTGCCCGGCACCGATGTGGCGCTGATGCTGGCGATGATGCACGTGCTGGTGCGCGACGACCTGCTCGACCACGAGTGGATCGCCGCGCACACCGAGGGCTTCGACGAGCTCGCCGCGCACGTGGCCGAGTGGACGCCCGAACGGGCGGCTTCGGTCACCGGCCTGGCCGCCGCCGACATCGAGCGACTGGCCACGCTGTACGGCACCATCCGGCCGGCGGCGATTCGCACCCTCATCGGTGGCGAGCACCACGAGCACGGCGCCATGTTCTTCCGCACCCTCGCCTGCCTGCCCGCCCTGGTGGGCGCCTGGCGCGACCTCGGCGGCGGTTTCGCCCGCAGTGTGGGCGTGTGGTGCGACGCAGCCGTCGACTTCACCGCGCTCACTCGTCCCGATCTGGCCCGACCCGATCTCACGTCTGGCCGCCTGCGGCGCGACCTGCCGATGGTGCGCATGGCCGAGTGGCTGAACGACCCGGCCCCCTACGGCGGCCCGCCCGTGCGAGCCCTGGTGGCCGTCGGCGTGAATGCCGTCGTGTCGGTGCCCAACGCCGCCGGTGTGGTGCGCGGCCTACAACGCGACGACCTGTTCACCGTGGTGCACGAGCAGTTCCTCACCGACACCGCCCGCTTCGCCGACATCGTGCTGCCCGCCACCACCCACATCGAGGCAGTCGATGTGGTCACCTCGTGGGGCCACCTCAACATCGGCTGGAACGAAGCCGCCATCGATCCTGTCGGCGAAGCGGTGAGCAACAGCGAACTCCACCGTCGTCTCGCCGCTGCGCTGGGCTGTACCGAACCAGCGCTGTTCGACGACGACCTCACCGTGCTGCGCGACATCCTCCCGGGTATCGACCTCGAGCAGTTGCGTGGCGACGGGTTCGTGCGGGCCCCCGCCTACCCGGCCGACGGACGCCCCTGGGCCGAGGGCGGATTCCCCACCGCCAGCGGCAAGGTCGAGTTGGCCAGCGACGCACTCGCCGCACGCGGCCTGCCGCGACTACCCACGTACACCCCGGCGAACGAGTCGATGGGCAGCGCTGCGGCGGCCCGCTTCCCGTTCGCGCTGCTCACCCCCAAACAACACGTCCGCTTCCTGAACTCCAGTTACTCGCACCTGCCCAAGCACGCGGCCGCCGAAGGTGCCCCCTACGTCGAGATGGTGGCCGCCGATGCCGCAGGTCTCGGGGTGGTCGACGGGCAGTCCGTACGGGTGCACAACGACCGCGGCGAGTTGCGGGTGCCGGTGAAGGTGACCGAGCGACTGCGGCCTGGCGTGGTGGCCATCCCGTGGGGGTGGTGGGGGGCCAGCCATGCCGACGGCATCGGCGCCAACGCCCTCACCAACGACACCCTCACCGACTGGGGCGGCGGCGTCGCCTACAGCGACACCCTCGTCGCCATCACCCCCGCCTGACTCGCCCAGCCCCAGCCCCAGCCCCAGCCCCAGCCTGATCCGTGAGCCCGGCCGCCCTCCACGCCGGTCGACGCTCACGAAGCTCACTGTTTGGAGAGCGTGGGGCCCGTTCCACCCGGTGCACGCTCACGGATGTCGGGGGCCGGGACGGGGCGATGGGGCGGGCCGAGGGCGACGTCGGACCGTGGATATGGGGGCCGACCAGCGGAGATGCACCGGGGTAGCCTTGCGAGATGGCCGGCGATCTCATCTACGCATTCCGGGTCATGCGCCTGCCGTTGCTCGACGCCGGCGGCTCGCCCATCGGCCGGCTCGAAGACATCGTCGTCATCCCGCCCCAGGGGGGTGCCGCGCCTCGCGTGCTCGGCTTCGTCGCGCTCAGCCAGCGCCGCCGCATCTTCGTCAACGTCGGCCGCATCGGCACCCTCGACAGCGACGGTGCCCGCCTGCGCAGTTGGGACGTCGACCTCAACCCGTTCAAGTCGCGCTCGGGCGAGGTGCTCATCGGCCGCGATCTCATCGACAGCCGCGTCGGCGACGAAACCGTCAGCGATGTGGCCCTCGAGCCGGGTGGCGACGGCCGCCAGACCTGGTGGGAGATCAGCAAGGTGCGCCTGGCCCGGCGCACTGCGCTGCGCCGCCGGCCCAGCTACCGCCTGCTCGACTACGACGAGGTACCCAGCCTGTTCGGTGCCACGGCAGGCAACGAGATCGCCGTCGAGGCTGCCCGCCTGCGCGACATGCACCCCAGCGACGTGGCCGGCGTCGTGCGCGGCTTGCCACTCACCCAGCGCAAGCAGTTGGCTGCGGTGATGGACGACGAACGACTCGCCGACCTGCTCGAAGAACTGCCCGAAAGCGAGCAGTTGCGCATCATCGAAGGCCTCGACCTCGAACGACTCGCCGACGTACTCGAGGAGATGGAGTACGACGACGCGGCCGACCTGCTGGCCGAAATGCCCGGCGAGCAGCGCACCCGCGTGCTTGACGCGATGGACGATGAGGACGCCGACGTGATGCGGCGCCTGCTCGCCTACGACGAGGGCACCGCTGGGTCGCTGATGACCCCCGACATCATCGTGCTCGGCCCCACCGCCACCGTGGCCGAAGCCCTGGCCGAGGTGCGCGACCCCGAGTGGCTCGTCAGCATCGCCGCCCAGGTGTTCGTCGTGCAGCCGCCCTACAAGGCGCCCACCGGCACCTACCTCGGCGTCGTGCACTTCCAGCGCCTGCTGCGCGAGCCGCCCAGCATGGAACTCGGCCGCTGCCTCGACCAAGAGCCCACCATCCCGCCCGACATGAGCGAGCGAGAAGTGGCCGAGCGGTTGGC
The DNA here is from genome assembly GCA_037130535.1 of Actinomycetota bacterium. Taxonomy (GTDB): domain Bacteria; phylum Actinomycetota; class Acidimicrobiia; order Acidimicrobiales; family Ilumatobacteraceae; genus VFMC01. Next base: position 23,904 of record JBAXSU010000002.1, read on the forward strand.
CAGCTACAACCTGCTCGCCGTCGGCGTGTGCGACGAGTCCGGACGACTGCTCGGTGCCATCACCGTCGACGACGTACTCGACCGCACATTGCCCGCCGGGTGGCGCCAGCGTCGCCGAGTGTCGACCCACCCCGCGCAGCAGGGGGCGGGCACATGACCCGGCGCGACGACCTCACCACACCGCGCCAGCCGCGCCGTATCGACGTCCACTACGACTCGGAGGCCTTCGGCCGCTTCAGCGAGAGTGTCGCTCGATTCATCGGCACCGGCCGCTTCCTCGTCTACCAGACCGTGTTCTGTATCGCGTGGGTGGTGTGGAACTTCCTCGGTCCGAGCAGCCTGCGCTTCGACCCGTGGCAGTTCATCGGCCTCACCCTGTTGCTGTCGCTGCAGGCCGCCTACGCTGCGCCGCTCATCCTGCTCGCCCAGAACCGGCAGGAGCAGCGCGACCGGGTGCAGACCGAACTCGATCGCCGGGTGGCCGAACGCACCCAGGCCGATACCGAGTTCCTCGCCCGCGAGATCGCGAGCATCCGCCTGTCCCTGGCCGATGTGGCCACCACCAGCGAGGTGGGCGAGTACCTCGAGCGGCTCACCGACGCGGTCGAGCGGATGAACGAACGCCTCGGCGAACTCGAGGTCAGGGCCACCAAGGCCGAGCCCGGCTCCGCAGCGCTCGATCAGCCGCGAGACGACTGAGTGTCGCCCGCCGCCACGGCCGCGGCGACCTGGTCGACGAGGGCGCGAGTGGCGGCGCTGAACTCGGTCGGAGACTCCCACGGCACCAGGTGGTCGCCCGCCACCTCCACCGCGTGGGCCCCCAGGGCAGCGGCCAGTTCGCGCTGCTTGCGCGGCCGCACCAAGCGGTCGCGGGTGGTGATGAGCGCCGCCGCAGGTTTGCCGAGCAGATGCGCCCACGGTCGGGCGTCGTAGCGGCTGAGCGCGAGCCCGGCATGCACGATGGCCACCGAATCGCCGCGTCGGGTCTCGGCCTCGAGCCACGGAACCAACTCGTGCAGCGGATGGTCGGGCCCCATCAGCCGGGCCAGGCCGAACCGCAACGAGCGGGGGAACGCCCATGAGCGCAGCAACGGACCGAGCAGGCGGACTGTGCGCCACCGCAGCCGCTCGGCGCGGGTGGCCCGCCACTCGAGCGCTGTGGCCTGCACCACCATGCCCGCCACCAGATCGGGGTGTCGATGAGCGAGGTGCAGGCTGATCGGTCCACCCATCGAGTAGCCCACGGTGATGACCGGACCCACACCCAACACCCGAAGCATCTCGGCAGCATCGTCGGCAGCGTCGTCGAGGTGGAACGGTGCCGTGGTGCGCAGCCCGCGGCCGTGCCCGCGGTGGTCGATGCCGATGAACGAGTAGCGCTCGGCCAGAGCCTCGTACGCGGTGAAGAACTGCAGGTCGGCGCTGGCCGTCCAGCCGTGCAGCAGCAGCACCGTGGGCGCAGCGGGATCAGCATGCTGGTGGTGACGGATGAACACCTCACCGCTGCCAGGCAGCAGCACGGTTCGACCCGGAGGCAACCAGGGCAAGCGCAGCGGCGTGCTCACGTATGGGCCACCCGGGCGATGCCCGTGTACTCCTGCAGCAACACACCTGCATCGGCCGCGCCCGCCAAGAGCCAGGTGGTCGGCACGTGCTCGGAACCCGCCACAGTCAGCCCGGTGGGCAGCGCGCCGGTGGTGCACGCTTCGGCGAACAGTGCTGCCACGGTGCCGGCCATGTCGCCGGTACGACCGACGGCCCCCACCACTTCCGTCACCCGGGCACCATCGGCTGCTGCCCCGCGCACCTCGACCCGAATGGCACCCCGGTCGCCCTCGCGGTGCGGCGGCGCCAACAGCGGCAGCCGGGCCGTCATCCGGTCGCGACGCCTTGCCGACACCCGAGCCGAGATGCGCTCGGCCTCGGGAAATGCCCGTTGCAGCAGCAGTGGCTCGGGCAATGCGCCGCGGTAGCAGTCGGCGGGCCCGATGGGCTCGGGGAACCACACCAGCTCACGGCCACTGCCACCCGGCCGCTCGAACCATTCGCCGTCGTGCCATCCGACAGCGCGCGACCCGAGCGCGTCGTGGTGTTGCCGGGCGCATGCCGGGCCGCCCGTGCCATGCATCGCGACGTGGATCTCGTCGATGGTTGCCATCTGGTCGCCGAGATACCGGGCGAGTAGCCCCGACAACCCCGGCGACATCCCAGCACCCACCACCAGGCAGCAATCCACCCGGGTGGCGGCGGCGCCGAGGTCGCACAACGCTGGCACATCGTCGAGGTCGTCGCCCAGGCTCACCACGTGCACTCCTTCGGCCAACAGGGCCGACACCACCGGTGCCTGTGGTGCTGGCGTCGCCACCACCACGGCATCGACCGCACCGAGTTCGGCGACCGACGCGAGCACGATGCCGCCGAACCGCTTCGACGCCTTGCCAGCAACAGCCTGATCGATGTCGAACCAGGCCGTGCGCAGACCGCGGTGTCGGAGAGTCCGCCCCACCGCTTGGCCCGACACACCGGCACCGACGACGCCCACGATGGCGGTCATCGGCGACTCATGAACCGGGTACGCGGAGTTCGCGCCAACCGCCCTCCTGCGGCGGCACCCCGCCGTTGCCACGCAGGCGCAGGACACCCGCCACGAGGCTGGCGATCGAGAGCGCGACCAGCGCCCGGCGGAGCAATTTCATGGCTCCAGCGTACGCAGGTGCGACGGGATGCAGCGGTGGGGCTAACAAGAATCGAACTTGTGACCTCATCCTTATCAGGGATGCGCTCTAACCGACTGAGCTATAGCCCCGCTAGCAGGTCGCCAGGCTATCGGTCGCGCGGCGATTCCCTCAACTGCGTTCGACGCCGGCGACAGGCACAACACCCTCGGGCGGCCGAGGCTTCACCACGACTTCCTCTTCGAGCACGCTCACCCGGATACCGCCCACCAGGTCGGTGATGAGGTTGAACAACGTGGCCAACAGCACGATGAAGCCGGTGAGGCCGACCGCGACGAACAGCCCCGCTACCCAGGCGTTGTGGTAGATCTGCCCGCCCTTGAACTCGAAACTCGACCACCCGAACTGCTCGAAGAACTGCTCGACGTTGTCGATCGTGCCCGTGGCGTAGGCGACGTTCCACAGCAGCACACCCGCAGTGAGGCACACCACGTACAGCACCGCATTGAAGACGAGCGCCACTTTGAACACGCTCCAGGTGTCGACGTGGCGCACCACCCGGGTGACCCGGCGCACCCGGGGGCGACGCTGGAACAACAACTGACGGGGCAGCACGCCGGCTGACGCGAGCGCCGCGCCGGCCGGAGACGACGAGACGGGGTGCGGCACCGGCGCCGGGGCGTCGGTGACCGGTTCGGGCATCGCCTCCACGATCGACGGCAGCACCGGCGCAACCAGCGGCGCGGGCGCGTCGCCGACCTTGCTCAACTCCTCGAGCGGGTCGGGAACCACGGTGCGCGCGCGGCGCGACGTCGTGGGGCTGGCGTCGCCGGAGGTCACGCCGTCGAGTGTAGAGAACCCGGCGGTGCGCTCGGGCGCGGTCGTGGTGGGTCGGGTCGGCAGCGCACCGACCTCAGGGCCCGGCGGTGGCACGAGCGGAGGCGTCGACGGCACCCACTGTCACCGTCACCAGCACCTCGTCGCCGCGTACATCGAACGACTGCAGCGAGGCGCCATTGGCGGTAGCCACCGCGGCCGCCGTGGCCCGACCGCCATGCACCCCGGCCAGCGCTGCTGCGTCGGCGGCGATCTGGGCCCGCTGACGCTGCACCACCACCACACCAGCGCGGCCGACACCGGTGGCCAAGAGCGCGCCGAGCACCAGTGCCACGGGCACCATCAACACGACCTGACCTCGGTCGCGGAGCGGGCCGCGGTCAGTCGTCGTCGTCGGTGGCGAGGATGAGCGCGACCGACGCAACGGTCTGGCCCTCGGCGAGGTTCATGATCGACACGCCCGTCGCATCGCGGCCGATGTGCCGGATGCCGTGCACAGGAGTGCGGATCGTCTGACCGTCGGAGGCAACCGCCACGATTTCGTCCTCATCACCCACCATGAACGCCGCCACCACGGCGACGCCCTTGTTGCGGATGAACTTGATGCCCTTCACACCCTGGCCGCCACGGCCCTGCACGTTGAACTTGTCGAGCTGCACCCGCTTGCCGAAGCCGCGCTCGGTGATCATGAGGATGGAGGTGTCGTCCTTGGCCAGATCGCAGCTGACCACCTGATCGCCGGCCTTCAGTTTCATGCCGCGCACACCCGACGCAGCACGACCCATGGGCCGCACCTCGTCCTCGCTGAAGCGGATGGTCATTCCACCCTTGCTGACCATGAAGATCGAGTCGCCGCCGGTGGTCTCGATGACCCTCACCAACTCGTCGCCATCGCGCAGGTTCAGCGCGATGAGGCCGTCGCGGCGGCTGTTGTCGTACTCGTCGAAGCGGGTCTTCTTCACCACACCGCTGCGGGTGGCGAAGAACAAGAACCGCTCGGCCGCGAAGTCGCGCGTGTCGATGATGGCCTGAATGGTCTCGCCTGCCTGCAACTGCAGCAGGTTGACGATGGGCATGCCCTTGGCCGTGCGCTCGCGCTCGGGGATCTCGTGCGCGCGCAGGCGGTACACCTTGCCGCGGTTGCTGAAGAACAGCAGATAGGCGTGCGCCGTGGTGAAGATGACGTGCCGCACGATGTCGTCGGCCTTCAGCTTCGCCCCGCTGACACCCTTGCCGCCACGGCCCTGGGTCTTGAAGCTGGCCGCCGGCACCGCCTTCACGTACTGCGCCTCGGTCATCACGATGACGAGCTCTTTGTCCTCGACGAGATCTTCGATGCTCATGTCGCCCGTGTCGAGCGCCACCGGGCACACGCGCGGCGTGGCGAACTCTTGGCGAATGGCCGTCATCTCATCTTTGATCACACCGCGCAACTTCACCGGGTCGTCGAGGATGCTCTGCAGCTCGATCATCCGCTCGCGCACCTCTTCCATCTCGCGTTCGAGGTCGATCCGGCTGAGCCGGGTGAGTTGACGCAACTGCATGTCGAGAATGTCGATGGCCTGCAGTTCGCTGAACTCGTACGGAGGCGCCATGAGCGCCTCTTTCGCGCTGGGCGCATCTTCGCTGCCGCGGATGAGGGCGATGATCGCGTCGATGACGTTCAGCGCCTTCAGGCGACCCTCGAGGAGGTGGGCGCGCTTGCGGGCCTTCTCGAGACGGAACTCGGTGCGCCGGGTGATGACGGCCACCTGGTGGCGGATGTATCCCTCGAGCGCCGTAGCGAGGTTGAGTGTGCGCGGCACATCGTCGACGAGTGCCACCATGTTGACGCCGAAGCTGGTCTGCAACTGGGTGAGCTTGTAGAGGTTGTTCAACACCACGTTGGCGTTGGCATCGCGCTTGAGCGTGATGACGAGGTTGGTCTTGCCGCCCGACGATCCGTCGTTCACATCGCTGATGCCATCGAGTTCGCCGGCGTCGACCAACTCCTGGATGCGGCCCGCGATGGCCGAGCAACTGGTCTGGTAGGGCAGTTCGGTGACGACGATCTGGTAGCCGCCACGCTTGGTCTCTTCGATGGTGGCCTTGGCGCGCATCTTGATGCTCCCGCGGCCGGTGCGGTAGGCGTCGATGATGCCAGCTCGGCCGAGGATGGTGCCGCCCGTTGGGAAGTCGGGGCCCTTCACGAACTGCATCAGATCGTCGGGGGTGGCACCGGGGTTGTCGATGAGGTGGATCGTCGCGTCGATGACCTCGCCCAAGTTGTGCGGCGGGATGTTGGTGGCCATGCCCACCGCGATGCCCTGGCTGCCGTTCACGAGCAGGTTGGGGAACCGCGCCGGCAGCACCACCGGCTGCTCACGGCTGCCGTCGTAGGTGGGGATCATGTCGACGGTGTTCTCGTCGATGTCGGCCAGCAACTGCATCGCCAACGGATGCAGGCGGCACTCCGTGTAGCGGCTCGCGGCCGGGCCGAAGTCGGGCGACCCGTAGTTGCCGTGGAAGTCGATGAGCGGGTGGCGCAGCGAGAAGGGCTGGGCCATACGAACGAGGGCGTCGTAGATGGCCGAGTCGCCGTGCGGGTGATACTTCGCCATCGTGTCGCCGGTGACGCGGGCTGACTTCACGAACGGACGGTCGGGGCGGAACCCCTGCTCGTCCATGTCCCAGATGATGCGGCGGTGCACCGGCTTCAAGCCGTCGCGCACATCGGGCAGGGCGCGCGACATGATGACCGACATCGCGTAGTCGAGGAAGCTGCGCTCCATCTCGTCCTGGAGTGCGACCGGCTGGATGGACAGCGTCTCGGGTTCCTCAGCACCGCCGCTGTCGTCGGCCGGGGTGGGGGTGTTGTTGTCGTCGCTCATCAGAAGTCGAGGTTCCTCACGTCGCGGGCATTGGTGGTGATGAACTGCTTGCGCAGATCGACGTCGTCGCCCATGAGCACGCTCATGATCTCGTCGGCCAATGCGGCCTCTTCGACGGTGACCTGGAGCAGGGTGCGCGACCCGGCGTCCATCGTGGTGCCGCGCAGTTCTTCCCAGTCCATCTCGCCCAGGCCCTTCAGGCGCTGGAACTCCTTCTTGTGGTTGGGCCGTTCTGCGAGGAAGCGGGCCTTGGCCACATCGTCTTTCAGATACACCTTCTCCTTGCCGACCTCAGTTGAGTACAGCGGCGGCTGGGCGATGTAGACGAATCCAGCGTCGACCATCGGGCGCATCTGGCGGTAGAAGAACGTGAGCAACAGGGTGCGGATGTGGCTGCCGTCGACATCGGCGTCGGCCAGCACGATGACCTTGTGGTAGCGAGCCTTGGCGGCGTCGAACTCTTCGCCGATGCCGCCACCGATGGCCGTTACGAGGTTCTGCACTTCGTTGTTCTTCAGCATCTTGTCGATGCGGGCCCGCTCGACATTGAGGATCTTGCCGCGGATGGGAAGGATGGCCTGTGTGCGCGGGTCGCGTGCGTCGAGCGCAGTGCCACCGGCCGAGTCGCCCTCGACGATGAACAGTTCGCTCTCGGCCGGGTTGCCGCTGGTGCAGTCCTTCAACTTGTCGGGCATGCCCGCGCCGCTGAGCGCGGTCTTGCGGCGAATGGCGTTGCGCGCGTTCTTCGCCGCCACACGCGCCTGCGCTGCGGCCTGTGCCTTCTTCACGAGACGGTTGGCCTCGGTGGGGTTCTCTTCCAGCCACTCGGCCAACTTCTCGTTGGTGGCCTTCTGCACGAACGAACGCATGGGCACGTTGCCGAGCTTGGCCTTGGTCTGGCCCTCGAACTGGGGCTCACGCAGCTTCACCGCGACGATGGCGGTGATGCCCTCGCGGATGTCTTCGCCGAGGAGGTTGTCGTCTTTCTCTTTCAGCAGGTTCTTGGCGCGGGCGTACTTGTTGACCACGCTGGTGAGGGCTGTCTTGAAGCCCTCGACGTGCATCCCGCCTTCGATGGTGGAGATGCCGTTCGCATAGCCGTGGATGCCCTCGTGGTATCCGGTGTTCCACTGCACGGCGATGTCGAGGGTCTGACCACCTTCGGTGTCGTCGTCTTCGTAGTGCGCCACCTTGGTGAACAGCGCCTCCTTCGAGGCGTTGAGGTGTTTCACGAAGTCGACGATGCCACCCTTGTAGAGGTAGGTGACCTCCTGCTCGCGGCCGGGCCGTTCGTCGCGGAACACGATCTCGAGGCCCTTGTTGAGGAACGCCATCGTCTGCAGTCGTTCGAGCACGGTGCGGGCCACGAACTCGGTGCCTTCGGCCACGAAAATGCCGGCGTCGGGCCAGAACGACACACTGGTGCCGGTGCGCCGACCCTTGGCTGGCGTGGACCCGGTGACGGCGATCTTGCCCTGCGGCTTGCCGCCCTTCGCGTACTCCTGCGTGTAGCGATTGCCGTCGCGGTCGATCTCGAGCAGCAGGCGTTCGCTGAGCGCGTTCACCACGCTGACACCCACGCCGTGTAGACCGCCCGACACCTTGTAGCCCTCGCCGCCGAACTTGCCGCCGGCGTGCAGCACGGTGAGCACCACCTCAGCCGCACTCTTGCCCTTGTGCGGCCCGGAGGGGTAGGGGTCGACCGGGATGCCACGACCGTTGTCGTCGACGCGACAGCCACCGTTGTCCAACAAGGTGACGCCGATGCGGGTACAGAACCCGGCCATCGCTTCGTCGACGGAGTTGTCGACCACCTCCCAGATGAGGTGGTGTAAACCGGCTAGTCCGGTAGAGCCGATGTACATCCCGGGGCGTTTGCGGACCGGGTCGAGACCCTCGAGCACCTGGATGTCCTTGGCCCCGTAATCGGCAGTTGGCTTGTTGGTGTCAGCGGACACGCGGAACCTCGATCACTCGGCGGGAAAACTGGTCGTGACCAGCAACTTCAGTGGCGACACGGAGGCTGACGGAGGGGGACTGACGACAGGCCAGCCGGGGTCGCGACGACGGTCGACATCCTACCGGAGGGGTGTGACGGAGAGGCGGAGGGTCGGGCCTCCGAGCAGGGGTTTCAGCGCCGTTTCACGCGGATGTCGAAGTGCTCGACTGTGGCCCCGATCGTGGCCTGGAGTCGAGCCCGCAGATCGGTCTCGAGGAACTTCAACTGCGTGGCCCAGGCGGGCTCGTCGACGTCGACGACGAGACGTGTTCCGTCGAGTTTCACGGGTTGCACATGTGCCGCCACGACGTCGCCGACGATCTCGTTCCACCGGCCGAACACTCCGCCCATGGTGCCGGCCGACACCGTGGGAGTAGTCGCCGGTGCCGGTCCGCGTAGCGACCGCACCACGCCGGTGAGGCTGTCGCCCAGGGGGACCGGATCACGGCTCACCGGGCGAGCGTACCGGGCAGCCTCAGAGCAGTGTGTCCCAGGCACCCTGGATGAGGAAGAAGTCGTACGCGGCGTGCAGGACGATGCAGGGGATCAGCGAACCCGTCACCCGTCGCAAGGAGTAGAAGGCCATGCCGATGATTGCGGTGAACACCGTTTGGCGGAGTGCGTCACCCACCTCGGCACCGATCACGATGTTCGGTGTGTGGAACAGGCCGAACAGCACGGAGGCGAACACCACCGCCTGCCACTCGCGGGTGAACACTCGCCGCGCCCCCACCTGCTGGATCCCCCGGAAGGTGATCTCCTCGGTGAGGCCCACCAGGGTCATGGTGACGATGCACCCGATCAGGTAGCTCGAGCCCGCATCGCCGGCGAATCCATCGGACAGGAACCGACCGACACCGAGCACGAACACAACCACGGGAAACACCACCAGCCAGCGCCGAGTCGTACGCGATGGTTCGCGGAGCACCGACTTCCACCAGCCGAGTTTGGTGATGACCACCACCTGGAACGCCAGCACGGCGAGCAACGGAATGATGAACTGGCGCACCCAGGGAGTGCCGAGTGTGCCGAGATCGGGATAGTCGACACCGTCGTCGCCGGGGACGAGCACGATGAGCCCGATCCAGATGACGACATGGGCGACGAAGATGCCGAGCAGCAACGCCACGGTGGGCTTGGTGCCCTCGTCGACGCGCAACTCGTTCGTTGAAACGGTGGAGAGTTCGCTGGTCACGGCCGCGCAGATTAGTCAGGCGTGACGACCGCCCCGGACGAGATGCGCACGACCGCGTCGGGGTGGGCAGCGGCCGGCAGCGTGGCCGCCGTGGTGAGCACCACCTGGCCAGGTGGCAGATACCGCAACAGCGCCGTGGCACGTTCGTCGTCGAGTTCGCTGAGCACGTCGTCGAGCACCAGCACGGGTGCGCTGCCGGTGCGCTCGGCCACCAGGCGGTGCGCCGCCAGGCGCAGGGCGAGTGCCAGCGTGCGTTGCTCGCCCTGCGACGCGTGCGTACGCGCGGGCATGCCGTTCAAGAACAGTTCCACGTCGTCGCGGTGCGGTCCGACGGTGGACACACCGCGGCGCACATCGTCGGTGCGAGAACCAGCCAGCGCGGTGGCCAGTCCCATCCGGCGCCAGTCGGGCTCGTAGCGCAACTCCACCGCAGTGGGGCGTCCGGCCAGTTGCTCGTAGGCCTCCAGTGTGAGCGGATCGAGCTTGGCAACGAGTACCGAACGGGCGTGCCCGAACTGTTCGCCGAGGTCGGCCAACTTCGCGTCCCACACGTCGAGGGTGATCTCGGTCTCGTCGTTCAGCCGCCCACCCGCCTGCTTCAGCAGCGTGTTTCGCTGCTTCACCACCCGGTCGAGTTCGAGACGCATCGCGTCGTACTTCAGGGCGAGCGCCACGAGCGTGTCGTCCATGAATCGGCGCCGTTCACCCGGACCCTCTTTCACGATCACCAGGTCGTCGGGCGAGAACACGCTCACCCGCACCACACCCAGCAGGTCGCGGCTGCGTTCGAGTCGGTTGCGGTTCACCAGCACCCGGTTGCGACCGATCCGGCCCACCTCGGCCTCGACCAAGATCTCGCGTCCGTCGTCGTGCAGCACCTCGGCTCGGATGATCGCCGTATCGGCACCCATGCGCACCATTGCGTCGGTGGGCGCACCGCGAAAACTGTCGAGACGGGCCAGATAGGCCAACGCCTCGGCGAAGTTGGTCTTGCCCTGTCCGTTCAGGCCCACCACGGCGGTGATGCCAGGCTGCAGATTGAACGAGGCGTTGCTGTAGTTGCGGAAGTCGACGAGTTCGAGGTGGGTGACGATCATGCGTCGTGCTGGACACGCACCGGCATGAGCAGATACAGGAAGTCGTCGTTGCCGACGCCACGAACGATGGCGGGCTTCAGCCCGTCGGTGGTGGAGAGCGTGACCTCGTCGTTGGGCACGGCTTCCACGCCGGCCGCGAGGTACTCCGGATTGAACGCCACCTTCAACTCGTCGCCCGAGGCAGTGGCATCGAGTTCCTCGCTTGCGTTGCCGATGTCTTGGGTGATGGTGGTGAGCTGCAACGAGTCGGCCGAGATCTTCAGACGCAGTACCGACGTGGTGGTGGATGTGTCGCGCGCCAGGATCTTCATACGCCGGATGGCGTCGAGCAGTTCGCCACGGTTCACGGTGAGCAGGTTCGGATGGCTCGGCGGGATGAGTTGGCGATAGTTCGGGAAGTCGCCTGGGATGAGGCGGGTGCTCAGCCGGGTGCCGCCGATCTCGAAGGTGGCGTCGTTCTCGCCGATGCGCAAGGTGACTTCGGGCCCGTCGCTCAGCACGCGCTGCAACTCGTTCAGCGCGCGGGCCGGCACCAGCACGCGCTGCTCGGCGCCGAGCACACTGACCCCTGGCAGGTCGCGCACGGCAAGCCGGTACGAATCGGTTGCCACCAGCCGCAGTCCGTCGTTCTCAGCTGCGAGCAGCACACCGGTGAGGACCGGACGACCCTCGTCCTTGCTGGCCGCGCTGACCACCTGGCGCAATGCGTCGCTGAAGGCACTGGCGTCGAGCGTGACCGCAGCGGCTGCCGACGGGCTGATGCGCGGGTAGTCGTCGAACGACAGGGCTCGCACACTGAACTGCGACCGGCCGGCGCTGATCTTCACGTCTTCCTCGCCGACGGCCACCTCCACGCGGCCAGCGGGCAGGGCGCGCACGATGTCGGCAGCGAGCTTGGCGGGCACCACGGCACCACCATCGATCTCGCCACCCACAGCAACGACTTTCTGGATGGTGAGCTCGAGGTCGGTGCCGGTGATGGTGAGCTGATCGCCCAGCACCTCGAGGCGCACACCTTGCAGCACCGGATGGGTGCTGCCTCGGCCGGTGGCGGCGCGGCTGGCCGTCGCCAGTGCTTCGGCCAAGACGTCTCGTTCGCAGCGGAACTTCACAGGGCAACCTTTCTCACCACTTGGATGGATGACATGGTAATGGTCGTAATAAGGGGTGTGGATTGTGCACAAGCCGGTATCGCGCCAGCGTGCGAGTGCTTTTTGACCACACACTGTTGTCCACCGTGCTCCACAGGCCGGAAATGACAACGGCGTGGTTCGGTGGACGACGGAGCGACCGTCCACCGCGCGCGCCCTGGCGTCCCCATGATGTCCCCAGCGTTCAACTCGTCTTCAATCGCTGGATGAGGTCGGTCACCTGGTCGTAGACCTGCTTGCGCTCTTTCATCTGTCGCTGGATCTTGTCGACAGCGTGGATGACCGTGGTGTGGTCGCGTCCGCCGAAGAGGCGGGCGATGCTGGGGTAGCTCAGGTCGGTGAGTTCGCGGAAGACGTACATTGCGGTCTGGCGAGCAGACACCAGCGGGCGCTGCCGACTGCGCCCGCGGAGCGCGTCGACACTGAATCCGAGAATGGATGCGATCTCGGTGAGCATCTCGTCATCGGTGCGAGGCTTCACGCCCGTGTCGGTGAGCAGGTAGCCGAGGAGTTGCTCGGCGAGGTGCGTGGTGATGGTGACGTGATTGAGACTGGCGTAGGCAGTGACGCGGATGAGTGCGCCTTCCAACTCGCGGATGTTCGAGGTGACATGGCTGGCGATGAACTCGAGTGTGTCGGCCGGAACTGGACTGCGATCGCGCTCAGCCTTGTTGCGCAAGATGGCCAGACGGGTCTCGAGGTCGGGTGGTTGGATATCGGTGATGAGGCCCCACTTGAACCGACCGCGGAGGCGCTCTTCGAGTGTGGGGATGGCATCAGGCATGCGATCACTGGAGATGACGATCTGCTTGTTGGCACCGTGCAGCGAGTTGAAGGTGTGGAAGAACTCCTCCTGGAGACCTTCCTTGCCCTCCATGAACTGGATGTCGTCGATGAGCAGCACGTCGATGTCGCGATAGCGGCGCTTGAAGGCGCCGATGGTGTTGCTGCGGATGCCGTCGACGTACTCGTTGAGGAACGTCTCGGTACTGACGTAGCGAACGGTGTCGTGTTGGTAGTGGCGGTGCACGTAGTGGCCGATGGCGTGCAGCAGGTGGGTCTTGCCGAGTCCGGCTGCGCCGTAGATGAACAGTGGGTTGTACGACCGACCCGGTGTTTCGGCCACGCGAAGTGCGGCAGCCAGGGCGAACTGGTTCGAGGCACCCTTCACGAACGTCTCGAAGGTGTACCGCGGATTCAGGCCGGCGAGATCGAGGGCCGAGTCGTTGCTGCGTCCCGAAGCCGAACCCGAGCGGATCGGAGTGCCGCCTGTGGCGCTGGCGTCGGTGCTGGCACCGGTGTCGGGCACCAGGTCGGCCGGCTCGTCGTACGGCAGGTCGGCGTCGGGCACCACGACGACGAGGTGGCGCTTCGAGGCACCGATCTCGTCGAGGGCATCGACCACAAGGGGCAGGTAGCGGGTGAGAATGCGGTCGCGAACGTGGTTGTTGGGAGCGCTGACCTGGAGTTCGTCGGGTCCGCTGTCGAGCGCTACGACGTCTTGGAAGGTCGAGAACCACACCGCCTCAGATACCTGGGCCCGGAGCAGTTGCGCTACTGCCGTCCACACCTGTTCGGTATCGCTCACCTGCACCTCCGTCCCAATCAACTGCCCGCATCCACACTGTTGTCCACAGAGTGTGGACAACGAGGCGGAATGATCGCGGATGGCCGTCGATCGCGGAAGCGAGCACCGTAGCAGACTTATCCACACCCTCATCACGGGACCTCGGGTTGCCCTGGCGGAGGTCTGGCCCTAACCTACGGAGGTTGTCTGCTCGGTGGCGGGTTCGTGCCGCATTCGACGACAACCCTGATCTGTCGGCACCGGCGTCCGGTGCTCTGCGAGGAGGATGGCGTGAAGCGCACGTTCCAACCCAACAACCGTCGTCGTGCCAAGAAGCACGGCTTTCGCCAGCGGATGAGTACCCGCGCCGGACAGGGCATCTTGAAGGCCCGCCGTGCCAAGGGCCGGCACCGTCTGTCGGCTTGATCTGGCGCATCCGCGACCGCGGCACCTTTCAGCGTCTGTCGCGAGAGGGTCGGCGGTCTCGGGCCGGAGTGCTGTGGTGCACCGCTGTTCTCGATCCGACGTTGTCGCCGCCCCGAGTGGCGTTTGCGATCGGTCGCGCCTTCGGTCCGGCCGTGCAGCGCAATCGAGTGCGGCGTCAACTGCGTTCACTGCTGTCCGAGATGCCGGTTCCGGCGGGGGCGTATCTCATCGGCGCCCGGCCGGACGCCGCCGCGCGGTCGTATCCCGACCTGCAGCGCGACCTGCAGTCGCTCATCAGTTCGCAACAGCGCAACCACAAGGTGGAAGGCTGACCAACGCACTACTGCGTATGGTGCATTCGTATCAGTTGATGATGGAGGGTCGACCGTCACCATGCCGGTTCACTCCGTCATGCTCCTGCTACGCATCTGAGTCACTCCAGCAGTACGGCCTCGGCCGTGGGCTGCTGCTCACCCTGCGGCGCTTCCTGCGCTGTCGACCGTTCGGGCCGTCGGGGTGGGACCCCGTACCCGACACTTTCCTGCGAAAGCGAGCCGCCGCATGATCGCCTTTGGTCTGTTCGAAGGGCCGGCCTGGTTGCTGGCCAAGTTCTACGACTTCACCCACAACTACATCCTCGCCATCTCGATGATCGCGTTGGTGGTGATGCTCATCACCGCTCCCCTGCAGTTGAAGGCAACCAAGGGCATGCTCGAGATGCAGCGACTGCAGCCTCAGTTGCGCCGCCTGCAGCAAGAGCACCGCGGCGATCGCCAAAAGCTGAACGAAGAAATGATGAAGCTCTACCAGGAGCACAAGGTCAACCCGTTGGCCTCGTGCTTCCCACTGCTGTTGCAGTTCCCGGTGTTCATCATCATGTTCCGAGTGCTCCACGGCCTCACCGACAAGATCGAGGGCCGCGAGGGGTACCCGGGTTTCACGCCGCAATACATCTCGTCGGCGTCGAAGCTCTACAAAGATCTCGTCGGTCAGAACGAGATGTTGGCGTGGGGCCTCGACCTGGCGAAGCGACCGATCGAAGCGATCGGCGAATCGTTCAGCGGCGGGTTCGTCTACGCCGTGCTCGTCGTGGCGCTCGGCGCGCTGTATCTGGTGCAGCAAAAGATGGTGGCAGCCCGTGCCTCGGTGAGCCCCACGATGTCGCCGATGCAGCAGAAGATCATGCAGTACCTGCCGGTGGTCTTCGCCGTCTTTCTGGTCTTCTACCTCACCGGTCTGGTCATCTACTACATGGCCCAAGCAATCTTCCGCATCGGCCTGCAGTGGTACATCACCCGCCGCTTCTACAAGGGTGAGGAGTCTCTCGGCCGTCAGGCCATGGCCGCTGGCGAGAAGGCCCGCGAGATGGCCAAGAGCGAGCCGGGTGGCGGTGGCCTGTTCGGCCAGATGAAGCGAGATGCCGCTGCTGCCAAGGATTCCGCAGCGAAAAACGCGAAGCCGTCGTCGTCGACCACGGTGAGCAAGCGGGTCACCCCGCCGAAGAACAAACCAACGCCCGCGAGCAAGGCTGGACGCCCTGCACCGACGGGCCGCGCAACGCGGCCCAAGCCCGGCGGCTCGACGCGGCCCCCGAAGCAATAAGAGGTTCAGTCATGGAATGGGTCGAAACGACCGGTCGTACGATCGAAGAAGCCAAGAGCGCTGCGCTCGATCGGCTCGGTGTGGTGGAAGACGACGCCGAATTCGAGATCATCGAAGAGCCTCGGGTGGGGTTGTTTGGTCGTCAGCGCGGTGAGGCCCGCGTACGCGCTCGCGTGCGCCCCACTACACCGCGTGCCAAAGTCGAGCGCCGCGATCGCAAGAAGCGCAGCGACGGCAAGCCGGCCAATGCTGGGAACGACGCTCCCGACGCAGTTGCCGAGCGGGCCCCCAAGAGCACCCAGCCTCGGCAGCGTGTCGAGAGCGGCCAGCGGTCGCAACCCAAGCAGCGTCAGGCGTCGCGAGCCGCCGCATCCAGTTCCGACGCCTCAACGAACGACGCAGCGCCGACGCGCACCAAGGAGACCGACGTGACACCCCAGCAGGTAGCCGACGAGGCGACGAATTTCATCTCCGGCCTTGTGGGGGCGTTCGGTCTCACCGGCACCACCGCTGCAGTCGTGGAGGGTGACGACATCGAAGTGAAGGTTGACGGCGCCGACCTCGGCCTGCTCGTCGGCCCTCGTGGCAGTACCCTCCAAGCTGTGCAGGAGATCGTCCGTGTGGTGGCACAGCGTCGGCTGGGCGACCACGACACGCATCTTCGTGTCGATGTGGGTGGCTACCGCGAACGCCGGCGCGAAGCACTCTCGCGCTTTGCCCAGCAGGTAGCCGAACAGGTCGTCGCTGACGGCACGGCCCGTAGCCTCGAGCCGATGTCGTCGGCCGATCGCAAGGTCGTCCACGATGTGCTGGCCGAGGTTGATGGTGTTGACACCAGCTCGGCCGGCGAGGAACCGAACCGCCGGGTGGTCATCTCCCCCGCGAATGCCTGACGACGACCTTCGTCGTCTCCTCGGCGAGATCCAGCGACGCGGCGCCATCGGCCCGGTCGATCTCGACGCTGCCATTCATCATGCCGACGACTTTGTTCGGGCGCTGCCGGACGGACCACTGTCGGTGATCGACCTCGGCTCTGGTGGCGGTTTGCCGGGTCTTGTCATCGCTGCTCGCCGCCCGGATGTGGCGCTGCTCCTGGTCGAACGTCGAGCCAAGCGAGCCGATCTGCTCCGGTATGCGGTGCGTGCGCTGGAGGTTGCCGATCATGTGGTGGTGACCGAAATGGATGCTGCCCGACTCGCCCCCACACGTGCCGAGCCAGCCGATGTGGTGACGGCCCGCAGCTTTGGTGTGCCACAGGTGTTGATGCCGATTGCTGCTCCCCTGCTGCGCCGTGGCGGTCTGCTGGTGGTGAGCGAACCTCCCGACCGACAGTCACGGTGGGACCCTGCCGAACTGCTGACCTGGGGTTTCGATGAGTTCGACCATGTGGGCGCGGTGCGCCGGCTGCTCCGGCGCTGATGTTTCACGTGAAACATCGACTGGTCGTACCGTGTCACCGACGGGCGCTCCGCACTCGGTGATGTTTCACGTGAAACACTCCACCCCGGAGTGTGCGCGACTCAGCGGGAACAACTTGCTAACGTGCACCCGAGGCGGAGTCAGCGGCTGTCCATGCCGCGTCCGTACCCATCAGGAGTTGACCGATCATGACCGCGACCCCTCCGACGATCTCGGCTGGTGACGGCGCTGGGCCCACCGGCCGGCCGCTTCCCCGAGTGATCGCCGTCGCCAACCAGAAAGGCGGCGTCGGCAAGACCACTACCACGGTGAACCTGGGTGCCTGCCTGGCCGAACTCGGGTTCCGCACCCTGGTCGTCGACCTCGATCCCCAGGGCAATGCCTCCACCGGGCTCGGCATCGAGAACCGCGGCCTCGAGACCTCGATGTACCACGTCATCATGCATGAGACCCCACTCGAACAGTGCGTCGAGCCAACTGCGGTGAAGAACCTCTTCGTGGCCCCGGCGAGTCTCGATCTGGCCGGCGCCGAGATTGAACTCGTCCCGGCGTTCAGTCGAGAGGGACGCCTGAAGCGTGCGGTGGAAGCGGTGCTCGATGACTACGACTTCGTGCTCATCGATTGCCCACCCTCGCTGGGCCTGCTCACGGTGAACGGGTTGAATGCGGCGAGTGAGGTACTCGTCCCCATCCAGTGCGAGTACTACGCCCTCGAAGGACTCGGCCAGTTGCTCCGCAATGTCGACCTGGTGAAGCGCAATCTCAACCCGACACTCGACGTGAGCACCATTGTGTGTGTGATGTACGACGCCCGCACCAAGCTGGCCGATCAGGTCGTGAAAGAGGTGCGTGAGCATTTCGGCGACAAGGTCTGTCGGACCGTGGTGCCCCGAACCGTCCGTCTCTCGGAGGCCCCGTCGTTCGGTCAGCCCATCATCATCTTCGATCCCACCTCACGTGGTGCGGTGGCGTATCGGGAAGTAGCAAAGGAGGTCAGCCGTGGCTCGGCCCGGAGGTCTGGGTAAAGGACTCAGTGCGCTCATCCCACCCAATGAGAGCGCCGATATCGCAGCCAGCGATCAGCCGCGGCTGGAAGACATTCCGATCGACGCGATCGTCGAGAATCCGAAGCAGCCGCGTATGCACTTCGACGAGGAGTCGCTGGCTGATCTGAGTGCGTCGATCCAGGAGATCGGCGTATTGCAACCCGTCCTCGTGCGGCCAGTGGGCGATCGGTACGAGTTGATCGCCGGCGAACGGCGCTGGCGTGCCGCCAAGCGCGCCGGACTGTCGGTGATCCCGGCCATTGTCCGTACCACCGACGATCTCGGCTCGGCTGAGCGCGCACTGATCGAAAACCTGCACCGCAAGGATCTCACCCCGCTGGAAGAGGCTTCGGCTTTCCAGCAGTTGATCGAGGTATTCGCCCTCACCCACGATCAGGTGGCATCGCGGGTGGGCAAGAGCCGTTCGGCGGTGAGCAACAGCCTGCGCCTGCTCACCCTGCCGCCGTCGATCCAGGGATACCTCGCCGACGGGCGTCTGCAGGCCGGTCACGCTCGCGCCCTGTTGGGCACTCCCGACCGAGCGTTCCAGGAACAGCTCGGTCGGCGGGCCGCCACCGAAGGTTGGACCGTGCGGTCTGTGGAAGAGGCGGTGCGGGCTCGCCAGGCGGGAGGGGTTGCACCCGAACCCGAGACGGCCGAGACGGCCACCGGTTCTGCCGGGACGCCACGCGAGTCGGTACCACCGACACAGCGACTTCGGCCTCCGGGTCTGCTGGAACTCGAGGGTTTGCTCGCCGACCATCTGTCGACAACGGTGGCGGTATCGATGGGTGCCAAGCGCGGCAAGATCGTGATCGATTTTGCAGATCTTGAAGATCTCGAGAGGCTGTACTACCTGATGAACCCTACCGAGCCAGGCCACTAGGCCACTCAGAGTGGTATGCCCTCACGTTGCGTCGTCCGTGACGTAGAGCATTACCCTGAGGGTTACGCACATGAGGTGGACAAACCTGTGGACAAACTCTCGACTAGGCGATGAGGTTCCACACCCGCATCCACGTGTGCAGCGCTCGACCAATGGCCGCCCCAATTGCGGGTGCTGCATCGACAGCGGTTCGCACCGGTGCGAACGAACACAGCACTGCGGGCATCTTCGTCTCGCGTAGCACGGGTAAGCGCATCCCGGCCGGTTCGTCGAGGTCGAGGCCGCAGCGGCTCAACTCGTTGGTGAGACATTCGGCGAGGGTGCGTCCACCCACCGACTCGAAGGTGGGCACCCGGTAGTACGTGACACAGGTGCGCTCGCCCACCACACCGTCGAGGCCCAGGTAGGCGTGCGCACCGAACTGGTTGGCGGCCCGAGCCTGGGCGATGGGGTCGGGTTCGTCGAGCGGTACCACCGTGGCACCCAACTGGCGCAGGTCGCGGCTCGCCAGACGGGCGATGGTGCTGAGCCCGCCGAACTGGCCCACCACGACGCGCAGTGTGCTGAGGTCGGACGACGCCTGGCGGAGCCGCTCGCGCTCGCGTACCGCACCGATGCCCGGGCCGGTGCCGGTCTGACCGATCACCCGTTCGAGCATGCGCACCGTGTGGACACCGCACACCCCGTCCGGGCCCAGGCCGCAGTTCACCTGGAAATCGGCGAGCGCCCGGGCGGTACGGGGGCCGAAGATACCGTCGACCCGTTCGCAGTCGAAGCCCAAACGGTTCAAGCGGCTCTGCAGTTCGGCCACATCGTCGCCACGCAGGTTCGGCGAGGTGAGTACCAGCAACCGGTCACCCAGCCGCCAGGTGGCCTCGACCAGTGCCTTCCAGCAGTCGAGATCGCAGCCATCGGCCACTCGCACACCGCGTGCGGCCTGGAAGGCGTGCAGCGACGCGAGCGTGACGGGGCAGAACTCACCGATGTGAGCGCCCAACGGAACGAAGCCTGCAGCGGCCAGACGGCGCTGCAGATCGCGTATGGCCTCGCCGTGTTGGCCGGGGGTCAGTGGGAGGACGGCAGAAATGCTTCGAGCTCCTGCAGCAGGGCGCTCTTGCCCTTCGCGCCGACGAGCCGCTTGGCTACTTCGCCCTTGTGGAACACCAACAGCGTGGGGATGCTCATGACGTTGAAGCGCATCGCCAGATCAGGGTTTTCGTCGACGTTCAACTTGGCGATGGTGATCTTGCCCTGCTGTTCGGCGGCGATCTCGCCCAGGATGGGGGCGATCATCTTGCAGGGGCCGCACCATTCGGCCCAGAAGTCGACCACCACGGGCAGATCGCTCGACGCGACCGTCTCATCGAAGGTGGCGGTGGTGAGGGTGACGATGCCATCAGCCATGACGGGTCCTTTCACAGGGAAGACCAGGAATGATACTGACACCAACCCGGCTCGATCGGCGACCATTCCCGGCCCCGACGTGACGCCCGGCGCGCTGCCCGGCTGAACGGCCGGTGCTCAGTGCGGCTGGTGGGCCTCGAGCCAGCGCTCGGCGTCGATGGCCGCCATACAGCCCGAGCCGGCGGCCGTGATGGCCTGGCGATAGGTGTGGTCTTGCACGTCGCCGCAGGCGAACACACCGTCGATGTTGGTGTAGCTGGAACCGGGGCGGGTGACCAGGTAGCCGGTCTCGTCCATGTCGAGCAGCGTGCGGAACAGATCGGTGTTGGGGCGATGGCCGATGGCGATGAACACACCGGTGACGTCGAGTCGGCTCACCTCACCGGTGACGGTGTCGCGCACCAGCGCACCCTCGAGCTTGTCGTCGCCGATGAGATCGTCGACCGCCGAGTTCCAGCGGATCTCGATCTTCGGGTTGCTGTGGGCCCGCTCCTGCATGATCTTCGAGGCCCGCAACTGATCGCGGCGAACGAGCATGGTGACCTTGGAGGCGAATTTGGTGAGGAACGTGGCCTCTTCGATGGCCGAGTCGCCACCGCCCACGACAGCGATCTCTTGACCGCGGAAGAAGAATCCATCACACGTAGCGCAGGTGGACAGACCGTGGCCGATGAGGCGTGTTTCGGCCTCGAGACCGAGCATCAGGCTCTGGGCGCCCGTGGACACGATGACCGACTGGGCGAGGTGAAGTTCGTCGCGCACCCACACCTTGAACGGCCGCTCGGAGAAGTCGACGGCGGTGACCTTGGCGGTGATGAACTCGGCACCGAACCGCGCCGCCTGCTCGCGCATGTTCTGCATCAATTCGGGGCCCATGATGCCGCTGGGGAAGCCGGGGAAGTTCTCGACCTCGGTGGTGAGCATGAGTTGCCCGCCGGGCTGGTCGGTGGTGGACGACGGCTCGCCTTCGATGATGAGCGGGGCAAGGTTGGCTCGGGCCGTGTAGATGGCGGCGGTGAGGCCCGCCGGCCCCGAACCGATGATGACGACATTGCGGATGCTCACGACGAGACCTTCCGAGGGAGAGGGATCACGACACCGGGTCGGTGTCGGAGGCGCTGCGCTGGCGCATGCACAGCACCCCGATGAGTCCGAGCACCAGGGCACTGAGGAGGTACGACACCCAGACGCTGGAATCGGTGTCGACCCAGCCGCCGATGTTGACCAGTCGTTGCAACAGTTTGGTGAGCAGGATGACCAGCAGAGTGAATGTGGCCACCGAAGCAACAGCGATGACCGTACCGAACACCAGACCGCGCACGACCTTGACGACGCGCACGGTGGCCGTGTCGCGCACCACGCCGACCCACCGCTCGACCTGGTCGGCGAGTTGGGCTGGCCAGTTGGGATCGGTGAGCGGGTTGCCCGGCATGGCGGCGAGCCTACTGGCTGGCGCTGCGGACGGGAATGCTCAGGGGTCGACGGTGACGAGCACGGCGCAGGTGAGCCGGTCGATGGCGCTGATCTGTCCGGTGGGAGCGCGCACCACGATGGCCTGCTGCTGGCGGTACATCACCTCGCCGAGCACCTCCACCCCCGGTGGCAGGCAGGCGTTGATGGGCGCCTGGCCGTTGATCGCGGGAGCACTCGAGGCGAACTCGACCAACTGGGCGGGTGAATCAACCGGTGTGGTGTTGCCGGGGCTGGCGGCGCCGTCGATGGAGCCAATGGTGGGTGGCGGGGTGGCGGCGGCAGCGGCGGCAGTGCTCTCGGTGACGGCGGCTGCGTCGGAATCGATGCCGGGTGCCAACGTCTCGGCAGCGGCCGTCAGCACGCCGGTCTCGGCAGCGGCCTCGGGTGCTGATTCGGACAGTCCCCCGGCGTCGGCGGATTTGGCGGCTTCGGCGGCCGGGGCCGACGAAGGGACGAAGGCGACGTTCGTGCTGTCGTTGCTGGAGCGGCCGATGTTGCCGGCGATGATGCCACCGGCGGCCAAGACGACGATGGCGGCGGCGGCGCCCGTGAGCCAGCGGTAGCGACGCTGACGCCGGTCGGCGAGCGACACGACCTGGTCGGCGGCGATGCTCACCGGGGCGGCGGCCGGACCGGCGACTGCGGCGGCGGCGGGTGTGGCCTGCAGTGCATCGAACTCGGCGAGTGCCGCAGCAATGGCGCCTTCACGGGCGTCGGCGGGCACCGCCACGTCGCGCATCGAGGCGCGGATGGGCAGCCACACGGCATCGCTCGGGGCGTCGGGGTCGCGTCTGTCGTCGTTCATGGTGCAGGTGTTGGACGTTCGGTTGAATCACTCTGGTTCCCGGCGGTGAGAAGTTCGGCCAGCGCGGCTCGACCGCGGGCGATCCGGCTCTTCACGGTGCCGAGCGGTAGATCGAGCGATTCGGCGATCTCGGCATAGTCGAGGTCGGCCACATCGCGCAGCACGAGGGGCACGCGGAAGCTCTCGGGCACCTGGGCCAGGGCGGCGTCGAGCGCCATCCGGTCGACTACGGCCTCGACCCGCGGCCCGGCGAAGGGGTCGACGACAGCCGGCTCGTGCCCATCGGCCCGGTCGTCGACGAGCACGGGTCGGCGTCGTCGGCGACGCAGTTCGTCGAGGCTCGCGTTGGTGGCGATGCGGTACGCCCAGGTGGAGAACGACGAGCGGCCGTCGAAGCGGTCGATGCTGCGCACGATGGAGATGAGTGCGTCCTGGGCTGCGTCGGCTGCGTCGGCGTCGCTGCCGGTGACGCGCCGGCAGACGGCGAAAATGCGGTCGTAGTGGCGGCGCAGGAGGGTGTCGAGTGCGGCCCGATCGCCGCCGGCCGCGGACTGAACGAGCGCGTGGTCGTCGATCGTCATCCGGTCGCCGCGAATCGGAGTTCGGTGATGGTGCCTCGGTACGGGTTGTCGCCGCTGCAGGAATCGGATGCGCCGAGTTGGCGCATCAGCACCAGCACGTGTCGTGCCGGAATGAGTATCGGCACCTCGAGCGTCTTGGCCGTGGTGGCATTGGCGCTGGCGATCGACCCGCCCCAGTCGCCGATGGACGACGGTGCGGCCTCACCGGTGCTGGCGTACACCTCGACGATCCACGGGGCGCTGGCGATGTCGATGGTGAATGTGCCCGCGGCCAGTGCGTCGAAGGTGGCGACCAGACCGACGCCACCCTTGCCGCCGAGGTACTCCGACGAGTAGCACACCGTGTTCCAGCCGGTCGATGGATCGCCGTCGACGACGGCGGCCGCCTGGTCGTCGTTCTCCTCACCGTCGCCGTCGGGGTCGAACGCGGTGACCGAGGCGATGGCGGTGCCCATCGGCGGTATGGCTGGAGCGGGCGTGGTGACCACAGCGGCAGCGTCGACCGTGGTGGGCGGCACGAACCCCGCTGCGTCGTCGTCGCCGAGTTGGGTGATGAGCACCGCTACCAGCACGGCGGCGGTGAGGAGAAGTGCTCCCACGAGCAGCAGCGACGGACCGCGACGCTGCTGGTATCGGCGGTTGGGTTGCTGGCGCACCCGTTGGGCGCCGGTGGGGGTGCGGTCACGGTCGGTGCGTCCCCCTGCTGCACCGGAACGCACCGGTTGGTAGCCACCGACGGCCTGGGGTGGTCGACCCGAGGGGCCCACCGGGCTGCCGATGGCCGGGTTACCCGATCGCGGGGTGGCGTCGACCACGCGCGGTGCACTGAGCGTGTATTCGTTGCTGAGTGCCGGCTCGGGTGGGCGGCTCTGGATCTCGGCGATGGCGGCGCGTACTGCTGAACCACTGGCGTAGCGTTGGTCGGGACGGCGGGCCAAGAGACGATGGATCAGTTCGGGCAGGCCGCGCGGCAGGGTTGGCCGCAGTCGGGTGATGTCGGTGGGGTCGCGCTGCAGGCGGGCGAGCGCCGTGTCGGCGTCGTTCTGGCCGAGGAACGGCACCCGGCCGGCGAGGCACTCGTACAGCACGAGGCCGAGCGAGTAGAGGTCGGCGCGGCCGTCGAGGCGTCGCCCGCGCACCTGTTCGGGCGACAGGTACTTGGCAGTACCCATCATGATGTTGTCGTTGGTGAGATCGTCGTCGACCGATGGCTCGAGGCCCTTGGCGATCCCGAAGTCGGTGAGTAGCACCCGCCCATCGGGGGTGATGAGGATGTTGCCCGGCTTCACGTCGCGGTGCACCATGCCGGCCTGGTGGGCGGCGTCGAGTGCGGCGGCCACACAGGCCCCGATGTGCATGGTGAGGTCGGGGCTGAGCCGCTTTTGATCGTCGAGCAACTGCCGCAGGCTCTTGCCGTTGATGAGTTGCATCACCACGGCTTGGCGACCCGACTCTTCGATCGCGTCGTAGACGGCGACGATGTTGGGATGGTTGAGTTGGGCGACGGCGATGGCCTCGCGTCGGAACCGTTCAGCGACCACCGGGTCGTGGGCGAGGGTGGGCTTCAGCAACTTCACCGCCACCTGGCGCGACAACTGCAGGTCGGTGGCGACCCACACCTCGGCCATGCCTCCTTGCGCGAGACGTCGATCCAGGCGGTAGCGCTGGGCGAGCACGGTCGGCGGAGGCGACGGGGGACTGGTGGTGGCGGACATGTCCGGACGTGAACGCTAGTGGTGTGGGCTACAGCGTGGTCGGCAATCGGCCGAGGGGGGTCGAACGCTCACGATGGCCGCTGGCTACTGGGGGTCTGGCGCGGGCCCTGATGCAGGATGGCGAGGGGCCACCTCGTAGGCGTGTGCACGCCGTTTCGCGGCCCGCCAGTGGCGTAGCCACCAGGCCATCACCACGAGTACTCCGGCGCCGAGCAGCAACTGGCCGACGCCCGCGAGCGAATTCACCCGGGCGGTGAGTACCACCTCGGGCACCACGTTGCTGCCGGGTTTGGCCGGGGTGAACACCCGGAGGAAGACGCTCGACTTGCCATTGCTGCGGGCCTCGGCCCGAACTCGCACAGGGGTATCGGCTGCTGGCGCGAGTTCGACGGTGGAATCTCCGTCGGGGAAGTCGATCTTCGCCGAGTCGAGTTGGAGACGGACGGTGATCGGCGTGGTGCAGCGGTTCGTGAGCGTGATCGGGATGACGCTGCTCCGACCGGTGAGGGTGAACGAGTAGGGGTCGGGAGCGACGACGCAGTCGCGTACCTCCTGGAACTGCGCGCGCAACTGCTCGACCATGGCGTCGGCCTGGCGGTCGTCGATTGCTGTCGACGGCAGGGCGTGCACCACGGTGACCCATGCTGCGACACGACTGTCGTCGCCAGCCAACATGCTGGCTGATTCGAAGGTGTCGCCCGCGATGGCGTCGGCCAGGGCGAACCGTCCCGTGAGATCGGGTCCGGCGTCGGCGGGGAGGCGCACGACCACCGGCCGCCCGTCGAGCAGCAGTCGGTCGACCGATGCGCTGAGATCGCCGAGCGAGGTGAGCGCAAGCCCCGGCGTGGAGCCGAGCAGTGGGGCGAGGTGGGCCAGAAGGGCCGGGTCGATGACGCCCAAGTCGTCGCGGCCCAGCACCAGGCCGTGTCGGGCGGTGATGCCACCGTTGCGCTCGATCTGGGCGGCGATCACCAGGAGTTCCGCAGTGAGGTCGATGGCCGTGACGAGGGGATGGTCCGTCGAGGTGAGTTGTGCCGCGAGATCGGCATCGACCACAGCGATGGGCACCGTCGAGCCGTCGCCGAGGTCGGCACCCACCAACTGCGTGGTATCGGTGAACCCGCGTAGCGACCCCGGGAGCGGCTCGTATTGCCGATAGGGCATGACCATCAGCCGGGTACCGAGGTTGCGCTGCAGCAGGGCACCATCGGTGCTGATGGCCGAGTCGACGACGTCGACCGATCGATCGACGACGGTGCCGGGGAGGAGTTCGGTGAGGAGATCTTCGCCCTCGCGGAGCAGTCCGACATAGGTGTCGGGGCGCTGGGCTCGGGCGACACTCGACGGATCGAGGGGAAGGCGTGGGTTGGCCAGCAGATCGCTGGCCGCCAGCGCAGGGAGCAGGGCGGTGGCCAGATCTGGTCGGGCGTTGGCAGCGGCGCGCACCGACGACGGATCGACGAGCACCGCAACATCGGCAGCATCGTCAGCGAATGCGGTGAGTCCAGTTGCGAGGGCGGCCAGTTCGGCCAGCGTCTCGTCGCTGCTCGACACGGCGCCGTCGAGGCCGATGGTGGGCGGGGAGACCTGCTGCATCACCACACCCACGGGCAGCACCTCGGCACGGTCGGGGCCATCGGCGCCAACGCGTGACACGAAGGTGCTGAGCGACGCTGCCGACCGGGTGCCGTTGCGGAGGTCGACGAGGAGTGTCACCACCCCTGTGGAGGGGAGTTGCAGCGCGGCCGCAGTGTCGTCGACAGTCTCGGTGGGCACGGTGAGCGAGAGTTGCCCCGGCACACTCAGGTCGACGGGCGTGACCGCGGCGGCGGGATCGAGCGACAGTCGCATGCTGTCGACCGGCCGCGGGAGCGAGCCGGCGCGCGCATCGTCGAACACCGCGCGGTCGACGATGGGGACATGGCTCGTCACGACGACCGACCAGTCGTTGTCGAGGTCGGCCGGGTCGAACCCTGACGGCAGCGACACGGTGAGGGCGAGCGGCGCGTCGGGCCCGACGACGAATTGCTGGGCCACCAGTCCGAGCGCCCGGCCATCGTCTGTGGTTGCGGCAGGGTTGGCGCCGCTTCGTTCAGCGTCAGCAGAGCCAGCGGCGATGGCCAACGAGCCCGCCACAAAGAACGCGGCGGTGACGCACCGACCCAACCGTGCCAACCGAGTCGTCATCGGCCGGTGGGACCTTCGTACACCCGGAGCCGTTCGGGAAGGCTGCGGAACCCGATCCGGCGATACAGCGCAAGTGCAGCGTCGTTGTCGGCGTGGGTGTTGACGAACACCCGGGTCACCCCGGCGCGGCGCATCCAGGTAAGGGCATCGCCGAGCAGGGCGGTGGCCAAGCCGCGCCGGTGTGCATCGGGGTGCACCGATAGGCGCTGGATGTAGCCGATCGAACCCGACCGACCGGAGATGAGCGAGCCCGTCACCCGCCGGTCGACCTCGACGACCCGGGCGCGGTGGCGAGGGGTGGCGCCGCACACATCGGCCAGCATGCCCGCGTCGAGCCACCAGTACTCGCCGAACGCTGCTCGGTCGATGGCCTCGACGGTGGCGAGATCGCGGGAGAGCATCGGGCGCAGCGACGCCCCAGATCCGCGGCGGGCGAATCGAGGCAGCGGTGCGTCGAGTTGCAGCAACTCGAGCTCTTGGACGCACCGCATGCCCGACACATCCGCCTGCGCCGCTTGCCGCGCGCTGAGCGCACCGGTGCGCACACGAAGAAAGCCCAGTTCGGCCAGTTCGTCGCGCCACTGCCGGTAGTGCTCGGCCATCGGAACGCCGGAACCGTCGAGAACGACCAGCAACGCCATGGCCGGATCACTCGGGCACGGGGTGGCGCGAGCGGGTAGCGGCGCCGAACGCAGCTGGCACGACTCGGGGTGTGCGTCGCCGGGCGGGCGTGCGGCCGTAGACCGGCGGAACAGTCGCGGCACCGAGCTCATCGGGGTTGGACGGTAGCGTCGGGATCGTGACCGTGCTGTTCAGTACCCACGCCGCCTATCTCGAGCACCTTGCCGGGCCGCGTCATCCCGAGCGTCCCGAGCGGCTTCGCGCCGTGCTGGCGGGGGTGGAGCGAGAGGGGCTGATCGAAGCGCTCACGCCACTTGCTCCCGAGCCCGCCACTCGCGCCGAGCTCGAGCGCGTGCACCCGGTGCCGTATCTCGACCGGATCGAAGCCATCTGCGCCGGTGGCGGCGGTCGGCTCGACCCCGACACGTACGCCGGCCCACAGTCGTTCCGCGCCGCCAGCCTCGCTGCCGGTGCCGGCCTCACCGCCGTGGCGACCCTGTCGGCCGGCCGCGGCGACGCGGCGTTCTGCGCCGTGCGCCCGCCGGGGCACCATGCGACACGCGACGAGTCGATGGGGTTCTGCTTCATCTCGAACGTGGCCGTCGTGGCCGCATCGCTGGCCGACCGGGGCGAGCGGGTCGTCATCGTCGATTACGACGCACATCATGGCAACGGTACCCAAGCTGTGTTCTACGACGATCCCCGGGTGCTGTTCGTCAGCCTCCACCAGTGGCCGCTGTACCCCGGCTCTGGTCGCGCCGACGAGATCGGTGCCGACGCGGGCGAGGGCTACACGATGAACATCCCGGTGCCTCCCGGTGCGACCGGCGACGTGTACCTACGAGCCATCGACGAACTGGTGGCGCCCCGCGTGGCGCAGTTCCAGCCCACCTGGCTCATCATCTCGGCCGGGTTCGACGGTCACCGCGACGATCCCATCACCGAACTGGGCCTCACGTCAGGCGACTACATCGCCATCACCCAGCGCGTACTCGATTTCGCCCCTGCCGGTCGGCGCATCGTGATGCTGGAGGGCGGCTACGACCTCGACGCACTGGCCAACTGCAGTGCCGGTGTGGTCGGCGTGCTGGCCGGCCTCGACCCGCAGGCATCGTCCGCCACCGAGCGGGCGACCTCTGGTGGGCCCGGCGCAGCGCACCTCGAGCGCGTGTTCGCGGTGTGGCGCGACCGCTGGTGATCCCCGACCGCTTCGCCCCGGTGCTGCGCGAGATGCGGCCGCTCAGCGACCGCTTCGCCGCGGCCGGCCACCGCCTGTTCCTCGTGGGCGGAACGGTGCGCGACCTGCTGGTGGGCGAGTTGCCCGACGGCTACGACCTCGACGCCACCACCAACGCTCGGCCCGACGAGATCAAGCGTCTGCTGCACGGCTGGGCCGACGCCATCTGGACCCAGGGCGAGCGGTTCGGCACCATCGGCGCCCTGAAGCGCACCGAGCTGGCCGATGGATCGGTCGTCGAACGCACCTACGAGATCACGACGCACCGGGCCGAGGTGTACAGCTCGGATTCACGTAAGCCCGATGTGTCGTACGCCGACGACATCGAGATCGACCTGTCGCGACGCGACTTCACGGTCAACGCGATGGCCCTCGAACTCACCACCCCCGACCCGGTGCTGGTCGACCCCTTCGGTGGCGCTGTCGATCTGCTCACCAAGGTGTTGCGTACGCCGCTGTCGCCGGCCGAGAGCTTCAGCGACGATCCGCTGCGCATGCTGCGGGCCGCGCGTTTCATCGCCCGGTTCCAACTGCAGCCCCAGCCCGACCTGGTGGAGGCCGTGCGGTCGATGGCCGAGCGGCTCGAGATCGTGTCGGCCGAGCGCATTCGCGACGAGCTCGACAAACTCATCGTCGTGCCGTCGCCCAGCGCCGGGCTGTGGTTCTGCGTCGATACCGGCCTCGCCGACCATTTCCTTCCCGAACTGCCCGCGATGCGGCTGGAACAGGATCCGATCCACCGCCACAAAGACGTACTCACCCACACCCTGGCCGTCATCGAGAACGTGCGGCCCGTTGCCGACCAGCGGCCCGGGCATCCACCGTTCGATTTCCGGCGCACCCGGTTGGCCGCGCTGTTCCACGACGTCGGCAAGCCGCGCACCCGCTCGTTCGACAAGGGTCGGGGCGTGTCGTTCCACCACCACGACGCGGTGGGGGCGAAGATGACGCGCAAACGTCTGCAGGCGTTGCGTTACTCGACCGCCGACAACGAGGCAATCACCGCGCTGGTGGCGCTGCACCTCCGCTTCCACACCTACCAGATGGGGTGGAGCGACTCGGCGGTTCGGCGCTATGTGCGCGACGCGGGCGACCTGCTGCACGAACTGAACGTGCTGACCCGCTGCGACTGCACCACGCGCAACGAACGCAAGGCCATCGCTCTCGCGAAGCGGATGGACGACCTCGAGGATCGCATCGACGAGCTCGCCGAACGCGAGGCCCTCGCGGCGCTGCGCCCCGAACTCGACGGGGTGGAGGTGATGGCCCTGCTGGGCATCGCGCCGGGCCGCGACGTGGGTCGGGCGATGGACTTCCTGATGGAGATCCGCCTCGACGAGGGTGTGTTGGGCACGGAGGCCATCACGGCCCGCTTGCTCGAGTGGTGGCAGTCGCGCTGACCGGCGCGCTGCGACCCGTGGGTCACTCGGGTCAGACGCCTTCTTTGCGGGCTCGCAGCAGCAGCACGGTGGGAGCCGTGGCATCGCGGGCGGCCAGCGGGGCCAGTTCGTGGATGACGTCGATGTGGAAGTTGGCGCGCTCGAAGCTCATGTACAGCTCGCTGATCGAGCGGGCGGTCTGGCCGTAGCGATGCTGAGGCGCAGCAATACCGGCATCGAACATGGCAGCGACGGGGTGGGTGATGGCCATCACGAACGATGCGTTGGGTTTCAACACGCGGTGCACCTGGCGGGTGAGGCGGGGCAGGTCGTCGATGTCGTCGAGGGTCTGGGTGGCGACGACGAGGTCGACCGAGGCGCTGGTGACGAATCCCAACTCGACGAGTTCGCTCTGGTGGCACTCGACCCGCACCTCGGCTTCGTCGGCCCGGTGGCGCAGCGCGGCGATGCGGTCGGCCGATGGGTCGACCACGATCGACTTCGCGCCAGCGAGTGCCAGCGTGACGGCGTTGGGTGTGATGGTAGGTGGTGTGGGCCCCACCCCGAGTTCGAGCGTGCGCTTACCACTCACGTCGCCGCAGAGACGCAACTCGCTGTCGTCGGCGACACCTCGTCCGAACCAGACACTGTGCATGCGCACAGTGTGACCGATGGGGGGCGGCGATGGGCGCATCCGGCCCTCGGTGCGCCCGATAGCGTCGGCGGACATGGCGACCAAGGGCGAACGAACGGGCTTTTCGGCCGGGTCGTTGCGCGGTGCGGCCGGCGTGGTCGACCATCGCCTGGCGCGGCGTCACCTGGTGAACGAGTACCGGCGCGGTCGTCTGCGGCGCGACCAGATCTGCGACGCTCACCCCGAGCTCATCAGGGCGGCGCGCAACGTGGGCACCGAGAGCCGGTCGGCCTGCCCCATCTGCGCCGAGCCCGAACTACGGCTGGTCACCTACGTGTTCGGCGACCGCCTGCCGTCGCACGGGCGGTGTGTGGGTACGGCCAAGGAGATGGCTGCGTTGAACCAGCGCTCGAGCGATCTCACCGCCTACGTGGTCGAGGCATGCGTCGCCTGTCGGTGGCATCACCTGCTGCGCGTGCTGCCCGTCGGTGCGGGCCGATCGCGCCACAGCGCCGCGGGCGCATGACGGCCGGCGGTTCGGGTCGGGCGCTCAGAACGGGTTGTAACCGAGACGGTTGCGCACGGCGATGGCTTCACCGATGTGGGCGTTGGCGTGCCCGAGCATCGGCCACTGCACCAGCCAATGCACGGGGCGGTCGTGCCACATCGACAGCAGCCACCCGAATTCGTCGGGGTTCAGCCCGGCCTGGCGGGTGAGGCGACGGG
The DNA here is from genome assembly GCA_037130535.1 of Actinomycetota bacterium. GTDB lineage: Bacteria > Actinomycetota > Acidimicrobiia > Acidimicrobiales > Ilumatobacteraceae > VFMC01. Next base: position 55,436 of record JBAXSU010000002.1, read on the forward strand.
TGCTGTCGGGGACGCTGTCCATTGCCATCGCCGACAGTCGCTGCAGCCACTGCTCACTGGCGTCGAACACGGCAGTGGCGTAGTGCACCAGGGCGGCAGGCAGCAGGGCGGCCGACACGGCGGGGTCTTCGCGTTCAGTGAGCCCGGCTCCGGTGGAGACCACCGCAGGGTCGAGGCCGAGCGCCTCGACGTGCTGGGCGAACAGTGGTGGGCGGTTGCGCACCGCCGTGTGCAGGGCCAGGTCGTGGTGGCGCACGAGGTGCAGCACCAACCAGGCGACACTCGAACCGCCCCCGTCGGCCTGCTCGGTCCACCGATCGATGGGCACCTTTGCGAGTACGGCACCGTCGAGGCGGGCCCGCATGTCGCGGTGGGCGTCGAGCAGCCAGGAGCGCAGATCCACGACGGCGACCGTAGTGGCCGGGGAAACCGTCGCGCACCCCTCGGATACAACAGGTGCCATGTGGCGAAACACCCGTTACGCTTGCCAAGTCATATTCACCCTGCCCCGTCTTGGGGCCCCGTCGTGTAGGGCACGTCGGGTCCGAAGGGAGGTTCCACACGCATGATGCGTGCCTATGAACTCATGGTCATCATCGATGGCGATCTCGACGACACTGCCGCTCGGGCGTGGGTTACGTCGATCACCAAGTCGATCGAGGCAGCAGGTGGTTCGATCCACGGTAAGGCCGATTGGTGGGGTCGACGTCAGTTCGCCTACCAGATCAACAAGAAGGACTTCGGCTACTACGTCGTGTTCCAGTTGCACGCCAAGGGCGGCGCACTCAACGAACTCGAGCGTTCCTTCCGTATCGCAGACGACATCGTCCGCCACAAGCTGCTCCGTCTCCCCGATGCCGAGGCTGCGCGCCGCGGCATGAGCGAGACCGCGGCCTGACCACACCGCACCATCCACGAAGGAGGCCGTCATGGCCGATACCAACATCACCGTCGTCGGAAATCTCACCCGCGAGCCTGAGCTGCGGTTCACCAACGGAGGCAAGGGCGTGGCCAGTTTTGGCATCGCCGTCAGCCGCCGCTACCAGGTGAACAACGAGTGGCAGGAGAAGACCTCGTTCTTCAACGTCAGCGCGTGGGACAATCTGGGCGAGAACGTCGCCGCCACGCTCACCAAAGGCATGCGTGTCATCGTGACCGGCCGCCTCGAGGTGCGCGAGTACGAGGCCCGCGAGGGCGGCAAGCGCACCAGCGTCGACATCATCGCCGACGAGATCGGCCCCAGCCTGCGCTGGGCCCGCGCCACGGTCGAGCGCACTGAGCGCTCCGATGGTGGCCAGGGCGGCGGCGGCAACTACGGCGGTGGCGGCCAGCGTGGCGGCAGTTCGTCGGGTGGCCAACGTCCCTCCGATTCCGTGTACGGCGACGAAGAGCCGTTCTGATCACTCACCCCATTCGTCATTCCTGAGGAACAACCATGACCAGCAAGAAGAACAAGGCTCGTGCACCGCGCGAGACCAACAAGAAGATCAAGAAGAAGACCAGCGTGCTGGTCACCGACAAGGTCGAATACGTCGACTACAAAGACGTCAACCTGCTCCAGCGGTTCGTGAGCGACCGTTCGAAGATCCGTGGCCGTCGTGTCAACGGCAACGATGTGCAGCAGCAGCGCGACATTGCGAACGCCATCAAGAACTCCCGAGAGATGGCGTTGATGCCGTACACCAAGCGTGTGTCGCAGACCCGCGCCGGCCGGCCGCCCCGCGATGGCGATGATCGTCCGCGTCGTCCCCGCGACGAAGAGGCTGCGACGCCCCCGGTCGAGGCCCAGGTCGAGGCTGTCGAGACCGACGCCACGGACGAAGTGGAGGCCTGATCATGAAGGTGATTCTGCGTTCCGATCTGTCCGGTGTGGGCAAGCGTGGCGACATCGTCGAGGTGTCGAACGGCCACGCCCGCAACTACCTCCTGCCGAAGGGCCTGGCCCTGGTGGCCACCGACGGTGCCGTGTCTCAGGCCACCTCCATGCGCCGTGCCCGCGATCTGCGCGATGCCGCCGACCGCGAGTCGGCGCAGACCATCGCCAGTGTGCTGGTGGCCAAGACCATCACCATCACGTCGAAGGCCGGCGCTGAGGGCAAGCTCTACGGTTCGGTCACCACCGGCGACATCGCCCAGGCCATCCACGAGCAGGCCAGCATCTCGATCGACCGCCGCAAACTGCACGTCGATCCCATCAAGACACTGGGCACGTACAGCGTGTCGGTGAAGCTGCACTCCGATGTGCAGTTCCCCGTCACCCTCGAGGTCGTGAAGAAGTAGTCGTCCACACGGGCGGACACTTGTCCCCCGGTGCATGTCGCGTTGTACACAGCGACGATGACACCATCGTCGCAGCGTGAGGGGTTCGCTCCTGTTCGACGCGCCCATTCGCCGGTAGCTCGTCCACAGCCCCTGTGCGTTGTCCCCAGGAAAGACACAGGGTCGTGCCCCTAGCGATCCACATGCCACAGCGACGAAGGTGGTGTTCCCATGGCCTCACGTGACGACGACCGATTCTCCCGCCGGCGCAGCACCGCTGCCGCGGGCCGTTCCGACGGTCGGGTACCGCCCCACAACCTCGATGCCGAGGAGAGTCTGCTCGGCGCGCTGCTGCTGTCGCGTGACGTGGTGGGCACGGTTGCCGAACTTGGTCTGCAGGTCGAGCACTTCTACAAGCCCTCCCATCAGCACATCTACGCGGCTGTGCGCGGGCTGATGGCGACGGGTCAACCCGTCGATGTCGTCACCGTCGCCGACGAGTTGCGCCGCAACGGGCTGCTCGATGAGATCGGCGGTGCGCAAGCACTGTTCGAACTGCAGAACGCCACACCGGCGGTGTCGAACGCTTCTCGTTACGCCAAGATCGTGCAGGACACGGCACTGCTGCGGCGGATGATCAGCGTTGCCAGTGAGATCGCTGAGATCGCGTACGACGAACCCGACGACGTCACCAAGGCGCTCGACGAGGCCGAGACCAAGGTGTTCGAGGTGGCCGAGGATCGGGTGATCGACACCACCCGGCCGCTCGGCGAGCTGCTCACCCCGGCGTTCGACAAGTTGCAGGAGACCTACGACCGCGGCGATGTCATCACGGGCACGGCCACCGGGTTCAACGACCTCGACGAGATCTTGTCGGGCTTGCAGCCATCCACGCTGAACATCGTGGGTGCTCGTCCGGCCATGGGCAAAACCGCCTTCGGCCTCGGAATCGCCACCCATGTGGCCACCACAGCGAAGAAGCCCGTGCTGTTCTTCTCGCTCGAGATGGGGCATGCCGAACTCACCCAGCGCATCTTGTCGTCCGAGGCGCGGGTCGATTCGCAGAAGCTGCGCACCGGTCGGCTCGTCGACACCGACTGGTCGAAGATCGGCCGGGCCCTCAACCGGCTCGAAGTGCCGCTGTACCTCGACGACAACCCGCGCGTCACCGTGATGGAGATTCGCGCCAAGGCCCGGCGGATGAAAGCCCGGCACGGCGGCTTGGCCCTCGTCGTCATCGACTATCTCCAACTGATGAGCGGTGGGAGCAACTCCGAGAACCGCCAATTGGAGGTGAGCGAGATCAGCCGAGGTCTGAAGATCCTGGCTCGCGAACTCGACACGCCGATCATCGCCCTCAGCCAGCTCAGTCGAACGCTCGAGACCCGCGCCGACAAGCGGCCGATGCTCGCCGACCTGCGCGAGTCGGGTTCACTCGAACAGGACGCCGACGTGGTGATGTTCCTGTACCGCGACGAGGTGTACAACCGCGAATCGCCCGACAAGGGTTCGGCCGAGGTGATCATCGCCAAGCACCGTTCCGGCCCCACCGGCGTCGTGCGCCTGGTGTTCAACGGCGCCTACACCAAGTTCGACAACGCGGCTCGCGGCATCTGAGCAGTCCTGGCGGCACCGGGTCGGCTCTGGGTCGGCACCGGGGCAAATCGACCGAACGGGGTGATGACCCCACCGGCTGCAGCGACGAACATGCCGATCATGGGTGCTCGTCTGCCATCGATCCCATCGCTGGCGGGAGCGTTACGTCCCGCGTCCGGCCACGTGGTGGGCGAGGTGTTCGCCGGCATCGCCCTCGCCGCACTCTGTCTGCCGCTGAACATCGGCTACGCCGAGGCCGCTGGTCTGCCGCCGGTCGTCGGCATCTACGCGACCCTTGCCCCGCTCGTGGTGTACGCCCTGACGGCAGGGTCGCGTCACCTGGTGATCGGTCCCGATTCCACCATCGCGGCGCTGCTGGCGGCCACGGTGGCGCCCATTGCGGCATCGAGTGGTGCTGAGCCGATGGCGTTGGCCACTGCGACCGCGATGCTGACCGGCGCGATCCTCGTGGTGTTCTGGGCGCTCCGGCTCGGCGATCTGGTGCGGTTCTTGTCGAAGTCGGTGCTCGTCGGGTTCATCGCTGGGCTGGCGCTCGAGGTACTGCTGTCGCAGGTGCGCAAGATCATGGGTGTGTCGGTGGAGGCCGACGGCTGGTTCGCCGAGGCGTGGGCCCTCGTGCGCGCGGTGCCAGAGGCGTCGTGGGCGAGTGTGCTGGTGGGTCTGTCGACCATCGCCTCGCTGCGCGTGTTGAAGCGGGTGGCGCCGAAGTTGCCAGCGGCGCTGATCACTCTGATCGTGGTGACGGTGGTGGTGTCGCTCACCGACCCCGATGGCGTGGCGGTGTTGGGCGAGGTGCCGTCGGGGTTGCCGCACCTGGCGCTGCCCTCGGTACCGGCCTCGGCCTGGTTCGACCTGGCACCCACGGCGCTGGCGATCGCCGTGCTCACCATCGCCGAGGGGCTGTTGATGGCCAAGCGGGCAGCCCGTTCGAACGGTGAGCAGTTCGCACCCAATGGAGAGTTGTTCTCGATGGGTGTGGCGAATGTGGCGGGCGCCATCACCGGGGCGATGCCCTCAGGTGCCAGCGCCTCGCGCACGGCGGCAATGGGCTCGGCTGGTACCCGAAGTCAGGTGCCCTCGATGGTGGCTGCCGGCGCGGTGGTGGCGATCGTGCTGTGGTTCACCGAACCGGTCGGCCGCCTGCCCAGCGCAGCCCTCGCCGGCTTGGTGGCCAATGCGGTGGTGGGCACGATCGAGACCGCCGAACTGCGGCGCCTGTGGCAGGTGCGGCGAAGTGAGTTCGGCATCGCCCTGGGTTGCCTGCTCGGGGTGTTGGTGCTCGGGCCGATGGCGGCGGTGGTGTTCGCCACGCTGGCCTCGGCTGTCGACATGATGCGCCGGGCGGCCGACGCGCCGTGGGCCAGGCTCGGGCCGTCGGCCGACGACCGTCGCGTGGGGCGTTATGCGGCGACCGACGCAACGGCAGCCCCGGTGGGCCTGCGAGTGATCCGACCCGGCGGCCCACTGTTCTTCGCCAATGCCGACGAGTTGTTGGCTGTCTTCGAGACTGCCGCAACCGATGCCGAGATGGTGTGGCTGGTGCTCGACCTCGAGCAGGTGTCGGACATCGATCCAACGGCCGCCGATGCCCTGGCCGACGGGATCGCCGCCGTGCAGGCTGCGGGCCGGGTGGTGGCGATCAGCCGTGCCACCCAACCGACCACAGCGCTGCTCGAGCGGCACGGCGTTCTTGCCGCAGTGGGAGCCGAGCACCTCTACGGCACCAACCGTGCTGCTGAGGCCGCCTACCGCACGGCCTCTGGGCGGATGCCTTAGTCGATGAGGCCGGCGGTGCGGGCGATGTCGACCGCCCCGCTTCGTGACGTCGTGCCGAGTTTGCGGTAGATGGCCACGGTGTGCGTCTTCACCGTGTTGCGCGACAGGTAGAGCCGTTCGGCGATCTCTCCCACACTGAGGTGTGTGGGCAGGTATTGCAGCACGCGGAGTTCGGCGGTGGTGAGCGACGAGGGCCCGAAACTGGCGGCATGGCCGCCGGAGGCAACCGAGCGGCGGATGTCGGCCATCTGCCGAGCTGCAGCGCGGGCGTCGGGCATGGCGGCGAGGAACACCTCGGCCTCGTCGAGCAGGGTGGTGGCTTCGACGGTACGTCCGGCCAGCGCGCTGGCCCGGGCCAGGGCCAGGCGGCAGACCAGGTTGAACCAGGGACTGACCGGCGCGAAGCCGCTGATATGGAGGCGGGCGACCTGGTGGAGGTCGGCCGCTTCATCGAGTCGACCCTGATGGGCGAGCACGAGGGCCCGCACGGCAGTAGCGGGGCATGCAGCCGGCAGCGTCCAGCGGTCGTCGAGCACGCGCGCGCTCTCGTCGCTGCACTCGGCGGCCGCGTCCCAGGCACCGAGGTCGATATGCACCAAGGCGAGGATGGCGAGCGACAGGCTGCGGATCAGCGGCCGACCATCGCCGCCGGTGATGGCTTCTCGCAAGAGTTCGACGGCACGGTCGGAGTTGCCGCGCAGCGCGTGCGAGGTTGCCTCGAGCGTGCACGAGAACGGATGCCAGAACGCACCCGGCCGGAGTCGCGCCCGTGCATACGCCGCCTCGCTGGCAACATCGTCGGCAGTCAGCCAGCCGATGCTGGCACGCGCCACCGCCAAGGCCACCGCAGGGTCACTACCCGTTGCTGTGATGGGCCGCTCGGCGCCGATGGCCACCATCGCCTGCTCGAGCAGGGTGAGAGCGGCAACGCCGTCACCTGCCACATGACTGGCGTGAGCACCGGCGGTGAGCAGGAGCGGGCGAGCCAACAGGTCGGCATGCGAGAACCAGCCGAGCCAGCGTTCGAGTGTCGCCTGACGGCCGAGGTTGACATACAGCGGGAAGTAGCGCACCACGAGGTGTGCCGTCCGGTCGACGTCGCCGGAGCGGGCAGCGCAAGCCACCGCGAGCTCGGCCTCGCCGCGGTCTTCGTGCCAGGCACTTGCGGCGCGGAGCGTGGCTGCCGCCTCACCGGGTTCGCGGCGCTCGAGTTCGGCGGTGAGGTACTCAGACAGCAGATGGTGGAGTCGGTACCACTGCCGCCGCTCGTCGAGTGCGATGACCAGCAGGTTGCGCCGGTGGAGGTCTTCGAGCACGGAGGCCGAGCCGCGGCGGTCGAGCAGGTGGTCGCACAGCGGGCCCGAGAACTGTTCGAGGGGCGCCACCCGCAGCAGCAGGTCGGCGACATCGGCCTCGACCCCCGAGAGCACGACTTCGGAGAAGTACTCGACCATCACTCGGGTGTCGCCGGCCACGTCGAGGCGGGCACGGTCGCCGCGGTTGGAACGCCGGGCCAGGGCGGCCAGATACAGCGCCAACGGCCACCCCTCGGTGCGTTCGGTGAGCACGGCGGCCTCGTCGGGAGAGATGTCGACGGCCAGAGCCGCGTACATGGCTGTGACGATGGTGGCGCCGAGCGCCAGGTCGCGCTGGCCGATCTCGACCACCGTGTGCCGGGTTCGCCAGCGGGCGAGGGGCAGGGAGGGAAGTGAGCGTGACCCCAGCGCCACCAACGAACCGGCCGGCAGTTCGTCGACGATCACCGTGAGGGCGTCGAGCGCCTCGAGCGAGGTGAGCTCGTGCACGTCGTCGAGGATCAGGAGGAAGGGGGTGCGCCGACTGCCGAGCATGTGGGCGAATCGGTGGGTCGAGGCCGACGCGATCGAGGCACGCTGGGTGGCCAGGTCGGCGCGTACCTGCGGGTCGATCGGCTCGAGTTGGCTCAGCACGTAGGCCACATCGCCGAGCAGCACCGAGGCCTCGTTGTGGGCGCGATCGATGGTGAGCCAGGCACTGGGCCGACCGTCGTTGGCGGCAAGGTCGGCCAGCAGGGTGGACTTGCCGTATCCGGCGGCCGCGGTGACCAGCAGCAGGTCGGGCTGATACTCGGCGATGTGCTCGAGCAGGTCGGTGCGGGCCACATGCCCGCGGCGACGCCGAGGAGGGTGCAGCTTCGAGGCCACCGCGAGCGGCTCGGCGGGCGCCAGCTCTACAGCATCGTCGAATCGCTGAGCCACGTGCCGAGTCTACCGAGCACCCGGTTTTCGGTCCGGGTGACGAATGACCCAGAGTCACCCCATCTGGAGCATGCGAGCCACCCCGTGCCGGGCGATCATCACCCGATCGATTCCTACGGAGGACCTATGGCCGACCAACCGAACATCCTGATCATCTGGGGCGACGACATCGGCATCTCGAACCTGTCGTGTTACAGCGACGGGGTGATGGGGTACCGCACTACCAACATCGACCGCATCGCCGCCGAGGGTGCCCGGTTCACCGACTACTACGGCGAGCAGAGCTGCACCGCCGGGCGCGCCGCATTCGTGACCGGCCAGAACCCGTACCGCACCGGTCTCACCAAGGTGGGCATGCCTGGCGCGCCGATCGGCCTGCGCGACACCGATCCCACCATCGCCCGGGCGTTGCGGGCCAACGGCTACGCCACCGGGCAGTTCGGCAAGAACCACCTGGGCGACCGCGACGAGTTCTTGCCCACCATGCACGGCTTCGACGAGTTCTTCGGCAACCTCTACCACCTCAACGCCGAGGAGGAGCCCGAACAGCGCGACTACCCGAGCGAGAGCGACTTCCCCAACTTCCGCCAGCGCTTCGGCCCCCGTGGCGTCATCCACTCGTGGGCCAACCCCGACGGCACCCAACGCATCGAAGACACCGGACCGCTCACCAAGAAGCGGATGGAAACCTGCGACGAAGAGTTCCGCGACGCGGCGATCGACTTCATCCGTCGTCAGCACGACGCCGACAAGCCGTTCTTCGTGTGGTTCAACAGCACTCACATGCACTTCCGCACGCACGGCAAGCCCGAGAGCAAGGGCCGCGCCGGCCGCTGGCAGTCGGAGTACCACGACACGATGCTCGACCACGACGACGTGGTGGGCGACCTGCTCGACGCGCTCGACGAGATGGGCCTGAGCGAGAACACGATCGTCGTGTATTCCACCGACAACGGCCCGCACATGAACACCTGGCCCGACGCCGGGATGACCCCGTTTCGCAGTGAGAAGAACTCGAACTGGGAGGGTGCCTACCGTGTGCCGTGCCTGGTGCGCTGGCCCGGCCATATCCAGGCCGGCACAGTGCTGAACGGCATCATCAGCCACAACGACTGGTTCCCCACCCTGCTGGCGGCAGCCGGCGTCACCGACATCGTCGATCAACTGAGGGTCGGTGGCGAGTTGGAGGGCAAGCACTTCAAGGTGCACCTCGACGGCCACAACCAACTGCCGTACCTCACCGGTGAGGTGGACCAGAGCCCACGGCAGTTCTTCTTCTACGTCTCCGACGACGGCGACCTCACCGCAATGCGGTTCGACAACTGGAAGATCGTGTTCCTCGAACAGCGGGCAACCGGCACGCTGAACATCTGGGCCGAGCCGTACACCCACCTACGCGTACCGAAGTTCTTCAACCTGCGCACCGACCCGTACGAACGTGCCGACATCACCTCGAACACCTACTACGACTGGTTGCTCGACCACGCCTGGTTGGCGGTGCCGGCGCAGGCATTCGCAGCACAGATGCTGGCGAGCCTGGTCGAGTTCCCGCCCAGCCAGAAGCCGGCCAGCTTCACCATCGAACAGGTGGTGGCCAAGTTGACGTCGGGTATGCCCAGCGCGTGAACGAGACCGCGTCGAGCAACCCGACCGCGCCGGGTGGGGCGACCCCGCCTCATCCGAGTGCCGTCTGGGTGCCCGGCGGCATGTTCACGATGGGCTCCGACCGGCACTACCCAGAGGAGGCGCCAGCCCATCGGGTGCGAGTCGACGGCTTTGTGATCGCCCGCTTCCCGGTGACCAGTGCCGAGTTCGCCGAGTTCGTCGCGACCACCGGGTACGTCACCGTGGCCGAACGCCCACTCGACCCTGCCGAGTACCCGGGGGCACCGGCCGAGAACCTGGCACCCGGATCATTGGTGTTCACCCCGACCCCCGGCCCGGTCGACCTGCGGCATCTCAGTCAGTGGTGGACCTGGACGCCGGGAGCGTCGTGGCGACACCCCGAGGGACCGCGCAGCACACTCGACGACCGCGACGATCACCCCGTGGTGCACGTCGCCCACGAAGATGCTGCGGCCTATGCCGACTGGCGAGGCGGAGCGCTACCCACTGAGGCCGAGTGGGAGTTCGCGGCCCGGGGTGGGTTGGAGGGAGCCGAGTTCACCTGGGGCGACGAGCGCCGGCCCGGCGGCCGGATCATGGCGAACACCTGGGACGGGCCCGACTTCCCGTGGCGCAACACCGGTGACGACGGCTGGGAGCGAACGTCGCCGGTGGGTGCCTTCCCGGCCAACGGCTACGGGCTGCACGATATGGCGGGCAACGTGTGGGAGTGGACCGACGACTGGTACACGAGCCGGCACCCTGCCGACGCCGAGAAGCCCTGCTGTGTGCCCGACAACCCGCGGGGCGGCAGCGTGGATGGCAGCTTCGACCCGTCGCAGCCGCAGTTCCGCATCCCGCGCAAGGTGATCAAGGGTGGTTCGCACCTGTGCGCCGACAGCTACTGCATGCGGTACCGTCCGGCGGCCCGGCGCCCACAGATGATCGACACCGGAATGAGCCACGTCGGCTTCCGTGTGGTGTGGCGGCCCGCGACGACAAACGACCGACCGGGGGAGCACCCACGATGACCCGTTCTGATCTCGCCCTGCCGTCGTGGCGTGAGGGCACCACCCGCGACGCGCTGCTGACCTTCCTGGAAGCCTCGGCATCGCTCGCCCCCGACGATCGAGTGGCCACGTTCGACAACGACGGCACGCTGTGGTGCGAGCGGCCTGCCTATCTGCAGCTCCTGTTCTTCGTCGATGCCCTGCAGCGAGCAGCCGAGCTCGATCCGTCGTTGCGAGCTCGGCCGGAGTTCGCTGCGGTGCTGAGTAACGACCAGGCGGCGATCGGTGAGTTGGGCCTGGCGCGGGTGGGCATGGCGTTGAACGGCCTGTTCGCCGGGCTGACACCCGAGGCGTTCAGCGCTGCGGCTCGCGAGTTCGTCGACCGTGCGGTGCACCCGGTGCTCGGACTGCCGGCGCGCCGTACCGTGTACCAGCCGATGCTCGAGTTGATCGACGCGCTGCGCGAGCACGGATTTTCGGTGTTCGTGGTGAGTGGCGGCGGCACCGAGTTCGTGCGGGCGGTGAGCCATGACCTGTACGGGGTGCCGCCCGAGGGAGTGGTGGGAACCCTGGTGCAGCACGAGATGGTGCGGCGTGCCGACGGGGGCCCCGAACTGCGGCGCACGAACTTGCTCGACGGCGATGCCAACGAGGGGGTGGCCAAGGTGACCCGCATCCAGAGCCACCTCGGCCGCCGCCCGGTCTTTGCAGCTGGGAACTCCGGTGGCGACCGCGAGATGCTCGAGTGGGCCACCTCGGGCGAGGGCCCGTCGCTGGCGCTGGTGATCGACCACGACGATGCCGAGCGCGAGTTCGCGTACCAGGGCCGCGCCGAGAGCTTCGCTGAAGCCGAGGCGATCACCGAGGTGGCAGCCCGGCTCGGCTGGACCGTGGCGAGCATCGCCAACGACTGGGCGACCGTGTTCTCCTCTGCCGATTGAACCCACTCGGAGGAGGACGCGCTGCGCCGGCCTCACGCCCACTGTTCGCATGGCGGCCCGGTGGTCATGAGCAGGGTGCCGTCGCGTGCGCGGACGGTGATGGCCCGGTCGGTGCCCATGGTGAGTTGCCATTGTTCGGCGTGGAGTCGGTCGTGGTGGTGTCGGCACAGTGGGAGCAGGTTGGCGAGGTCGGTGTGTCCGCCGTGTTCCCAGTAGTGGATGTGGTGGGCTTCGGTGATGGAGACATGCCGGCTGCAGCCAGGTATCGCGCAGTGTCGGTACATGGCCCGGAGGGCTCGTCGTTGTCGGATGCTGGCGTGGCGTCGGTTGCGGCCGTGGTCGAGCCCCACCGGCCGCGTGAGTGACTGGACGATCTGGTCGTAGGTGGGGACCGGGTCGCCCTGGGTGATGA
>JBAXSU010000020.1:0-28433 GCA_037130535.1 Actinomycetota bacterium
CGGGTGCTGTTCGCCGCCCACGCCGAGTGGCCGCGCCACGACGACGATCCGGTGGTGTCGGCCTGGCTGGCGCTCAACTGCATCCGCGAGTGGCGCGGCGACACGCACTTCGCCTTGCTCGCCGCATCCGACGTCGACGGTGTGCAGGCCGGCCTGCTGCACGATGCGTGGATGGGCTATCCGGGTGAGTGGATTCCACGCAGCCGCGGTGCCGACGACGCAGCGGTCGCTTCAGCCATCGAGCAGCTCACTGCACAGGGCCTGGCCACCGACGGGCACGTGAACGAGGCCGGCATGGCCTTCCGGCAACGCATCGAGGACCGCACCGACGAACTGTGCGACCGAGCGTGGCGGCACCTCGGCGAGGCGCGCACCACCTCGCTGTGTTCGTTGATCGAGCCGGTGGGTCCGCGCCTCATGCAGCGCATCGACGACACGGCCGGGCCGAACTGGATGCCAGCCGCCCGACCGCGTCGACGCTGAGCGATCAGCCGAGCGCAGCCTCGATGGCCGCAATCACCATCTCGTCATCGGGCGTGACGGTGGGGGCGAAGCGGGCCACCACGTTGCCGTCCTTGCCGATGAGGAACTTCTCGAAGTTCCACAGGATCTCGGGGTCGTCGTTCACCGTGAGGCCATGGCCCTTCAGCGTGTCGCGGAACCCGTCCGGGTCGCCCGCGGCGCGGGGTGCGGCAGCGGTGAGCGCTGCATAGAGCGGGTGCTGGTCGTCGCCGGCGACGCTGATCTTGCCGTGCAGCGGGAACGTGACCGAGTAGTTCACCGAGCAGAACTCGGCGATCTCGTCGTTGGTGCCCGGCTCTTGGCCGAGGAAGTTGTTGGCCGGGAAGCCGAGCACGCTGAAGCCACGGTCGGCAAAGCGCTCGTGCACCTGCTCGAGCCCGGCGTACTGCGGTGTCATGCCGCACTTCGAGGCGACGTTCACGACGAGCAGCACCTTGCCTGCGTGGTCGGCCAGCGAGGTGGCGTCGCCGGTGATGGTGGTGAGGGGGATCTCCTGCAGTGCGGTCATATCGCGAAGGTTCGCACAGCGGCGGCCGAGGCGCCCACTCGAGACGGCACTATCGTCGCCGGTATGACTGCGATCGACACGCGACCCAGCACGTTCCGTCCCGAGCAGGTGGTGGCCGACCTGCGCGCCCTCGCCGATCGCACCGGCGGCCCCGAGGGCAGCCGCCGACTGGCCTGGACACCCGAGTGGCTCGAAGCCCGCGCCCTGCTGCGCGAGAGCCTGGCCACGCTGCCGGTGGAGGTCGACACCGACGAGGCCGGCAACCTGTGGGCGGTGCTGCGCGGCGAGCGGCCCGAGATGCTGGTGGTGGGCTCGCACCTCGACAGCGTGCCGAAGGGCGGCTGGCTCGACGGCGCGCTGGGCGTGATGGCCGGGCTCGAACTCCTCCGCGCACTCGCCGCCGAAGGCACTCCGCCGGTCACCGTCGCCCTGGTCGACTGGGCCGACGAGGAGGGCGCCCGTTTCAGCCGCAGCCTGTTCGGCTCGGCCGCCAGTGTCGGCACGCTCGATCTCGAGGTGCTCCGCGGTCTCAGCGACAAAGAGGGCAACCGCCTGCCCGAGATCCTCGCCCAGCACGGGGTCGACATCGACCGGCTCGACGGCGCCCGCACCCGGATGGCCGACGTGAAGGCCTACGTGGAGGTGCACATCGAGCAGGGCCCGATCCTCGAATCGATGGGCAAGGGCATCTGCACCGTCACCGGCACCAAGGGCATCGAGCGCGAGCGGCTCATCTTCAGGGGTCAGGCGGCACACGCCGGCACGATGCCGATGGAGATGCGGCGCGACAGTTTCCGCGCCGCCTCGCGGTTCGCACTCGCCATCGCCGAGATCGGCGAACGCTACGACGGCGTCACCACCGTGGGGCACGCCCAGTGCTGGCCCGGGGTGGTCACCGCGGTCGCCGGCGAGACCCGCATCACGATGGACATGCGCCACATCGACGCCGAGGCGCTGGCGGCCATGTTCCGCGAGGCACACGAGGCTGCCCAAGCCGCGGCCGAGGCCGAGGGCTGCTCCATCGAGTGGGAGCACATCTTTCGCATCCCGCCCATGCCGTTCCACCCGCTACTGCTCGATGCGGCGCGCACCGCAGTGCGCGAGGTGGAGGGCCACGATGTCGAGCTGCCCAGCGGAGCGCTGCACGACGCCAGCGAGATGGCCCGCGAGGTGCCGACGGTGATGATCTTCTCGAGCAGCACCAACGGCCTCAGCCACACCAAGGAAGAAGACACCCCGGTCGACCACCTGCACATGGCGGTCGACGCCTTCGACCGCACCTGCCGTCAGGCGATCGACCTCATCGCGTCGGGCGCGCTGTAGCAGTCGGCGCGCCGGCGGTCAGCGGGCCGAAGACCTCGGCGATCTGGTGCCCCGCCTCGAGCGGATGCCGCAATGGGTGCTCGAGGTCGACCTCGTACACATTGTTGCGGCCCTGCTTGTGGCGGACGACGTATCCGGCTTCGACGAGGTCGGTGACGATGCTGTGCACGGCGCGCTCGCCGATGCCGACGAGTTGAGCGATCTCAGTGAGGCGAACCTCGGGGTTCTGCGCGATGCACAGCAGGACGTGCGCGTGGTTGGTGAGAAACGTCCACGTAGGCACCTCGACGGCGGACGACACGACCCTGCGCTGCACGGACCGATCGTACCCCTTCGGCATCACTACGTTCGGCCGTGTTGACGTGGTTCGTGATACATGATTTACTAACCATGTATTCTGAACCACCACCAACAGGACGGACATGACAGACATGACTCCTTCGAATCACTCCACGCCCATCACTGTCGCCCGCGGCGACGGCATCGGTCCCGAGATCATGGATGCCACCCTCCGCATCCTCGACGCGGCCGGCGCCCGCCTGGCGATCGAAGAGATCGAGATCGGTGAGGCCGTCTACCGCCGCGGTAACACGGCAGGCATCGAGCCCGAGTCGCTTGCGTCGCTGCGGCGCACCGGCGTGTTCCTGAAGGCCCCCATCACCACGCCGCAGGGCGGTGGCTTCAAGAGCCTCAACGTCACCGTGCGCAAGACCCTGGGCCTGTACGCCAACGTGCGTCCCTGCCCCGCGTACGCGCCGTTCGTCGCCACCAAGCATCCGGGTATGGACGTGGTCATCATCCGCGAGAACGAAGAAGACCTGTACGCAGGCATCGAGCACCGGCAGAGCGACGAGGTGTACCAGTGCCTCAAGCTCATCACCCGGCCAGGATGCGAACGCATCGCCCGCTACGCCTTCGAATACGCCCGGGCCTACAACCGCGCCAAGGTGACCGCGTTCACCAAGGACAACATCATGAAGATGACCGACGGCCTGTTCCACCAGGTCGCCGAGGAGGTGGCAGCCGAGTACCCCGACATCGAGTTCGAGCACTGGATCGTCGACATCGGTGCAGCGAAGTTGGCCGACACCCCCGAGGCGTTCGACGTGCTGCTGCTGCCCAACCTGTATGGCGACATCCTGTCCGATGTGGCCGCCCAGATCGCTGGCTCGGTCGGGTTGGCGGGAAGCGCCAACATCGGCCCCTCCACGGCGATGTTCGAGGCCATCCACGGCTCGGCCCCGCGCCGTGCCGGCCAAGACGTGGCCAACCCGTCGGGACTGTTCTTGGGTGCCGTGCAGATGCTGGTCCACATCGGCCAGGGCGACGTGGCCACCCGTGCCCACAACGCCTGGCTGAAGACGATCGAAGACGGCATCCACACCTATGACATCTTCGACCCGGGGGTCAGCACCACGAAGGTGGGCACTGCGGCGTTCGCCGACGCCGTCATCGCCCGGATCGGCCAGCATCCCACCACCCTCGCCGCCGTGCAGTACGCCGATGCGCCATCGATCACGGTGAAGGTGCCCACACGGGCTCGGCAGACGAAAGAGCAGGTCGGCATCGACGTGTTCCTCGACGTACCCCACCTCACGCCCGACGAACTCGGCCGGCAACTCGAACCGCTGGCCTTCCCCTACTTCCGCCTCGACATGCTGTCGAACCGTGGCCAGAAGGTGTACCCCGACGGCGCACCCGAGACGCTGTGCGTCGATGCTTTCCGGTGCCGTTTCCTCGGTCGCTCGGGGCCGGTCAGCGCCGCCGCCACGATCAAACTGCTCGGACATCTCGAGGCAGCGGGCTTCCCGTTCATCAAGAGCGAGGGGCTGTTCACCTTCGATGGCGAGCCCGGCTTCAGCAAGGGGCAGGGGCAATGAGCAGCGGCGCCGCAACGAACCCACCCGGAGTGGCCATCTCCATCGTGGCCGACGACGACGACCCGCACGCCTTCTGCCGTCGGATCGCCACCCTCGTGAACCCCGGCCCGATGCACCTGGCCCGCGCCTTCCAACTGGCCACCCAGGTGTACCCGGTCCGCTCCGACACCGTCTCGGGAACGGCGGTGGTGATGCGCTGCGAGTTCCGCATGCGCCACACCGGCGCCTTCGTCGATCAGCATGCACTCGACGATGTGCGGCGCCGCTTGCGGCACCTCACCATGTTCGACGAGCGCCTGCTCGACGAGGTCGACACCTACACGGGTGCGACGCCATTCCCCCACGTCGCCTGATCGTGCGAGACGATCAGGGCGGCACCCTCCAGCAGCGCCGTCACGCCGGTGGTGGCCGGTACGACGGCGCTGCTGCGGTGCTAGCGACACGCCACGACAAGTTGCCGCTGATCGCGCCCGCTCTCGCGCCGCTGGGCATGGCGGTGCAGGTGGCCGATGTCGACACCGACTCGCTGGGTACGTTCACGGGCGAGGTCGAGCGCCCTGCCGATCAGTGGGACACGGCGGTCGCCAAGGCCCGCCTGGGCATGCGTTCCACGGGGTCGCTGCTCGGCCTGGCCTCCGAGGGGTCGATCGGGTCGCATCCGGCCATGCCGTACATCGCCAGCGCAACGGAACTGGTGGTGCTCGTCGACGACGAGTTGGGCATCGTGGTCGGCGAGACCGAGGTGTCGTTCGACATCGTGGTCGTCTCGTTCACGACGGGCCCTGGCGAGCCGCTCGACGGCTCCCTGCAACGCGCCGACTTTCCCGGCCACGGCCTCATCGTCATGCCCTCTCTCGGGAGCGGTGGCCCCATCGTGAAGGGCATCCACGACGAGGCGGCGTTGCACGAAGCCATCGCGCTGTGCGCCACCGCATCATCCGACGGACGCGCTCGGGTGTCCACCGACCTGCGCGCCCACCAGTGCCCGAGCCGGCGGCCGATCATCACTGCGGCCACCGCTCGGCTGGCCGCCCGGCTAGCAGCGTGTTGCCCTGCGTGCGACACGCCGGGCTGGGGCATCGTGCGCGCCGAACGCGGTGCACCGTGCGCCGAGTGCGGCGATCTGGTCGACATCGTCGTGGCCCACGTCGAGGGGTGCCAGCGGTGCCCGGTGGAGCTCCGCATGCCGCTGGCCGACCGGGCGACCGCCGACCCAGCGCGCTGCCCCTCCTGCAACCCCTGACCGAGTGCCATACCCCAGTGCGATGAGCAATCTGCGCAGCAGGTGCGCACGTTGCTCATCGCGCTGGCCGCGAGGGCGATGTCAGGGGCGGTGGGCGACGATGATGGCCGATTGGGCGAAGGGCCGCAGCAGACGAGGCACGGGGCGGCTGTCGATCCAACGGTGCAGCGCCCGGTACCAGCCCGGGTAGAACTCGCCCATACGGGGCACCAGACCGTGGTACGTCACCGTGTCGATCGTGAACCCGGCATGGCGCAGCAGGCTGCACAGCGAGCGGGCCGACAGGGTGCGCAGGCGAGAGCCGTACGCGTGGCGCATCACCTTGGTCACCCCGAGCGGCGACCAGGGCTGGGTATGGGTGTTCACCACCAGCGCACCGCCGGGACGCAGCATCTCGAACATGGCCTCGGCGCCCGAATGTCGCAACGGGTCCTCGGCGTTGAGGAAGAAGCGGAACGCACTCACCACGTCGAACTGATCGTGCAGCGTGCCAGCTGTTGCGTCGACGGCGACCAACCTCGAGGTCGGACTGGCGGCGGCAGCCACTGCGAGCATGTCGGGCGAGATGTCGAGGCCGAAGGTGGTTGCGAACACATCGGCCGCCACCCGCAGCACCCGCCCGGTTCCGCAGGCGAAGTCGGCCGCCTCCACTGCGCCACGCATGCGCAGCCGCGAGAACGTGCGCACGAGGAACGGCCGTTCGAACCAGTCCCACTCGTCGGCATAGAACCCCGAGGAGTAGGCCCGTTCGTACTCCGCCGCCTTCTCGGTGCCGAGGTGGGTGTCGCGATAGGTCCAGGTGTCTTCCGGTTTGATGCTCACCCGGCAAGCGTGGGCAGCCAGGTGGGCCGCACACCAGGTCTGAAAGTCCACTCGGAGGGGCCGATCAGCCCTTCTTCGCGTTGAGCAGCGCCGTGACCAACTTGCCGTCGGCCTTGCCCTGGCTCACCTTCATCACGGCACCCACCAGCGCGCCCATTGCCTTGCCCTCGCCGGCGCAGAACTTCGCCCAGGCGTCGGGTTGATCGGCGATGGCCTGGTCGACCATCGCCTCGAGGGCGCCGGTGTCCATGGCCTCGAAGCCCTTCGCCGCGGCGATGGCCGCCGCATCGCCGCCACCGTTGGCGACGATCTCGGCCAGCACAGCCTTGGCCTGGGTAGCGGTGAGCGACCCGCCCACCTCCAGCGTCGTGAGCGCAGCAAGGTCGGCCGCCGGCACCCGCGGGGTGGCGGGCTCATCGGCGAAGGCCTCCTTCACGTGCACCAACGCACGGCCCATGTCGCCACCCGCGGCAGCAACGGCGAGCACGTAGTCGTCCTGGCCACGTTCCACCACCGACATCACTGCTTCGCTATCGGGTGCCACCGCAGCAGCGGCCGACAGGCGGGCGCGCCGGGCGCCCGGCAGCAGCGGCAGGGCTGCCCTCACCGCCGCGATCCACTCGGACGACGGCACCAGCGGTACCAGGTCGGGCTCGAGGAAGTAGCGGTAGTCGTCGGCGTCCTCTTTCGAGCGCAACGTGTGGGTGCGGCCGTCGTTCTCGTCCCAGTGCCGGGTCTCCTGGCGGATGGAGCCGCCGGTCTCGAGCAGGTCGATCTGGCGCCGCGCCTCGTAGTCGATGGCCCGACCGAGCGACCGGACGCTGTTGACGTTCTTGATCTCGCAGCGGGTGCCGAACGGAGTGCCCGGCTGGTGGACGCTGACGTTGGCATCGACCCGCATGCTGCCCTCCTCCATCTTCGCGTCGGAGGCGCCGACGGCGAGGAGGATGGCGCGCAGTTCGGTGACGTACTGGCGGGCCTGCTCGGCGGTGCGGATGTCGGGGCGGCTGACGATCTCGACCAGCGGCACACCGGCGCGGTTGAAATCGATGAGTGAGTAGTCGCTGCCGTGGATACGGCCGCCGGCACCACCCATGTGCGTGCTCTTGCCCGTGTCTTCCTCGAGGTGGGCGCGCTCGACCCCGATGCGGGTGCCGTCGGGCAGGTCGAGGAAGCCGTCGATGTTGAGCGGCTGGTCGTACTGGCTGATCTGATACGCCTTGGGCATATCGGGGTAGAAGTAGTTCTTGCGGTGGAACGTGCACGGCTGGATGGTGCAGTTCAGGGCCGTGCCGATGCGCATGGCCAGTTCGACGGCCTGGCGGTTCAGCACCGGCAGCGCGCCGGGCAGGCCGAGGGTGACCGGGTCGATGTGGGTGTTCGGCGCATCGCCGAACCGGTTGGCGCTGGCGCTGAACAACTTGGTGGCGGTGGCCAACTCGACGTGCACCTCGAGGCCGACGACCAGTTCCCAGCCGTTGATGAGGTCGTGCTGCGACTCGCTCATGCTGCACCCCCTCGTGCTGCGTCCATCGCTCGTTCGAGTGCGGCACCCGCCCGGAACATCGCCGCTTCACCCAAGGTGCCGGCCAGCACCTGCACGCCCACCGGCATACCGTCGGCACCGGCGCCGAACGGCACGCTCATCGCCGGGTGCCCGGCGAGGTTGGTGGGGATGGTGTACAGGTCGCACAGGTACATGGCCAGCGGGTTGTCGCCCTTGGCACCGAACGGGAACGCCACACTCGGCGACGCCGGCGTGAGCAGCACGTCGGCGTGCTGATAGGCCTGTTCGAAGTCGTCGTGGATGAGCCGGCGCACCTTCAGTGCGCGGCCGTAGTACGCGTCGTAGTAGCCGGCGCTGAGCGCATAGGTGCCCAGCATGATGCGCCGCTTCACCTCGTCGCCGAAGCCGGCCGAGCGGGTGGCCATGTACATCGCGTTGGTGTCGGCGGCGTCGACCCGCATGCCGAAGCGCACCCCGTCGAAGCGAGCCAGGTTGCTGCTGGCCTCGGCGGGGGCGATGAGGTAGTAGGCGGTGAGGGCGTAGGCAAAGGCCGGCACCTGCACGTCGACGATGGTGGCCCCGGCTGCGCGCAGCGCCTCGAAGGCCGCCTCGAGGCGCTCCTGCACATCGGGGTCGGCGCCCTCGGGCAGGTCGGTGATGCGCCCG
Source organism: Actinomycetota bacterium (assembly GCA_037130535.1). Classification (GTDB taxonomy): domain Bacteria; phylum Actinomycetota; class Acidimicrobiia; order Acidimicrobiales; family Ilumatobacteraceae; genus VFMC01. The sequence continues at coordinate 8,472 of JBAXSU010000020.1, forward strand.
ACGCGCAACCCCTCCACGCCTTGGTGCAGCACATCGACGAGCGGCGGATGCTCGAGCGGGATGGACGTGGAGTCCATCGGGTCGTGGCCGCCGATCACGTCGAGCAGCAGTGCCGCATCGTGCACGTCGTGACTGAACGGCCCGATCTGGTCGAGCGAACTGGCGAAGGCGATGAGGCCGTAGCGGCTGACGTAGCCGTAGGTGGGCTTCACCCCCACCACCCCGCACAGGGCTGCGGGCTGGCGGATGGACCCGCCGGTGTCGCTGCCCAGGCTGACCGCGGCGAACCCGGCCGCCACCGCAGCGGCACTGCCACCGCTGCTGCCACCGGGCACCCGGCCGAGGTCGTGCGGGTTGCGGGTGGGGCCGAACGCGCTGTTCTCGGTGCTCGAGCCCATGGCGAACTCGTCGAGGTTGGTCTTGCCCACGGCCACGGCCCCGGCGGCGGCGAGCTTGGTGACGACGGTGGCGTCGTAGGGCGGGCGCCAGCCCTCGAGGATCTTCGACGAGCAGGTGGTGGGCACCCCGCGGGTGCACATGTTGTCCTTCAGCGCCACCGGAACGCCGGCCAGCGGACCCGGGTCGCGGCCCGCCGCCACGTCGGCGTCGACCTGTTCGGCCGTGGCGCGCGCCTGCTCGGCGACGACGAGGTTGAACGCGTGCACCTGGTGCTCGCGGCGGTCGATCTCGGCCAGGTGCTGTTCGAGCACGTCGACGGCCTTCACCGCGCCGGAACGCACGGCCGCAGCGATACCGGCTGCGGTGCGGGGCAGATCGGCAGCGCTCATCCGTCGAGCCCCACGATGGGCGGCACCCGGAAACGGTGGTCTTCGGCGATGGGTGCGGCGGCGAGCACCTCGTCGCGATCGAGGCCCTCGACCACCACGTCGTCGCGGAACACGTTCTGCAACGGATACGGCTGCGTCATCGGCTGCACGTCGGCGAGATCGAGCGCGTCCATATCGGCGAAGTGGGCCAGCATGCCGTCGAGCTGGTCGGCGGCCCGGTCGAGTTGGGCGGGGGTGAGCTCGAGGCGGGCCAACCTGGCGACCTTGGCCACATCGGCGGGGGTGATCCGTTCAGGCACGAACGTTGATGCTACGCCGTGCCCCGTTCGAACCGCTCGACCATTCGACCGGCGACGTGCTCGCCGAGTGCCACCAGTTGCAGGTGTTCATCGTCGGTGAGGAACTGGTCGACCGTGGGATAGCTGGGAAACGGCGGATGCGCTGCGGCGAACTGCAGCAGCGCTGGCGGGGTGGCCTCGCACACCTGATGGTGCCCATAGAGCAGGCGGGCCGTACCGCCCCCCATCGAGGCCGGGTAGGTGACCACACCCTCGGCCACGCAGTCGTCGGGCAGGGTGTTCGACATGACACCGGTCGCTGCGCCTGGCGCGCCAGCCGGTGTGCGCATCGCCGTGAGGTCGATGTCGACGACGACGCCCAGTTCCACCGCGGCCAGGGCAATGGCGTCGTCGAGCGACTGAAAGGTGCCCGGCGGGTCGCCGCTGGCATCGACGCAGAACACCACCGCTGGCCGTTCGCGCAGCAACTCGACGAGACCGAGGTTCTCGCGGTGCCCGCCGTCGGCCACGTACACGAACGCGTCGCGTTCGGGTCGGTACCGGCCGGTGAGCTCCTTGGCCAGGTAGCCGAGGTGCACACGCGGTGAGGTGACCGGATCGGCGAACCAGTGGGCGTAACGCGGGTTCGGCACCCAGGCGCCGAGCCGCAGGTTCAACGCCACCAGCAGCATGTCGGTGCTGCCCAGCGCCTGACGACCCATCGCCGACGCGAACGCGGCACCGCTCAGCGCCATCGCCCGACTGACCAACCAGCCGCGCGGGAACCCGTCCCACCACGACCCGACGGGGTAATCGTCGGTGCCCACCGACGCACTGGTGCCGTCGGTGCGGTCGTGCAGGGTGATGCGGTCGGGCCGGAAGGTGAAGCCGTACGCGGGCAGGCCGCAGAACGTCGCCGACGACGCGTGGGCGGTGGCAGCGACGATGAGTTCGGGCCCGTCGGCACCGCAATAGGCGGGCCACAGCGGCTCGTCGCTGTACGCCAGCGGAGGCAGGGGCACCCGCTCGCCGGCCGGCCCGTGCTCGTCGCGGTCGCCAGCCGCGAATGTGGCGGCGAGCCGTTTGCGGTACACGCCACCAAGGGTGAGGCGGTGCGATGCCACCGCAGCAATCAGCAGCAACCACGCCACCGCCACCGCCACCACGCCGAGGCGCGCCTCGGTGCCGGGCAGCGGCCAGCTGGTCCACGGGGTGACGTAGCCGTAGGCGAACGAATCGGCCACTTTGCCGGCGAACAGGAACAGCGCCACGCCCAGCAGTACCCCACCCAGGCGCATCCACCGGCGCTTCACCTGACCGGCCACCACACCGCCCACCGCCGCTGCCACCCCGATGACCACGGCCGTGCCGATGAGGCCTGCGCTGCGATCGGGCCCACCGTCGGCCGCGAGCGCATTCAGCAGTCGCCGGCCGTACAGCACCCCGGCGGGCACCCCCACCAGCAGCAGGGCGAGCAACGCACCGGCCGCGCCCACCACACGCGACCAGCGCACGAGGGCGGCCCGACGCTCGGGTTGCGACCGGGCATGCGCCACCACGAACAGCACGGCAGCCGCGACGAGGAAGACGGCGATGGGCAGCACCAGACGAACCGGTACCAGGTCGCGCAGGGTGAGCGGGTCGACGGTCCCCTGCTGGAACGGGAACCCCGGATGCACCACGTGGGTGCGTACCCCGCGGCCCAGCAACGCAGCGACGAGATACGTCGCCGACACGACGGCGCCCAGCACGAGGGTGGTGCGCACCACTGCGTTCAGCACCCCACCGACGATCGACAGGGTGCCGTTGTCGAGGAAGCGTCGCTTCATCCGCACCGTGGCCGCCCAGGGTTGGCCGGCTGCGAACAGTCCGTCGCTGGCAACGCTCGCTGCCGGGGCGACCGCCGCACCGGGGCGCCGGCTGATGCGCCACCCGCCTGCGGTGTACGAGCCACCCGACACGGCCACCAGCCAGCGCGAGCGACGGAACAGCGATCGAACCTCGCCCGTCGGTTCGTCGAGTCGGCGCAACGCACCGAGGGCGACGCTGGCAGCACGAATGCCACCGCCCGACAGGCAGATGCCGATGGCCTCGCCGTCGTTGCCGGTCGGCTCGTCGGCACCGCTGTCGGTGGGCTCTGCCGCGGCACCCGGAACGGGGTGTGTGCCGGCATGCCGATCGAGCCGACCGAACAGGCTCCGCAGTGCAGGGCGCACCACGGGTGCGAGCAGTGGCCCGACCACCAACCCGAGCACGCCTACCAGTGCTGCCGAGTACAGCAGCACCTTCACCCATCCCGCCAAGGCCAGCGAGAGCGTGGCGAACAGCGGCGGGCTGCTCTTGCCCACGATCGACAACGCCAACGCGTTCTCGAACAGGTCGGCCACACCGGCCGCCACAGCGACCGATGGCATGACGGACCACGGACCGAACATGGTGCGGCGCTCGGGTGCCCACCGGTCGCGGCCCGCCTGCAGCAACTGCGGCACGACGAGCAGCCACGAGACGACGAAGACGTTGTCGAACCACAGCGCGGCGCGGGCATTGCTGCGGCCGGCGCGCACCACCGTGCCGGCGAACCGGCCCGGTGTGCCGGCGAACGACAGGTGCTGCTGGAAACCCGAGAACGGAGCGGTGACGACCTCGGCGAGGAACAGCACTGCAGGCACCAGCAGCAACCAACCCCACATGCGTCGTCGCACGGCTCCTCCCCTCTCGCGCCGGCCGGACCGGGTGTCGATGCTAGGTCGCGGTGAGGTGCAGCAGGACGGCCGACTCAGGATCCAGCACCGGGGGCTGCAACCCGTGCACCGCCAACTGCCGCCCGGTGAGCTCGATCCCCTTGGTCACCCAGGCCGGCTGGCGCCGCGCCGCTCCACGCACCTGCACACCGTCGTCGAGCACGTCGAGCACCTCCACCCGGTACCGCATATCGGCGACGAGGCCCGGCAATCGCAGTGCCGGCGGGGTGAGGCTCATCGCAGTGCGGAGTTGGGCGAGCGACACGAGCGCCTCTCGACGATCGGCCGCGTAGACACCGTGGGCGAGCGCCGCCGGGTCGGGACCGTCGGCGACCGGGTCGAAGCGAACCACGTCGCCGCCGTGCAGCAACGGCCGGAAGCGGCGGTGCAGTGCGATCGCAGCAGCCAGGGCCCGGCGCTGCTGGTCGGTGAGATCGAGCAGGTTCCACTCCACACCGAGATGACCGAACAGCGCCGTCGCTACTCGGAACGACAGTGACTGCACCCGGCCCGTGGTGTGGGCCCGGCTGGGGCCGATGTGGGCACCCATCAGCTCGGGCGGCACGAGCATCGACGCACCGCGCTGGATGACCTGCCGTTCGAGCGCGTCGTTGCAGTCGCTGGTCCACACCCGATCGGTGCGTTGCAGGATGCCGTGGTCGATCCGGCCGCCGCCGCTGGCGCAGCTCTCGATCTCCACCCCGGGATGCATCGCCCGCAACTCGTCGAGCAGCCGGTACACGGCCCGGGTCTGGGCGTGGGTGCCGGCCGCACCGTCGGTGCCGCTGCCCTGTACGTGGTCGCGGTTCATGTCCCACTTCACGTAGGCGATGTCGTGATCGGCGAGCAGCGCGTCGAGCTGGCCGAGCACGTGCGCGTACGCCGGCGGATGGGCCAGGTTCAACACCATCTGGTTGCGGCCGAGCACCGGTTCGTAGCCGGGCGTGGCGAGCACCCAGTCGGGATGGGTGCGGTACACGTCGCTGTCGGGATTCACCATTTCGGGCTCCACCCAGATACCGAACTCCATGCCCAGATCGCGCACGTGCTCGATCAATGGAGCCAGGCCATGCGGGTACACATCGGGCGACACCCACCAGTCGCCGAGGCCGGCCCGGTCGTTGCGACGGGCACCGAACCAGCCGTCGTCGAGCACGAACCGTTCGACCCCCACGTCGGCCGCTGCGGTGGCGAGCGCGCGCAGCCGGTCGAGGTCGTGGTCGAAGTACACGGCCTCCCAGGTGTTCAACAGCACCGGTCGCGGTCGGCGTGGGTGTTGGGGGCGGGCGCGTAACGAGCGGTGGAAACCCCACGTGGCCGGGGTGAGACCCTCGGCCGAGTACACCGCCACCACGACCGGCGTGTCGTACGAGCCGCCTGGCTCGAGGGCCAACTCGCCGGGGTGGGTGAGCTCGCCGAGTTGCAGCGCACGTCGGCCGTCGGCCAGGCACTCGGCCAACAGGCTGTGGTTCCCGCTCCACGCGAGATGGGCGCCCCACACCTCGCCCTGCCACTCGCCGAAGCCGGGGGCACCGACGAACACCAGCGACGCGTGCTCGTGCGAGGTGCGCCCACTGCGGTTCTCGACCAGGCGACTGCCGTGGGTCCACACCTCGTGTGTGGGCTGCAGTTCGCGGGTCCAGCGGCCGGTGAAGCCGAGCAGATCGGTGGCGTACGAAGGCACCGGCAGTGTGATGCTCAGTTGGTCGAGCAGATAGCGGGTGGTGGCGGTGTTGGTGAGCGTGCACTGCACGCAGAGCACCTCGTCGAGGTGGATCCGCGTGTCGAGCCGCAGCCCGGCGACCGTGTCGACTGCGTGCACGACGACGCCGCCGTCGATGGGGCTGACGCCATCCGGCACGAACCGGGCCGACCACGCAATGCCGCCCCGGCGATGGCCGAGCAGACCCGGGCGACCCGGGTAGCCGCTGCCGTGCTCGGGAACGACGGCGAGGGGGGCCACGATGTCGAGCATGCCGTGGGCGATCGGCCGTTCGAGCGCCGCGATCAGCGAAGCATCGTCGACGGCACCGAGCGGTGCGCCCCAGTGGACGATGGTGGGCACACCCGACGCAGTGTCGAGCACCACATCGGCTCGGGCGCCTCGCAGATGGATCATGAGCCGAACGGTAGACGCACATCCGTACGGATTGACATACCGACTCACGCTCGGCAGGCTGCAGCCCCGTGACCGACACCCGCATCGATCCGCACCTCGGCACCGTCGTGCACGTGGTGGGCACCCGGCAGGCACGTCCGAACCTGCCGAGCACCGGGTGCCCGTTCTGCGTCGGCGGCATCGAGGCACCCGAGCCGTACGACGTGCGCTGGTTCTCGAACCGGTGGCCGGCGATGCCGGGCGACCGGTGCGAGGTGGTGCTGTACACCTCCGAGCACGAGGCGACGTTCACCTCGCTCGGTGTGGCCGGGGCGCGCCGGGTGATCGACCTGTGGGCCGAGCGGTTCTGCGCACTCGGCAGCCGCGACGACGTCGACTACGTGCTGATCTTCGAGAACCGCGGGCCAGAGGTGGGTGCCACCATCGCTCATCCGCACGGCCAGATCTACGCCTACGATCACGTGCCCAGTCGACCCGGCCGATTGCTCGCCGCCGGATGGGCCCCCGACGCCGACCCGGGCGAGCGGTTCGTCACCGCCCACGGCGGTTGGTCGGCCTCGGTGCCGCCCGCCGCGACGTACCCGATCACGCTGTCGCTGGCGCCGCGCCACCGGGTTGCCGATCTCGGCGAACTCGACGACGCCGGACGCAACGATCTCGCTGCCCTGCTGGTCGATGTGCTCGGCCGCCTCGACCGCCTCTACGACCGGCCGCTGCCGTACATGCTGTGGTTCAACCAACGCCCCACCGACGGCGGCGAGTGGCCCGATGCCTGGCTGAACGTCGAGATCGTGTCGCCCTGGCGCAGCGCTGGCACGGCGCGCTTCATCGCGGCCGCCGAAGTGGCCTGCGAGGAGTACTTCAACCCGGTCATTCCCGAGTTGCTGGCCGAGCAGCTGCGCGATCTCGGCTGAGCTCAGGCCAGGGGCGCGAAGTTCGGTGGCCGCTTCTGCAGGAAGCTGGCCACGCCCTCCTTGAAGTCGCCGCGTCGCAACGAGGCCTTCATCAGTTCGATCGCGTCGTCGGTCGACTCGACCAGGCTGCGCGTCTGGTCGGCGTAGACCTGCTGCTTCATCACTGCCATCGAGGTGGGCGAGGCGTTCACCGCCAGTTCGGCCGCGTAGGCCAGCGTGTGGTCGAGCAGGTGCTCGGCCGGCACCACCTCGCTCACCAGCCCCATGGCTGCCGCTTCCTCGGCCAGGATGACCCGGCCCGAGAACAGCAGGTCCATCGCCCGTGAGGTGCCGATGAGGCGCGGCAGGACCCACGACATGCCGTACTCGGCAATGAGCCCGCGCCGCGAGAACGCGGTGGTGAACTTCGCGCCGGCGGCAGCGAAGCGGATGTCGCACATCAGCGCCTGCACCATGCCGATACCGGCGCACGCACCGTTCACTGCGGCGATGACAGGCTTGGGCACGGCGAGCGCGGTGTGGTGCTGGGGCCGGCCGCCCGCTGCGCTCTCGGCGCCACCGTTACCGGCCGATGCACCGATGCCCTGCAGGGTGTCCATATCGGCTCCGGCGCAGAAGCCACGGCCGGCGCCGGTGACGACGATCACCTTCACGGCCGGGTCGGCAGCAGCCTGGTCGAGCAGGGTGAAGTAGCGGGCGGCGAGTTCGCCGTTCCACGCATTCAGGCGGTCGGGGCGGTTGAGGGTGAGCAGCGCGATACCGGGCTCGCGGAACTCGTACAGGACGACGTCGTCACTCATCCTGCGGAACGTAGTCGGACGACTCACCGGCATCTGCGTCGAGCGCGACCGGCTCCGCCGCGTCGACCGGCCCTACCGGATCGGGCACGGGACCAGGGCCGCGGCGCACCGCCAGCACGACGACACCGATGACGATCATCGCCAGCGCCACCCACTGGTTCAAGCGCAGGCCACCCAGCTCGCTGGCCGGGTCGATGCGCATGCCTTCGATCCAGAATCGTCCGATGCCGTAGCCGATGAGGTACACCCCCATCAGGTTGCCTGCGCGGAGCTTGAAGCGACGGTCGATCCACAGCAGCAGCCCGCACAGCGCCAGGTTCCAGAGCGACTCGTAGAGGAACGTGGGGTGGAACGTCGTGCCCGGCGGATACCCGGCCTTCATGGCTGTCTCGTCGCTCACCTCCAGCGCCCACGGCAGCGTGGTGGGCCCACCGAACAGTTCCTGGTTGAACCAGTTGCCCCACCTACCGATGGCCTGCGCGAGCGGAATACCGGGCGTGACGCACGTGACTGCCACGGGCACGTCGAGGCCGCGGCGCTTGGCTGCGTACAGCCCCACGGCAATACCCAACGCGATGCCGCCGGGGATGCCGAGGCCGCCTTTCCAGATGGCGAAGATGCGCAGTGGATCGCCCGAGAACGAGTCCCACGAGGTGGCCACGTGGTACAGCCGGGCACCGATGATGCCGCCGAGCACACCCCACATGCCCACGGCCGTGGCATCGTCGCGAGTGCCCGCACCGCGCGCTTCGAGACGGCGCCCGAACAGCCAGATGCCGGCGACCACGCCCAGCGCGATGACCAACCCGTAGGCATGGATCGTGAGCGGACCGAGTTCGATCGTGCCGTCGGACGGGCTCGGGATCGAGGCCGGTATCGACGCGGGGAGATGGCGCATCATCACGGGAGTGGTCAGATGCCGGCGAGACGGCGGGTGAACTCGACGGTGCGATCGAGGATGATGTGCTTGTCGTAGTCCTGGGTGGCGACGTGGTAACTGCGTTCGAGCAGCACCCGCTCGACCGGGCCGCCGTAGTTGGCCTGCAGGTAGTCGGCCTGCGCCGGCTCGACCACATGGTCGTTCGGTGAGGTGAGCAGCAGCAGCGGCATCATGATCGACGGATAGTGCTGGGCCAGCGGGGCCAGGCCGTCGTTCACGAGCGACAGCAGACACCGCACCGGCGTGCCTTCATAGGCCGACTCCTTCACCTCGGGGTCGGCGATGTCGCTGCCAATGCCCGGGATGACCTCGGTGCCGGCGTCGAGCATGCCCTGCACCATCGCCACCACCTCGGGCGGCTGGGGTTGGGTGGCGGGGTTCACGCACACCAGGCCGAGCACCTCGGGATGGTCGGCGCCCACTCGCAGCGTCAGCGCACCGCCCATGCTGAGACCGGCCACCACCACCTTCGGCACACGGGCCGCGAGGCGCTGATAGGCGGCCTCGGCCTCACCTGCCCAGTCGGTCCATGACGTGGTGAGCATGTCGTCGACCGTCGTGCCGTGCCCGGGCAGACGGGGCAGTTCCACGTGCAGGCCGGCTGCGGCGCACGCCTCGGCCATACCACGCATCGACGACGGGTTACCGGTGAAGCCGTGGATCACCAGCACACCGACGGGCTCGGCGCCCTCGTGCGACCAGGCCTCGGCACCAGGGATGAGTGCAACAGTCATGAGGGCAGTATGTCAGCGCACCGAGCGTCAGCGGTACGGGTCGTTGTCGCTCAGCGGTTCGTCCCACCACTCAGCCGGCACAGCCTTGGTCTCCCAGTCGGGGAACGGGTAGATGCAGTTCACCGGGCAGGCGGGCAGACACTTGTCGCAGCCGCTGCACAGCTCCGGGATGATGACGACGTCGGGACCGTGGTTGAAGATGGCCCCGAAGTGCGGCGGGCAGTGGCGCAGACAGGCGTCGCAGTTGATGCACTCGAGCATCTCGATCCGCACGGGCAGGTTCTTCCACTTCGGGTTACGGGTGCGGCTGTCGATCCGCTCGGCTCGGGTGGCGCCCATCGGGCCAGTGTAGGCAGCGGGCTCGGTGCACCCCAGAGCGCCGCGCTGGAACCACTGGCCTTGACCAGACGGTCAAGAGAGTGATCGACTGGCCCGGTGACCGCGACTGCGAGCCGCACGCACACCGAACAGGGACTCGAACGCAAGCACCAGTTGCTCGAGGCGGCCGCCCGACTGTTCTCGACCAAGGGCTACTCGAACACCCGCATCGCCGACATCTGCGCCGAGGCCGGGGTGGCCAAGGGCCTGATGTACTGGTACTTCCCCACCAAGCAGAGCCTGTTCGCCGAGCTGGTGCGCACGATGCGCCAGCAACTGCGCCGCACCCAGGCCGCGGCGATGGACCCGACCGCCGACGCCATCACCCGCATCCGCCAGGGCACGGTTGCCTCGGTGCTGTTCATGGCCGAGCACCGCGCCTACTTCGCGCTGCTCGACGTCGAGCGCGCCGACGATGAGGTGGCGGGCATCTTGCGCGCCGGCAGCGACGTGTACGCCAACGACCTCGTCCGCCTGGTACGCGAGGCACAGCGCGCGGGGCAACTGGCCGATGCCGATCCGCAGCTCTACGCCAGCGGGGTGATGGGTGCCGTGGCGTCGTTCAGCCATGCCCTCCGCCACGGCAGCATCGACACCACGGCCGCTGAACTGGCAGCGTTCGTGGGCGACTGGGTGGCCCGGGCGTTGCAGGGCATCGATCCCACCTGATCTCCCCGCCCCGCGAGGGCAGTCGCTCAGTTGGGGTTGTCTTCGGCCTCGGCGAACAAGCCAACCATCTCGACTCGCATCATCGGCCGCACCATCGGCCGTGTGGCGTCGTCGGAGCCATCGGCCTGTTCGACCGACTGCGCCGCCGCGGCGGCAGCGATGCGTGCGGCGGACCGTGTCTCGAGGTCGTCGCGCAGTTCGACGGCAAGCTCGGGGTGGATGCGCACCATGATCTCGAGAAAGGCGTCGACGAGGCGGGGCTCGAAGTGCGAACCGCTCGACGCGATGACGTACCGCGTGGCCTCGGCCCGACTCCATGCCCGCTTGTAGGGCCGCTCGCTGATGAGGGCGTCGTACACATCGGCCACGGCCACGATGCGGCCCGACAGCGGGATGGCGTCTCCCATCAACCCGCTCGGATAGCCGGTACCGTCCCAGCGCTCGTGATGGTTCAACGCCACCTCGGCAGCCAGCTGGATGAGCGGCGACGTACTGCCCGACAAGATCGCGGCGCCGACGGTGGTGTGCGTCTTCATCACCTCGAACTCGGCCGAGGTGAGCGGACCCGCCTTCAACAAGATGGCATCAGGAACGGCCACTTTGCCGATGTCGTGGAGGCGTCCGGCCAGACGCAGTCGATCGGCGAACTCGTCGCCCTCACCCAGTTCGGTGGCGATCTGGCGCGACAAGTCGCCCACCCGCACGGTGTGCTCGACCGTGTCGGTGTCGCGGAACTCGGCGATGACGGCCAGGCGCTGGAACGCTTCGAGCTGGTACTCCTCGAGGTCGTAGGTGCGGCCCCGCACCAGATCTTCCAACTCGCCGGTGCGCAGGCGGAGGATCTCGGCCTGCTGGCGTGCGGCCTCGGTGTCGTGGGCGATCTGCAGGGTCTTGATGCGGAGGTCGGTGCCCTGGCTGAACAGCACCTGGTGCTTGTCGAACCGGGCCTCCTGGTGGAACAGCGCCCGTTCAGAGTTGCCGATCTGCTTGTACAGGTCGGCGAGCTGAGTATGGGATCGCAGCTCGAACTCGAGCAGGTTGTGCTTCACGGCAATGGCGAGTGCGCGGTCGCATTGTTCGATGGCCGCAGTGGGATTGCGAGCGGCACGCTGGAGTTGCGCCCGCGCCAGCGCCAGCGTGCACATCGACGTGGCCGCGGTGCCAGCGTCGCGCTCGTCGAGAGCGATGCGCTCGGCCTCGGCCAGACACGCCTCGGCCTGATCGAGCGCGTCGAGCGCGCAGTACGACGTCGACAACTGGGCGAGGATGCGCGGCACCCAGTCCTGGAAGTGCACACGGGCCAGTTCGAGCGCCGATTCGCCGAGGCTGACGGCGAGCAGGTGCTCGTTGCGCTCTGCCCGCACCTCGGCCATGTTGGCCATCGTCACCATGTCGTGGTCGGGACGACCCGACCCGCGGTTGGCCGTGAGTGCAGCCTCGTAGGTGACCAGTGCCCGGTCGCTGTCGCCGAGCGAATGATGGATGATGGCGATGGTGTTCAGCAGCGGGCCCTCACCGGTGGTGAGGCCTGCCAAGCGGTGCAGCTCGAGCGCATGCAGGGCTGCGTCGAGGGCATCGGAGTAGTTACCGGCGTCGTAGTGGATGAGGCCGATCAGGTTGACCGCGCGCACCTCCATCGAGGGAGCCCCCACGCGGCGGGCCAGATCGCGCGCATCGAGCGCTACCGAGAACGCATTGTCGGCTTGCGCCGCGCGGTAGGCGATGGATGCCAGTCGGTACAGCGCCTCGGCCTCGCCGATGCCATCGTTCAGGGTGTGCGCCAGCACACGCGCTTGCTGCGCCATCGACCGGGCGGCATCGAGATCGGTGCCCTCGCAGGCGATCGCATCGTCGAGCAGTTCGCGTACCGACTTGGAAACCGGGGTGCCCTCGGTGGTGGGCGTGATCCGGATGGCCAGGGGGCACCTCCTTCGGTTGCTCGTCGGGGTCGATGAACGAGTGTGCAGTGACGCGCGAGCGCGCAACGCTGCACAGGGTTCGCGGGCGAGATTACCGACCCCTTCGCGGGCGATCGGGGATGACCCCCCGACGGGCGTCGACACCCATCTCGTATCGTGGTGGCGATGAGCACCACCTCGCGACGGATCGAGTCCTCCGCCGTCGCGGCGCTGGCACCCGTGCTCACCATTCTGCCCGTGTCGCTCGTCGCCCTTGCTGTGTTCTGGCTGCCCGTCCATCTCGTGTGGGACGTGAGCTACGTCACCTTCGTGCTCGTCTACCTTGCGGGTGCCGTCTTGCTGTTCGTTCGCCCGGTCCAGGTCACGCTCCTCACTCGCCTGCTCGGCGCACGTCGGCCCGACCGCTCCGAGCGGGCCCGACTCGAGACCGCCTGGCGGTCGGTGCTCGAAGCCGCCCACCTGCCGTCGCACCGGTACGTGCTGGCGGTGCTGCCGTCCGACGAGCTCAACGCCTTCGCATGCGGCGGGCATTTGGTGGTGGTGTCGTCGCTGGCGGTCGACACCCTGCCGCGCGACGAACTGGCCGGCGTGCTGGCCCACGAGCTGAGCCACCACCTGGGCTTCCACACCGTGGCACTGTCGCTGTCGCAATGGTTCAGCGTGCCCGTGCAGGTACTGGCCCGTATCGGGTTCTTCCTGCAGAACGTGGCATCGGCGGCCACCTCCAGTTTCGCCAGCCATTCTGCAGCGCTCACCCTGCTCGGGCGCATCGTGTCGGGCCTGCTCACCGCCGTGTCGTGGGTGTTCCTCGCCGGGCTCATCGTCGCCAACGCGGTGGGCAACGTGGCAGGCAAGGGGTCCGAGTTCCAAGCCGATGCCCGCGCCGTGCAGTTGGGGTTCGGCCGCGAGCTGTCGAGCGCGCTGCGACGCGTGGTGTCGATGGGCGGCGGCAATCGACCGCTCGGCTGGCGTGAGCGATTGGGCGCCACCCACCCGCCGGCCCGCACACGTATCGCGAAAATCGAGGCCACTCGCCGAGCCAGAGCCGCCGTCCGGCCGTAGCGTCATCGGCCATGGCAGCATCCATCGAAGCGATCGACCTGGTGCGGCGGTTCGGCGACACTGAGGCTGTGGCCGGTGTGTCGCTCGCCATCGCCCCCGGCGAGATCTACGGATTTCTCGGCCCCAACGGCGCGGGCAAGAGCACCACGGTGCGCGTGCTCACCACCCTGCTCGCCCCCACCAGCGGCGACGCCGTCGTGGCCGGCCACAGCGTGCGCACCGCCCCAGAACAGGTGCGGCTGCGTATCGGTGTGGCGCTGCAAGACGCCGCCCTCGACCCGAAGCAGACCGGGCGCGAACTGCTCGACATGCAGGGCCGCCTGTACGGGCTCACCCGCACCGAGCGCGCCCAGCGCCTCGACGACCTGCTGCAACTGGTGTCGATCGGCGACGCCATCGACCGGCGCATCGGCACCTATTCGGGCGGTATGAAGCGCCGCCTCGACCTGGCTGCGGCGCTGGTGCACCAACCCGATGTGCTGTTCCTCGACGAGCCCACGACCGGCCTCGACCCGGCCAGCCGGGCATCGGTGTGGGACGAGGTGCGCTACCTGAACGAGCAGTTGGGCATGACCATCTTCCTCACCACCCAGTACCTCGAAGAGGCCGACGCGTTGGCGCACCGGGTGGGCATCATCGCCCGCGGCCGCATCGTTGCCGAGGGCACGCCCACCGAGTTGAAGCGCCAGATCGGCAGTGACGTCATCGTCGTGCACACCGGCCGGGGCGGCACCGACCCGGCCGTCGCCGCGCTCGCGCAGGTGGCCGGCCTCGACCGCATCGAGACCAGCGGGCACGAGGTGCTCATCTCGGTCACCAACGGCGCCGCAGCCATCAGTCCAGTGGCCGTCGCCCTGGCCGAGGCGGGAATCCAGGTGGAGGGCCTCACCCTGCGCACCCCCACGCTCGACGACGTGTTCCTGCACACCACCGGTGTGCGCCTGCAGGAGGATGCAGCATGAGCCTCGACAGTCCCCGCGTCCACTCGGGCCGAGTGCATCCGCGCAGTGCCGGGTTCCTGCACGACCTGCGCACGGTGTCGTTGCGCGCCATACGCCTCACCCTGCGCGAACCCGAGGCGTTCATCCCGGCGCTCGCCATCCCGGTGTTCTTCTTCGTCGTCAACGTCGGCGCGTTGCAGTCGTTCGTCGAGGGCAGCCTGCCTCCGGGCTTCGATTACAAGGCGTTCCAACTGCCGGTGTCGGTGGTGTTCGCGGTCACCGGCGTCAGCCGGGCGAGTTCGCTCGTCATCGACATCCAAGGCGGCTACTTCGACCGGTTGCTGCTCACCCCGGTTCGACGCGGCACGCTGCTGCTCGGCCTGATGAGCGCCGACCTCGCCCTCATCTTGGCGCTCGCCGTGCCGGTCACGCTGCTCGGTGTGCTGGTGGGGGTGTCGTCGGCCACCGGTGTGCTGGGGCTGCTGGCATTCGTGATCGTTGGCGGGCTGTGGGGCCTGGCCTTCACGGGCTTCCCCTACGCACTCGCGCTGCGCACCGGCAACCCGGCTGCGGTGAACAACGCGTTCTTGCTGTTCTTCCCGTTCGCCTTCCTCACCACGGCCTACCTGCCGAGTGCGCAGATGACCGGTTGGCTCGGCACCGCGGCGAAGTTCAACCCCGTCACGTACCTGCTCGACGCCATGCGCGCCCTGCTGATGGACGGCTGGGAGTGGGACCGCATCGGCAAGGGCCTGCTCGCCATCGCCGTCGTGGGCAGCGTGTCGTTCAGCCTCGCCTTCGCCGCCCTGCGCGGCCGCGTCACCCGCGCGTAACTCGATTCACCAGGCGGCGACGGGTGCCGTCGTGGCGTCCAGCACCGACACCAGCACCGCTGGCGCCACCTCCAGGTCGAGGCCGCGCTTGCCGCCGCTCACGAAGATCGTGTCGTGCAGGTCGCACGTCTCGTCGATCACGGTGCGCAAACGCTTCTTCTGCCCGAACGGGCTGATGCCACCCACCACGTAGCCGGTGATTCGTTGCGCCGCGGTCGGGTCGCACATCTCCACCCGCTTGGCGCCCACGGCGGCCGCCATCTCCTTCAACGACAACAGCGTGGTGACGGGCACGATGCCCACCGCCTGGCCCGACACCCGGCCGCCACTGTCGATCACATCGACCAGCAGTGTCTTGAACACCCGGTCGGCCTCCACCCCCAGCGCTTCGGCGGCCACCATGCCGAACCCGCGACCGCCGTCGAGGGCAGCGGCGTCGTGCTCGAACTCGTGCACGACGTACACCACACCGGCGCGCTCGAGTTCGACGATGGCCGGGGTGCCGCTGCGCACGGCATTCGACCCTATACGGCGGCCAGCAGTGCCGTGGCAGAATGCCGACGTGGCTGCCCGACTCGACTATCGCATCGACGACCGCTACCGACGCGACGAGGGCACGGTGTTCATGAGCGGTGCCCAGGCCCTGGCCCGGGTGCCGCTCGAGCAGTTGCGAGTCGACCGGCGGGCCGCATGGAACACCGCCGCGTACGTGACCGGCTACCCGGGCAGCCCCCTCGCCGGGTTCGACCGCGATGCCACCGCGGCGGCTGCCCTGGCCGATGCCGACGGCTACCGCTACGTGTTCCAGCCCGGCATGAACGAAGAGCTCGCCGCCACCGCGGTGATGGGCGCGCAGCTGAGTTCGGGCCTGCGTTCGGCGCAGTACGACGGGGTGATCGGCTGCTGGTACGGCAAGGGTCCGGGCCTCGACCGGGCCAGCGATGCGCTGCGCCACGCAGTGATGGCCGGCGCATCGGCGCGCGGCGGTGCGGTGGCGCTGGTGGGCGAAGACCCCAGCGCGAAGAGCAGCACGCTGCCCACCTCCAGCGACGTCACGCTGGTCGACCTGCGCATCCCCACGCTGTACCCCGGCGATGTGCAAGAAGCAGTCGACCTCGGCCGCCACGCCATCGCCATGTCGCGTGCCTCGGGAGCGTGGACGGCCATCCGCATCGTCGAGGTGGTGGCCGACGGCACCGGCACGGTGGAGCTGCACCCCGAGCGCATCGTGCCCGTCATCCCCACCGTCGAGATCGACGGCCGGCCGTTCGTGCCCCACGCCGACGGCCAACTGCTCACCCCGCACACCATTCGCATGGAGGCCGAACTGCACTACACCCGGCTCGAACTGGCACGGCGCTACGGGGTCGACAACGGGCTGAACCGCATCACGGTGCACGGTCCGAACGACTGGATCGGCGTTGCTGCCGCGGGCCACACGTACCACGAGGTACGCGAGGCGCTGGCGGTGCTGGGTCTGCGCACCGACGACGACCTCCGCGCTGCAGGTGTGCGTCTGCTGCAGGTGCTGATGCCCTGGCCGCTCGACCCGGCCGTGGTGCGCGAGTTCGGCCACGACCTCGCCGAAGTGGTGGTGGTGGAGGACAAGAACCAGACGCTCGAACTGGCGGTCACCGCAGCGCTGTATCCACTGGCCACGCGGCCCGCGGTGGTGGGCCGCCGCACACCCGATGGGCACCCGCTGATGCCCTCGACCGGGTCGCTGTCGGCCGACACCATCGCCACCCAACTGCGCACCCGGTTGGTGCAGCGCATCGCCGGCGAACGCCTCGACGCACCCGTTCAACGCGCCGCGGCACTGGCCGGCAGGCGGATCCCGCTGGCGGTGAACCGCACGCCGTACTTCTGCTCGGGCTGCCCGCACAACACCTCCACCCAGGCGCCCGAGGGCCACCTCGTCGGTGCCGGTATCGGCTGCCACACGATGGTCGCGCTCATGGAACCCGGCCGGTACGGCGAGATCGTCGGCGTCACCGCGATGGGTTGCGAGGGTGCGCAGTGGTTCGGCATGGCGCCGTTCGTGGGCGACGAGCACCTCGTGCAGAACATCGGCGACGGCACCCTGTTCCACTCGGGCCTCACCGCCGTGCGCGCTGCCGTGGCCAACGGGGCGAACATCACCTACAAGGTGCTCTACAACGGCACGGTGGCGATGACCGGCGGGCAGGACCCGTTCGGGCAACTCGACGTCCCGCAGCTCGCGCAGGTGTTCCTGAGCGAGGGCGTGCGGCGCGTGCTGGTGACCACCGACGATGTGGGCCGCTACCGCAGCGGCGAGCGTGCTGCGGCCATGCCCACCGGCGTGGAGGTGTGGGACCGCAGCCGCATCGTCGAGGCGCAGGAGGTGCTGGCGCGGGTGCCGGGCACCACGGTGCTCATCCACGACCAGCGCTGCGCGGCAGAGAAGCGACGCGACCGCAAGCGCGGCCGCATCGCCGACCCGGGGTTCAAGGTGGTCATCGCCGACCGGGTGTGCGAGGGCTGCGGCGACTGCGGCGCGAAGAGCAACTGCCTCAGCGTCGTGCCCACCGACACCGCGTTCGGACGAAAGACCCGCATCGACCAGGGGTCGTGCAACCTCGACGCCAGTTGTCTGCAGGGCGACTGCCCGTCGTTCCTCACTGTGCGGCCTTCGCGCCGTACCCGCGCGGGCGCCCCCGCACGGCGCACCGCCCCACCCACCATCGACGTGGCGTCGCTCCCCGAGCCGCACGTGGTGGTGCCCACCGACCGCTGCACCATCCGCCTCAGCGGTATCGGCGGCACGGGTGTGGTGACGGTCAGCCAGGTGCTGGGCACCGCGGCGATGCTCGATGGGTTCGACGTGCGCGGCCTCGACCAGACCGGGCTGTCGCAGAAGGCCGGCCCGGTGGTCAGCGATGTGCGCCTGTCGCGCGGCGGCCCGCAAGCGTCGAACCGGGCGACGCTCGGGTCGGTCGACACGCTGCTTGCGTTCGACCTGCTGGTGGCGGCGAGCGACACCCACCTGGGCGCGTCGTCGCCCGACCGGACGCACGCGGTGGCATCGACTGCGGCCGTGGCCACGGGGTCGATGGTGGTGCATCCCGACACCCCGTACCCCATGCGCGAAGCCGTCGAACGGATCGAGCAAGCCAGCCACTCACTCGCCACCACCGATGCCGTCGAATCCACCACGGCGCTCTTGGGCGACCCCGCCACGGCCAACGTCTACCTGCTCGGCTTCGCCCTGCAGCACGGCTTGGTGCCGGTGTCGGTGGACAGCATCGAGCGAGCGATCGAACTGAACGGCGTGGCCGTAGGTGCCAACCTCGCCGCATTCCGCGCCGGCCGGCGTGCCGCGACCCGGCCGACGGCAGCAGCCGGCGCCCAGGCGGCAGGTGACTCGGCGGGCGAATCGACCGACGCGCTCGTCGACCGGTTGGCCGCCGACCTGCGCGGCTACCAGTCGGCGCGCTACGCGCAGCAGTACCGCGACGTGGTCGCCCGCGCCGGGGCTATCGGCTCGGCCGAGTTCACCGAGGCCGTCGCCGTGCACCTGCACAAGCTGATGGCCTACAAGGACGAGTACGAGGTGGCCCGCCTGCTGCTGGCCCCCGAGGCGCGTGCAGCGGCCGAGGCCGTCGCCGGCCCGGGCGCCCGGGTGACGTGGAACCTGCACCCGCCCGCGCTGCGCTCGCTGGGCATGCAGCGCAAACTGCGCCTCGGCCGCTGGGCCACGCCACTCTTCATCGGTCTGCGTGCCGGGCGACGGTTGCGCGGTACGCCGCTCGACGTGTTCGGCTGGGCGTCGTTGCGGCGCCTCGAGCGCGCGCTGCGCGACGAGTACAGCGCCGCCGTCGACACGCTGGTCGCTGCGCTCGGTTCGTCACCGCACCCCGAGCGCCTCGCCGAGGCCGTCGCCATCGCCTCGCTCCCCGACCGCGTGCGCGGTTACGAGCACCTCAAGCGCGAACGCGGCGAGGCGTACCGCACCGAACTCGCCGCCCGCCTCGCCGCCTTCACCGCCACCTGACCGCGGCCCCTGTCGACTTCGGGCCCCTCGCCGGCCCCAACTCGACACGCCCCCGTCATCACCGCCTGGCCCATGTCGACTTCAGGCCCCTCAGCGGCCCCAACTCGACACGCGGCACGTCGTCAGCCGCGGATCTCGAAGACGGTGGCGGGGGCGGCGGGGAGATGGTCGGGCAGTGAGATCAGCAGGTCGGTGCCACCGTCGCTGCCGGGGCGGGTGGTGTGCGGCAGCACCCGGTCGTTGCCGAGCATGCGCACCTCAGTGCCCTCACCCACCGGCACATCCGGCAGGCGCACCTCGTGGGCGAGTGCGCCGTTCACGATGGCGTACACCTGCCCAGCCGCACCCTGGGTGAAGCGCACGTCGTGCCCATCGGCGGTGGTGCCGCTGTGGCGCAGCCACGGCCGGGTGCCGTAGATGGCCGCGCCGTTCACCCGCAGCCACCAGCCGAGGCCGGTGAGGCGCACGGCCTGGGCGAGGGGGATGACGCCGTCGGCGGTGGGGCCGACGTTCAGCAGCAGGTTGCCACCGCGGGCGACGATGTCGACGAGCATCCACACCAGATCGTCGACCGCGGGCATCGTCGCCTCGGTCTCCATCCGGTTGTAGCCGAACGACCTGCCGATACCCCGGCAGACCTCCCACTTCCGCACGTCGTCGGCCTTGGTGCTGTACTCGGGCGTGGAGAAGTCGGCGTGCAGCGTGCCTGCACGCACGGCCAGGATGTTCCACCGGTCGTTCACCACACCGTGCGGCACGCGGTCGTAGTAGTAGCCGAAGATGTCGTTCGGGTCGGCGGTCATCGGCCAGGCGATGTCGTTCCACAGCACG
>JBAXSU010000200.1:0-5677 GCA_037130535.1 Actinomycetota bacterium
CTGATGGACGGGAGTTCAATTCTCCCCAGCTCCACCCAGGGGTGTGAGAAGAAAAGCCCCAAACCGATGGAACAGATCGAGGCGTCCGGCGGCCCGCCGGGCGCCTCGTTCGCGTCAGGGCGACAATCTCCTCGGCTCGGAATCACGATTTCGGGCCTCGCTCACGGCGCGTCGAAACTGCTGGACCCACTCGTTCGGGTTCGTCTGACTGATCGTTGCGCTAGTGAAAGTGATCGGTCTGGTAGGTCTTGACCGAACTCTGAAGCGCCGACGCGTTCGGCAACACCCCCAGTTTGCTGAACAACTCGGCTGCCGTGATCGACTTTCGGCCCTTCGCGATCGCTGTGAGCTTCGAAGGGGTCGCCACGGCGTATCGGAAGTCGTGCGGCCGGCGCGACTTCATCGCGTGTTCGTAGGTCACGAAGATCCACAGTTCCACTTGCTTCTTGATCGCCCCTACGGCGAACGACCCACCGGGCCCAGTTGACTTCACCTCGATTCGGAGATCGTGCTGGCCCGGAAGGAACAGGTCCCAGGTGCTGATGCCGACGACGGGAAGTTGGGCGCCCAGCACACGGGCGACGTGAGCTTCCACATAACGCCCCTGGAACATCGATCCGGTCTCTGCGAAGCCGAGCATCGCGCGCACATACGCCACGTCATCGGTAGAGAGATCCTCAAGCGGAGGGAGCTCACTCACGACCCCCTCCGCTGTCCGGCGAGTCAACCTCCGTTGGGCTACCACCTACACGCCACCCTTCCTGTTCGGATGAATCAGAGCATCCAACCGCATCTGAGGTTCCACCTTCGCGACCTGCGAGCGAGCCAGCCGCGCTGCCGTTGACCTACTGCCGAGCATCCAGACCGCAATGTCGAGGGCCCGGAGCGGCGTCACCTGCCCGGCGGCAAGGTCGCTCAACTTGGCGCGCAGATCAGCCCTCTCCCTCAGCACCGTTGCGAGCGTTTCGAGGTGTGAACGTGACCGGGTTTCTTGGACACCTGATTACGCGGGAGACCGTGTAGGAAGGAGGCCCTTATGGGTCGTCCAGCGAAGTATCCGGATCAGTTCCGCAAGGACGCCTTGGCGCTTGTCGAGTCGTCGGGCAGGCCGATCGCGGAGGTGGCTCGTTCGCTCGGGATAGCCGAGGGCACGTTGTGGAACTGGGTCAAGCAGTCGCGTGACGCGAACACCCGAGCCGATGATCCTGACGGGTTGTCCGAGTCCGAGCGTGACGAGCTGCGCCGTCTTCGCAAGGAGAACGTGGAGCTCCGCACGGACAAAGAGATCTTGAAGCGGGCGGCCGCGTATTTCGCCCGAGAGACGATGAGGTGATCCGCTTCCGCTTCGTCCAGGACAATATGACCGACCTGCCGGTCAAGCGGATGTGCGAGCTGACCGAGATCCCACGCTCGTCGTTCTACGCGTGGCTGACCCGCACCCCGTCGGCACGCGACGTCGCTGACGCAGCGTTGCTCGAGGTGATCCGCGACATCTACGCCCGCTCGCGAAACACCTATGGGGTGCCGCGGATGGTCGGCCAGCTGCACCGTCGTGGACATCGTGTGTCGCGTGGGCGTGTCGCGCGGTTGATGCGCGCGAACAGCCTGATCGGGGCGCATGCATCGAAGAAATGGCGGCGTGGCCGCCCCGACGCCGGCGGTGCGCCCGATCTGTTGCAACGCAACTTCCGAGCCGATGCCCCGAACCAGCGTTGGGTTGCCGACATCACCGAGTTCGTGACCGGTGACGGCAAGCTCTACCTCGCTGCGGTGCGGGACCTGTTCCATCGCGGGATCGTTGGTTGGGACACCGCCGGCCGCCAAGACGCTGCGCTCGTCGTGTCAGCGCTCACGATGGCACTCGCCCGCACCGGCCACCCCACCAACGTGATTCACCACGCGGATAAGGGCACGCAATACACGTCGCTGGATTTCGCGTTCGCTGCCGGGAACGCGGACATGCAGCTGTCGTTCGGATCCACCGGCGACGCCTATGACAACGCCGCGATGGAGACGTTCTGGGCGCGTCTCAAAGTCGAGATCGCCTGGATCCGCGACTCGATCTGGTTCGCCACACGCGCCGAAGCGCACGCCTACCTATTCGAGTTCATCGAGGTCTTCTACAACCGGCAACGCCACCAACCCGGCCTCGGCCACCTCACCCCAGCCGAGTACGCTGACAAATGGCGTCACGACCACGGACACCAAGATCTGCCATAACCCCGTGTCCAGGAAATCGGGTCACGTTCAGTGCCAGGCCAGGACCGCCAGGGAGGAGGAATCCGGTCTTGTTGTCAAGTGTCGATACCAGCTTTAGGCGCCCTGGTGCCAGCATTGCGCGAGTCGTTCATCACGGTTCCCTCTGGTGGCGAGAGCGGAGGAAGTCATCGAGTTTCCTGCCGTCTGATGACGCGTGGCGTTCGAAATGGGCGCGCAACTCGTCGGACGTCGCCGTCATCGATGGGATGCTGACGCTACGCATCTTGTATGTGCTGTGGAGGACGCCGATGGCGCGAAGCCTGTCGCCGGCAAACACAACCATTCCAACTCCGTCGCGGGAAAGGCCGAAGCCATGGATGCCGTGGCGACGCAGGACAGCACCCAGGTAGTGGATGTAGCGAGCGTGGAAGGCGAGGCGTTCAGTCACTCCCTTGTTCTTGTCGTACTCGCGCTCGACCTGCTGGCGGTGCCACTTCAGGATGGCTACCGCCTCAGCGAGCGTGAGCTGCTTGTTGTGCGGAACCACCTTGTGGATGCGCTCGCTGAGGATGTCGCTCCCGAACTCTCTGACCAGCGTCTTGACAAGTTTCGTGTCGGGTGGCCCGGTCACATCGATAAGTCGGGTGCCTCGAAGCAGCGCTACTTCCAGCACGGTATCGCCGTACGAACGGGCAATGGCTGGATCCATGGTCACATAGATTCCCAAACCGAGGTTGCCGTCGCCGGCGAGTACCTCGCCGTCACAATTGAGGCGACGCTCGAGGAAGCCTCGCTCAGCGATCTCCCAGGCACCCTCGAATGGCGTGCCATGGAACACCACCGGACGCCGGGACGGAGCGGAAGTCATCGAGTCAACTCCGGTTGTCTGCCAGATAGACCGCGACGACGGGCAGCTGCACGGCGTGGGCGATCTTCATGCGGGACTACGCACGAACCATGCTGAGCCACAAACTCGGAGTCACGGCCAGTCAGAGGTCGCGTTACTTGCACAGCCGTCCATAGATCGACTGCCGAGGCTAGCGCTCACGAAACGCCGTGTGCAGGGCCAGAGGCGACCGGTAGGCGCTCCGGCGCCTTCGTGCTCGAAGAGCACAATGACAGACAACAGGATCTTCATGATCGCGGGGCGCTGTGCCATCACTCGAAACCACCCGGTCACCGACAATCTCGAACGATTTCACAGCGAGGCCTGCCGCGACGGGTGGGGGGACTGCCGTCAACCAGCAACGCGGGGCGCCACGAGTCGTCGCTTCACCCACCGACCACACGCTGGCGGACGAAGGCCTCGAGTTCGGTGACCGCATAGCGGGTAGCGCGACCGAACTGAATCGGCGTGATGTCGGGATGCGCTGCGAGGAACGCTTTGTTGTTCGACCCGCGCCGCACCCGCACCGAATGGTGTTCCAGCCATTCCACCGCCGCACGCATCGCTACCTCGCCCGCCTCGATCACTGATTGCGTCCCGGGCCGTGGTGTAGGAGGTCGTGCTCTTCCCGTTCGCTGTGGTCAGGTTCGGGGTGCTGCGGGCAAGGCTAGTTCGGCGGGTTGGTCGGTGAGGTCGGCGACGCTGGCGGCGGCGATGTAGCGGCGTTCGGCGGCGATCATTTCGTCGTTGATCTCGACGAGCAGGGCGCCGACGAGGCGGATGACGGAGGCTTTGTCGGGGAAGATTCCGACGACGTCGGTGCGTCGCTTGAGCTCACGGTTGAGGCGTTCGATCGGGTTGTTCGACCAGATCTTGGACCAGTGGGCCTGCGGGAAGCCGGTGTAGGCGAGCAGGTCGGTCTCCATCTTCTCGAGCCGGTCCGCGACCGCTGGAGCGTAGGGACGGAGCTGGTCGACGACCGCCCGCAACTGGGCGGTGGCGGTCGGGGAGTCGGGTTGGACGAAGATCGTGCGGATCAACGCAGCGATGACTTGGCGGTGCCGGTGGTTCGCGGCGGCGAGCAGGTTCCGCATCGCGTGGACACGGCAGCGCTGCCATGAAGCGCCTTGGAAGCAGCGTTGGATCGCTTTGATGAGGCCGGCGTGCGCGTCGGAGATGACGAGGCGGACACCGGCGAGGCCGCGGTCGACCAGGCTGCCGAGGAACTCTTTCCAGAACGGTTCGTTCTCTGAGTCGCCGACGTCGAGGCCGAGCACTTCACGATGCCCGTCAGCGCGGAGGCCGGTGGCGATCACGATCGCTTTCGATACGACTTGGCGGTTCTCGCGGACGTGCACGTAGGTCGCGTCGAGCCAGACGTAGACGAACGGCTGATGATCGAGCCGGCGGGTGCGCAGCACGGCGACGTCGGCGTCGATCTGCGCGCAGATCCTCGACACCGATGACTTGCTGATGCCGGTGTCGCAGCCGAGCGCCTTGACGAGATCGTCGACCTTCCTGGTCGAGGTGCCGGTGATGTAGGCGGTCATGATCACCGCCCACAACGCCCGATCGATCCGCCGGCGCGGCTCGAGCAACTCCGGGAAGAAGCTGCCTTGACGCAGCTTCGGGATCGCGACCTCGACATCACCAGCAGGCGTAGAGATCAGCTTCGGGCGGTGCCCGTTACGTTGGGTCACACGCTCCGGCGAACGTTCACCATGCTCGGCGCGAATGGTCGAGGTCAGCTCAATCTCGATCAGTTCTTGGAGCGCGGCGGTGAGGATGTCACGCAACGCTGTCGACAGGTTGGCGTCGGTGCCGAGCAGACGCGCGGCAAGGTCGGATAGGGCAAACTCGTTGGTGGTCATCGTGCGGTGTCCTTGGTTGCTTGGTCGCTACCGAGAATCGCACGATGACCACCATCACCCCGACGATGGCCGCTGACTCCTACACCACGTGATGGGACTCACCCTGAGCAAACCGGTTCGACAGGTTCGAGCTTGCGAGCAGAACAGCAATCGAGCGCCTGGTACCACACGCCCTTCGCGGCGGGCTGGGTGTGCCTGGAACAGGGGCATCCGGCCCGGCGGCCGTCATGCGGATAGGCGTGGGCGCTTGCCTTGCTTGCGGCCCCCTGCGAGTTGCTCTTTGACCCCGAGGTCAGGCATCACGTCGAGGTGCTTCGCCGCGGCCTGCAGCGTTGCTTTGGGCCGCTCACCGAGGCGACGGACATAGCCGGCGGTCGTGGAACTCGAGGCGTGGCCGACATGCCGGGCGATGTCGGCCAGATCGATCCCCTCCTCGGCGTACAACGTGGTGACCACCGTCCGCCGGCCGACATGCGTGCCGAGACCACGCTCGTCGATCCCTGCTGCCTTCGCAGCACGTGCCAACACCTTCGTCACCTGCTGTCGGTTCAGGATCCCGCCAGACAAGTTCGTGAACACCAACTCCACAGGCTCACCTTCGTACATGTGCCGCTCCCAGCTCGCAGCTGCAGCACGCTCGGCCGTCTGTGCATCACGACGAGCGCGCAGCAAGGCCACGACACCCGGCGCCAGGTGATGCACCCCATGCGCACCGACCGAC
>JBAXSU010000201.1:0-5620 GCA_037130535.1 Actinomycetota bacterium
CACTTCCAACTTGGTCACGGCCCCACGCTTGCGGCGCTGCTTACCGGCCGGTGCAGGTGCTGCCGCGGTGGGGTCGCTCGTCGGCGCGGCTGCGCCGGCCGGTTGGGGTGGCGTCGCCATGCCGGGCCGCGGCCCGCGCACTTCGCTCCACACGGCCCACAGCACGCGGGCGAAGAAGAGGTACAGCAGCGCCAACAGCGCGAACTTGAGAACCCCGAGGAGTGAATCGCTCATGCCGAGCGCTACGCCGCCTCGAAGCGCAGGTGCGTGGTACCCATGCTGATGATGTCGCCGTTGTTCAGCGGTACTTCGCCCGTGATGGTGAGCCCATTCACCTTGGTGCCATTGGTGGAGCCCAGGTCGACGATCGAGATGTTCACGCCGGGGCGCACTTCGGCGTGGTAGCGGCTCACGTTGGGGTCGTTGAGGGTGACCGTGCAATCGGGCAGGCGGCCGAAGCGGATGGCCTCGTCGGTGACGGGAATGCGTTCACCCGACGGCATCACGATGGTGCCGCGGGTGAGGACCGACGGTGACTCCTGTTGCTCGACAGCAAACGCTGTGGCTGCGACTGGGGTGATGGGGGCCGCAACGGGCGGTGCTTCCGGCGCGACGACCGGTGCTGCTGCTGCCCACATCACCTCAGGCTCAGGATTGGCTGCCAAGGGGGGAGCCTGCACGGCGGGTGGTGCCGGGGCAGCGAGCGCTACTTCACGGAACTGCGAAGAGATGCCGAAGCGGCCCGGCTTCAACTCGTTGTTCACATCGATGCTCACCGACACCGGGCCGACGAAGAAGTATCCCTCGTCGCGGGCATATTCGCGGGCGGCCTCGCACAACTCGTGGCGAAGGGCTTGGTCGATGTCGGCAAGGCCGGCGTGATCGCGAGGGCTGAGGTGGAACGCGAACACGTTGGGAACGATGCGGCGGCCCTGAACATCGACGCTGCGGTGGTCGTCGATATCGCGCAACATGCGCCGGCCGAGCTCGACGGGACGAAGGGTGGTGCGAGACGAACGAGTGAACACGGTATCGACCATACGCTCCAGGGCCAGTTCAAACGAGTGCAAACCCATGACGACCTAAGGGTAGTGCCGCCGAGGGGCCCGTATGCCGCGCCCCGCTCGGCGCCTGGTGTTGGGCACCTGTGCGCCAGTTGGTAGCCTTCAACTTCCTCACTCGGGCGAGTGGCGAAATGGCAGACGCGCTGGCTTCAGGTGCCAGTGTTCGAAAGGACGTGGGGGTTCAAGTCCCCCCTCGCCCACTGGAAGACCCCAGCTCAGCTGGGGTCTTTTCGCGTGTCGTCGAGGTCAACGTGCGGCGCGGACGCGGTTGTTGCGGGGAAGGTGTTCGAGTTCCACGAGCCCGAGGTGCTCGAGCAATGGCGGTACGTACATGGCGAACCTGCCGCGGAAGCCCTTCTTCAATCCGTACCACCCACCAATGGGGTTGTCCGGCGATCGGCCCCACGCTTCCACCGTGCCGACCTTGGCCGGCTTCTGCTCGTCGGCAGCACCGAGGTCCATCCAGTCGCCGTGCTGCACGAGCGCGGCGTGGAGGTCGTCGATGCAGCGGCGGTCGTAGAGCAAGACGGTCTTGCCCACGGTGCACACGATCACGTCGCGTCCGTCTCGTTGGTCGAGGTGCATGGTGTACGCCGACGAGCCGGGAGGTGTGAGCAACTGCCAAGGATCGTCGGGCGTGCCGCTGCCGGAACTCATCGCAGGCCACCGTCTGGTGTCGAGGGCGTCGAGGGTGTTCCTCGGGAATCGGTCACGGTTGTGCTCCTCACCTACAGGGGTACATTCAGTCAATCACCCCTGCGTTGCGCGCGGGTACCGTCGGAGCCATGTGTCGCAACATCACCACATTGCGCGGCCTCGAACCCAGTGCCACGCCAGCCGAGATCGAAGCAGCGGCACGGCAGTATGTGCGCAAGGTGAGCGGCGTTCAGGCACCCTCGGCCGCAACCAACGAAGCGTTCGAACGTGCGGTGCAGTCGATCACCGCTGCCACCGCCGCACTACTGGCCGAACTTCCTCCACGCCGCCAACCGCCACCTACATTGCCTCCATTGCGCCGTATCGCCGCCCGGCCGCACCAGACCCACTGAATCCGCATCGTTTCGTCCGTTCGGGCTGGGCTCCGAACCGGCTCAGGTCTCCCCATCTCGGGCCACAAAGTGCCGTACAGCGTGCCGACGTGGGCACTCAGTGAGGGACAGCGTGGCGGGAGAACGCCCCGTGAGCGCTCGATGAGCACCGACCGGGCGCCGGTTACGGCTGCAGTAGGCTGTTTTCATGGCGGCTTTGGTGTCGTTGGTGATGACCGACATCGTCGGTTCGACGCGTCGTTGGAACATGGCCGAGGGGGCGATGGCGGCCGATATGGAGACCCACGACCGGTTGATCGTCGAGGTGGTCGCCGCTGCGGGTGGTCGGGTGTTCAAGCACACCGGTGACGGGATGATCGCGGTCTTCGACGATCCGGCTGCTGCGGTGAGTGCTGCAGCCGGTGTTCAACGCGCGCTGGGTGACATCGTCTGGCAGCACGCTGACGGCTTGCAGGTGCGTGCTGCGGTGCATTCCGGTGTCGTCTACGAGCGTGATGGCGACATGTTCGGCACGGCGGTGAACAAGGTGGCGCGGATCTTGTCGGTGTGTCCGCCGGGTGCGGTGCTGGTGTCGAACACGATCGCGGTGTTGCTGGCCGAGCGTGCCCCCGAGGGCCACAGCCTGCGGGTGGTCGGCGAGGTGTCGCTGACCGGGTTCTCCACACCTGAGGTGGTGCATGCGGTCACCGGCGCGGGTGTGGCCGTGGTCGGTTCGCTGTCTGCGGCCATCGATCCCGGGCGCCGTGGTGGTGAGCTGCCACGCATCGACGACGAGTTGCTGGGCCGAACCGACGAGGTGGCCGCCATCTGGGATGCGCTCGGCCGTGCCAGGTTGGTCACCCTGGTGGGTGTGGGTGGGATGGGCAAGACTCGTCTGGCGCTCGAGGTGGCTGCGGGTGGTTCGGATGCTTTCGCGGGTGGG
The DNA here is from genome assembly GCA_037130535.1 of Actinomycetota bacterium. Taxonomy (GTDB): domain Bacteria; phylum Actinomycetota; class Acidimicrobiia; order Acidimicrobiales; family Ilumatobacteraceae; genus VFMC01. The sequence continues at coordinate 3,036 of JBAXSU010000201.1, forward strand.
GTGTGGTGGATCGACCTGTCGAATGCCACCACGGCCGATGCGGTGGTGCCGGTGGCGCTTGCTGCGGTCGGTGCCCGCGAGACGGAAGGGCGTACTGCGTTGCAAGCCGTCTGTGACCGCTTCGCCGGCATGACTGCGCTGGTGGTGATCGACAACTGCGAACACGTCCTCCACGCAGCGTTCGAACTGGTGGACGCGTTGCGCAGTGCTGCACCCGAGCTGCGCATCGTGGCCACCAGCCGTGAAGCGCTCGGCGTGCGTGGTGAACAGCTCATTCCGATCGGATCGCTTCCCATTGCCGACGGTGTCGCCCTGTTCGCAGAACGGGCGCGGGCGGTGCGGCCCGATCTCGATGTGGATGCGAACCGAGAGGTGATCGAACGGCTCTGCGCCCGCCTCGACGGCATCCCGCTGGCGATCGAGTTGGCCGCGGCCCGCTGTCGCAGCATGCTCCCTGCCGAGATCGACAGCCGCCTCGACGACCGCTTCCGTTTGCTCCGAGGCGGCAGAGCTGGTGCCGAACGGCATCGCACCCTGCAGGCTGCCGTGGCGTGGTCGTACGAGATGCTCGACGACGACGAGCGGACCGTGTTCCAGGGCTTGTGCGTGTTCGCCGGCGGCACCCTCGTCGACGGCCTGGCAGTCGTGTGCGGCATCGACGAGTTGGAGGTGCTCGACATCGTCGACCGGCTGATCGCTCGGTCGATGGTCGTCACAGTCGCCTGCGAGTTCGGCTCGCGGTATGAACTGCTCGAGACGCTCCGCCAGTTCGCAGAGGACCGTCTCGTCGAGGCAGGAACGATCGACCAGGTCCGCAATCGGCACCTCGACTGGGTTCACCACCTGGCCGGGTCGATTGCGCGCAGCGGTGGCACCCCTGGTGCCGGCCACGCATTCTGCCGGTTCTGTGTCGAGGTCGACAACATGCGCGTCGCCATTGCGCACGCCCTCGGCACCGACCGTCATCACCGCGCGCACGAGATCGTGGCCGCCATCGGGGGAAGTGCGTTGATTCGACTCGAGTACTCGTTGTTCGACATGGTGCGCCCCATTCGGCTCGACGACGACTGGACCGATGCTGCGGCGGTGTGTGCTGCATGGGGGGCGCACGCCGACCAACAGCGCGGTGTCCGCCCGGTCGAGGGCCCCGTCGGTGGGGTGCCGGAGCACTTCGTGCGCACCAACCCGGCTGTGACGCTGCTTCACGCCTGGCTTCAACTGGTCGGCTTCGGTCGCTGGCAGGTGGCGCTCGACCTGATCGAAGGTATCCGGCCGTCGGGTGACGGGCTGCGGCTGGCGGTCGATCAGGCCTGGTTGGCCTTCACCGGCTTGGCGATCAACAACGATCGTCATGAGGTCGACCTCGATGAGGTCGACCGACGCGGCCGAGCCGCCCTGGCGCTGGCCCGCTCGACCGGTGACGAAGTGGCCATCGCGGAGATCTCCATCTGGTTCGCCTCGGCGCTCGCCTGGGGGCGACCCCAGCAGGCACTCGACCTCACTGCCGATGCCAAGGAGATCGCCCTGCGGCTGGGTGCCCTGCAGATCTTGGACGTCGCGACTGCCTTTGCTGTCATGGCGCTCGCCAGCGGACTCGCCAACGGCACGGTTGAACGTCGCGCGGTCGCCTTCGACCTGCGCCAGTTGCTGGTCAACCAGCTCCAGCAGGGCAGCGTCTATAATGTGGTCGTATTGAGCGGTGTGGTCTTCACGCTGTTCGCAACGCACGATCCCGACGCTGCGATCATGCTCGTACTGGCGATCAAGGACTTCAACGGCTTCGACTATTCGCTCACACTCCACGAGGCAGGGGTCGACCTGCCCGCCGACCTCACGCCCTACCGCACGCGGCTGGCCGCGATGTCGCTCGCAGACGTCGTCGGCCAGGTGATCGCGGCGCTCGACCGGGTGATCGCCGAAGAGGAGGCCGACACCGCGGCGGGGGGTGGTTCCTGATGGGGTCGTTGGTGTCGTTGGTGATGACCGACATCGTGGATTCGACGCGTCGGTGGAATGCGGCCGAGGGGGCAATGGCTGCCGATCTGGAGTTGCACGACCGGTTGATCCGCGAGGTGGTGGAGGGCGCTGGCGGCAGCGTGTTCAAGCACACCGGTGACGGGATGATCGCGGTGTTCGCCGACCCGGTCGCTGCGGTGAGTGCTGCGGCCGGTGTGCAGCAGGCGATCGGTTCGGCGCAGTGGCAGCAGCCTGATGGGTTGCGGGTTCGGGCTGCGGTGCACACCGGTGTGGTGTATCCGCGTGACGGTGACCTGTTCGGCACCGCGGTGAACAAGGTGGCCCGCCTGCTCAGTGTGTGTCCGCCGGGTGCGGTGCTGGTGTCGGGTGCCACCACCGGGTTGCTGACGGACCGGGCGCCCGAAGGGCTTGCGTTGCAGCCGATCGGTCCGGTGCCACTCGCCGGGTTCGCCACTCCCGACGACACGCACGCGCTGGCGGGCGCAGGGCTGGCCGAGGTGGCCTCGGTGATGGCCGAGCCGGTGCCGACGCGCGCTGAGATCCCGTCGATCGACGACGAGTTGGTCGGCCGCACCGAGGAATTGTCGGCGATCTGGGAGGCGCTGTTG
>JBAXSU010000202.1:0-5465 GCA_037130535.1 Actinomycetota bacterium
GATGCGAGATGAGCAAGATGTCGACGAAGCTCTGATGGTTGGCCACCACCACATACGGCCGCCGCGGGTCGGTGAGCATCGTGCCCGAGGTGCGGAAGGTCCACAGTGGGTTCAGGATCTGATGCGCCACCGCAAGCTTGCGGAAGAGATATCCGGGCGCGTACCGGCCACGATCGAAGGGGTACGTCACCACCAGCGTGATGGCCACGAGTGGGGTCCAGATGAACACCACGAGGCCGAGGATGAACCACGCCCAGATCGACAGCACGGTGCGGGCGACGGGGTTGTTGAGGAAGCGATGCCGCCACGTGGGTCGGCGCGCCGCCGACCCACTGAACGACTCGGGCTCCGGCGAACCGGACCCCGTGGAAGCGGGCACGGTGTCCGCAGGCTCAGTCATGTGTCCATCGTGGCACGCCGCCACCCTCACTCCGCCACCCTCACGCCGCCACCCCTCGGTCCATCACCCCCCGACCCTTGGCCCCCTGCCGTCCCCCACCGGTCCGTGAGCGTGGGCCCGGTGGGCCCCGGGCTCGGCTCACCGATCACCCAGGTCCGTGAGCGTGGCCCGGGTGGGACCGGGGCTCGGCTCACGAACGGAATGTGATGAGCGAGCGTGGGACCGGGGTGGCGGGCGACGGATAGGGTCGCGGAGATGACGCCGGAGATCCAGGAACTGTTCGACGCCGCCCGTGCCATCCAGCGCCGGGCGTACGCGCCGTATTCGAACTACCAGGTGGGCGCAGCAGTGCGCACCGCCAGCGGTGCCGTGTACGCGGGCTGCAACGTCGAGAACGCCGCTTATCCGCAGGGCTGCTGCGCCGAGGCCAGTGCCATCGCGGCCATGGTGGGCGCCGGCGAACGAGCGATCGTCGAGGTGCTGGTGGTGGCCGACGGCGACCGATTGGCGTCGTGCTGCGGTGGCTGCCGCCAGCGCATCCGCGAGTTCGCCGCACTGGATACGCCGGTGCACACGTGCGGGCCCGATGGCATCCGGCTGACGCTCACCCTCGACCAGTTGCTGCCCTATTCGTTCGGGCCCGAGAACCTCGAGGGGTTCTAGATGTCGAGCCAGCGCCTGCCCCACCTGACGGCCAAACTGCAGGGCTTCGGCACGACGATCTTCGCCGAGATGAGCGCGCTCGCCGTCAGCACGGGCAGCGTGAACCTCGGCCAGGGTTTCCCTGACACCGATGGGCCGCGTGAGGTGCTCGACGCCGCCATCGAGGCCATCAACGGTGGCCACAACCAGTACCCGCCGGGGCCCGGCATCCCGGTGCTGCGCCAGGCCATCGCCGAGCACCAGCAACGGTTCTACGGCCTCGTCTACGACCCCGACACCGAGGTGCTCGTCACCGCCGGGGCCACCGAGGCGCTCGCCGGTGCGCTGCTGGGCCTGCTCGACACCGGCGACGAAGTGGTGCTGTTCGAGCCGATGTACGACAGCTACCAGGCGTGCATCGCGCTGGCCGGCGCCGTCGCCCGGCCGGTCACCTTGCGCCCACCCGCGTACGGGTTCGACCCCGATGAACTGCGCGCAGCCATCACACCCAAGACGAAGTTGCTGCTCGTCAACACTCCGCACAACCCGACGGGCAAGGTGCTCGACCGGGCCGAGATGCAGAACATCGCCGACCTCGCGATCGAGCACGACCTCATCGTCGTCACCGACGAGGTGTACGAGCACCTGCTGTTCGACGGCGCCGAGCACATCGCCATGGCCACCCTGCCCGGCATGCGCGAGCGCACGCTCAGCATCTCGTCGGGCGGCAAGACGTTCAACACCACCGGCTGGAAGATCGGGTGGCTCTGCGGCCCGCCCGCGCTGGTGGCAGCAGCCCGCACCGCGAAGCAGTTCCTCACCTATGTGAACGGCGGCCCGTTCCAGCACGGCATCGCCCGCGGCCTGGCGCTGCCCACCGAGTTCTTCACGACGTTGTCGGCCGACATGCAGGCCAAGCGCGACCGCCTGCTGCCCGGGCTGGTCGAGGCTGGTTTCGCGGTCTATCCCACGGCGGGCACCTACTTCGTCACGGTCGACATCCGACCGCTGCGGGCCGACGGCGACGGCATGGCGTTCTGCCGCGAACTGCCGCACCGGTGCGGTGTGGTGGCCATCCCCAACGAGGTGTTCTACGCCAACAAGCACGAGGGCCGGCACCTGGTGCGCTTCGCGTTCTGCAAGCGGCCCGAGGTGCTCGACGAGGCCGTCGTGCGGTTGAAGGGGTTGGCGGCATGATCGAGCGACCCGACGGCACGGTGCGCATCGCCGCGGTGCAGCACGACATCGCCTGGTGCGACCGGGCCACCAACTTCGCCCACCTCGCCCCACTGGTGGCGGGCGCGGCCACGTCGGGCGCACAGTTGGTGCTGCTCAGCGAGACGTTCTCCACCGGCTTCGCCACCGACCGACCCGACCTCGGTGAGGCCACCGGTGGTCCGTCGTCGCAGTTCCTCACCGAGCAGGCCCGTCGCCACGGCATCTGGGTAGGGGGCTCGTGCCCCGAGGTGTCGCCCGATGCGCCGGCCGACGACCAACGGCCGCACAACGTGTTCGTGCTCGCCGGCCCCGACGGCCAGCAGCACCGCTACCGCAAGATCCACCCGTTCAGCTTCGGCGGCGAGGACAAGCACTTTCGTGCGGGCGACGCCTTCACCCAGGTGGAGGTGTTGGGCCTACGGCTGAGCCTGTTCGTCTGCTACGACCTGCGCTTCGCCGACGAGTTCTGGCAGCTCGCCCCCACCACCGATGTGTACCTGGTGCCGGCCAACTGGCCCGAGGCCCGTCGCACGCACTGGATGAGCCTGCTGCAGGCCCGGGCCATCGAGAACCAGGCGTACGTGGTGGGCTGCAACCGGGTGGGCGTGGGCGGCACGCTGGCGTACTCGGGCGACAGCCGCATCGTCGACCCGCTCGGCGAGTTGCTGGCCACGGCGGCCAACACCGAGAGCATCCTGCTGGCCGATGTGTCGGCTGCCCATGTGGCCGCCGTGCGCGACCGCTTCCGCTTCCTGCAAGACCGCCGCTGACCAGCGTCCCGGCACGTCGCAGTCAGTCGAGGGGGAGGGCGAGCAGACTGACCGTCTTCTTGCCACCGTCGGTGTCCTGCTGGCCCACCTCGCGGAAGCCGATCGAGTGGTGGAACGTCAGGCTCGGCTCGTTGTAGGGCCGGGTGTTCACCTCGCAGGTGAGCAGCGGGAACCGGCCGGTGAGCCGCGACACGATCTCGGCGTAGAACCCGCGCCCGATGCCGTAACGGCGAAAAGCCGGGTCGACGGCGATGCGGTCGAGGTAGGCGAAGTCGTCGTAGGTGCGGCTGAACCAGCCGTAGTTGAGGCTGCCGTAGTCGACGCCGGGTGGGAACACGATGCAGAACCCGGCGAACGTGTCGTCGACCTCGGCAGTGAGGGCCACCTCGGCCATACCGAGCAGTCGTTCGATCTCGGCTCGGTCGAGTTCGTTCAGTTCGGGCACGTTGGCGTTGTTGAGGGCCAGGGCCGCGTCGAGGTCGGTGGTCACGGTGTCGCGGATCAGCACGACACAGCACTGTAGGGGTCGTAGCCTGGCCACCATGTTCGGATCCAAGAAGACAGCGATGGTCGACCCCGCCGAAGCGCTGCGCGGTCGCACCGACCAGACGATGCCCGTCCCCACCGCCCACTACGTGAACGGCAACCCGCTGCAGGGTCCGTGGCCCGAGGGCTACCAGACCGCTGTGTTCGGTCTCGGTTGCTTCTGGGGTGCCGAGCGCAAGTTCTGGCAGACGCCCGGCGTGTTCAGCACCGCCGTCGGCTACGCGGGCGGCTACACCCCCAACCCCACCTACGAGGAGACCTGCTCGGCGCTCACCGGGCACACCGAGGTGGTGCTGGTGGCGTTCGACCCGGCGCAGGTGAGCTACGAGACGCTGCTGCGGGTGTTCTGGGAGAACCACGATCCCACCCAGGGCATGCGGCAGGGCAACGACGTCGGCACGCAGTACCGCAGCGCGGTGTACGCCACGACGGCCGAGCAGCTCGACGCCGCGCTGGCCAGCGCAGCCGTGTTCCAGGAGCGGCTCAGCGCCGCCGGCTACGGGGTCATCACCACCGAGATCGCTCCGGCCGGCGCGTTCTACTACGCCGAGCCGTACCACCAGCAGTACCTCGCCAAGAACCCCAACGGGTACTGCGGCATCGGTGGCACCGGCGTCACCTGCCCCATCGGCCTCACCGCCTGAGTCGTACTGCCCGCCCGGCCCGCCTGGCCCCACGGGCACCCGCCCCCGCACCTGCGCCGTTCGTGCGCCTGCGCCCGCTCAGGGCCGGTCATCGCTCACGAAGGCTGAGGCTTCGTGAGCGAACACCGGTTCAGCGGCGGTCGATCCTCACGGACCGGTCAGGGTGTGCGGGTGGAGCCGGGGGCGTCAGGTCCAGCCGTGGGCGCGGATGTGGGGGCCGTCGGCGTCGAGGATGCGGCCGGCCCAACGCAACACGCCCGGTGTGGCGCTGAGCTTGGCGATGAGGCCCTGCATCGGCGTGCCGTCGACATCGACGATGGCGTTGCGCGCCGCGTAGTGCGGGTCGGCCGCGATGTCGGCCATGTCCATCACCGGACCGATGGCGGCCTCGGCCGCGGTGAACGCGTCGATCACTTCGGCCTGGGTGCGCGCCGCGCACCAGTCGCGCATGATCGACTCGAGCGCGTCGCGGTTGGCCATCCGCCTGGCGAACGTGGTGAAGCGCGCGTCGTCGCCAACACCGAGCAAGGCCAGCACCCGTTGGGCAACGCTGTCGGCGCTGGTCGACACGCCCACCCACTTGCCGTCGCTGCAGCGGTAGGTGCCGCGGGGCACGGTGTACGGCAGGCCGGCGCCGAGGCGCGGCTGCTGTTCGCCGGTGAGCTCGTACAGCGAGATGAGCGGCCCCATGATCTGGAACAGGCTCTCGAGCAGGCTCACATCCACGACCTGGCCCACGCCGCTGTGCAGCGCCACCATCGTTGCGAACGCCGCCACCAACCCCGTCAGCTCGTCGGTGAGGGCGATAGGGGGCAGTAGCGGTTGGCCGTCGGGTTCGCCGCTGATGGCGCTGAGCCCCGACATCGACTCGGCGATCGTGGCGAACCCGGCTCGCCCGGCGTACGGCCCGGTCTGCCCGAAGCCGGTCACGCGGGTGAGCACCAACGTCGGGTTGCGGGCCTGCAGCACCTCGGGCCCGAGGCCGAGCCGCTCGAGGGTGCCGGGCCGGAAGTTCTCGACCACCACCTGCGCGCCATCGACGAGATGGAGGAACACCTCGCGGTCGGCGTCGTCTTTCAGGTCGAGGGCGATGGTGCGCTTGTTGCGGTTGACCACCTTCCACCACAGGCCCTCGCCGTCGCGCGGGTCGCGCCAGGCCATGTTGCGCAGCGTGTCGCCGCGCTCGGGATGCTCGACCTTGATGACGTCGGCGCCGAAGTCGGCCAGGTAGCGGGCGCAGTTCGG
>JBAXSU010000203.1:0-5450 GCA_037130535.1 Actinomycetota bacterium
CGCGATGGTGAGCCCCGGGGGAGCGCGCTCAAGCGACCAAGCACTCCTGACGATGACTCGGCATGCCCCGCTTCTCCGTCATCGTCACCGCGCAGAGCGACGCGGACTACCTGCCCTACTGCCTCGATTCCATCGCCCGTGCCGCTCAGACCATCGTCGACGCCGCCCCCGAGGAGGTGTGCGAGATCATCGTTGCGGCGCATCGCTGCGACGACGCCACCATCACCCTGGCCCACCTGATGGAGGCGGAGGCGGTCGAGCACCATGACGGTCCGGTGGCCGCGGCGCGCAATGCCGCCACTGCCGCCTCGACGGGCGACTACATCGTGCACGTCGACGCCGACTGCATGCTGCCGATCTGTGCCCTGTCCGACATCGATCAGCACCTGGCCGACCCGTTGTGCGTCGGTGGCGGTGCCGGGTTCGTGCCCGAGCGCCGGTCGCTGGGCATCGGCTTGGCAGTCGGGGTGCGCCGGCTCGGGATGGCCGTCACCGGCCTCGGCGGCGCCCTGCACTGGTGTCGGCGCGACGATTTCGATGCGATCGAGGGGTTCAACGACCTGCTCCACGTGGGTGAGCAGAGCGACTTCGGTCGTCGTCTTCGGGAACACGGCCGTCACTCCGGTCGCCGCTACACCAACCTCGTCGACACACCGGTGGTGGTGTCGAGCCAGCGCTTCGATCGCTACGGCGACTGGCACCTGCTCGGCAGCCTCACTCGCCGGTCGGCAGCGAATGACACCCTGTCGTCGACGAACTGAACGAGCCCGCAGCGGCAGGCCGGATTAGCCTGAGGTCACTGTGATCGACGTCCGCCTGCTCCGTACCCAACCCGACCACGTCCGTGCTGCCATGGCCCGGCGTGGGAAGCCCGACCTGCTCGAGCAGATCGATCACGCCACTCGCCTCGACGAGCAGGCACGCGACATCGTCGCCCAGCGTGATGCGGCCCGTGCTCAGGTGAACGAGCTCTCCAAGCAGGTGGGTACGTTGCGCCGCGAGGGTCGCACCGACGATGCCGAGGCACTGCAGGCCGAGAGCCGAGCCCTCGGCGAGCGCGAGGGTGCCCTGGCCGCCGAACACGATGTGGTGCAGGCGGCGCTGCGCGACGTGCTGCTGCGTATCCCCAACCTGCCGCATCCCGACGCGCCCGATGGCGATGGCGAACACGACAATCCGATCGTGAAGGGGCCGATCAACATGCCCGCCGAGTTCGGCGAGCACCAGCGGGTGCCGCACTGGGACACGGCCGCTGCCCTCGGCATCCTCGACAACGAGCGCGCCACCAAGATCAGCGGTGCGATGTTCACCATGCAGCGCGGCCTCGGGGCCACGCTTGCCCGCGCCCTGTGCCAGTACGCGCTCGACAGCAACGCCGATGCCTTCGAGGAGATCCGCCCGCCGTCACTGGTCACCACGGCGACGCTCACGGCCACCGGCCAGTTGCCCAAGTTCGCTGACGACGCCTATGCCATCGAGCGCGACGACCTGTGGTGCATCCCCACTGCCGAAGTGCCGCTCACGTCGCTGTACGCAGGGGAGGTGCTCGACGAGTCGGTGCTGCCGGTCCGTCTGATGGCCCACACCTCGTGTTACCGGCGAGAGGCAGGGTCAGCCGGACGCGACACGCGCGGCATGCTGCGGGCACACGAGTTCGACAAGGTCGAGATCCTGTCGGTGGCGACGCCCGAACAGGCGCCGGCGATGCTCACCGAGATCGTCGACCGGGCCGAGCGGCTCATCGGCGGCCTCGGCCTGCCGTATCGCATCATCGAGATCTGCACGGGCGACATGGGCCAGAGCCATCACCGCAGCTTCGATCTCGAGGTGTATGCGCCCGGCTGCGACAACTGGCTCGAGGTCAGTTCGTGCAGTTGGTTCAGCGATTACCAGGCGCGCCGTGCCGACATCCGCTACCGCAAGGCGGGCGAGAAGGGCACCTTGGTGGCCAACACGCTGAACGGTTCGGCGCTGGCCGTGCCGCGCGTGTGGGCGGCCATTCTCGAGAACTTCCGCCAGCCCGACGGCAGCGTGCTCATCCCAGCGGTACTGCAGCCGTACATGCGCGGCCACCAGGTGATCGCACCGCGATGACGCTTGCGTCGCGGCGTAAGGAGTACGAGACCGCCGGTCTCGACGCGGCCGACCTGCTGGCCGACCCGCTGGCGCAATGGCATGTCTGGTTCGACCAGGCCACCGAGGCTGGCTGCGTCGAGCCGAACGCATTCGTGCTGTCCACCATCGATGCCGACGGGTTCCCGCAGTCGCGCTATCTGCTGGCCCGAGGTGCCGACGGGCGTGGGTTCTCGTTCTTCACCAACTACGGCTCGGCCAAGGGCGACGAGATGGCAGCCCACCCGCAGGTGGCCATGTTGTTCACCTGGTTGCAGCTGCACCGGCAGGTGCGGATCACGGCCACCGTCGAGCGGCTGCCAGAGGCAGAGAGCGACGAGTACTTCGCGTCGCGTCCGCGTGCCTCGCAACTCGGTGCCTGGGCGTCGGCGCAGTCGAGTGTGTTGGCCGACCGGGCCGAACTCGAAGCCCGGGTGGCCGAAATGGAGGCCCGTTTCGCCCACCTCGAGCAGGTGCCCAGGCCCGAGTTCTGGGGTGGTTGGTTGGCGCAGGTGCACCAATGGGAGTTCTGGCAGGGTCGGCCCAGCCGCCTGCACGACCGCCTTCGCTACCGCCGCGACGGCGATGCCTGGGTGATCGAACGCCTGAGTCCCTGACCCACGCCCGAGGGTTGTTTGGCCCCCCGGGTGCCTGGTTCCACTCGGCTGACCTGCATCCACTCGGGTGGCCGGGTGCGACTCGGGTCAGTGGGGCCAGGTGCGTACGGCGTGGACGAGACCGTCGACGAGGCGCTGGGCATGCGGGGCGAGGCCCGGGCCCTCCCAGTCCCAGAACAGCGGGGTGGTGCCGCGCACCCGTGGCGGCAACTCGATCTGAACGCCGCGTCGCGGCGGCAGGTTTACCGGGTTGCGCGGGTGCAGCCCGCGCAGTTCGGTGGGGATCCGCTCGAGATCGGTGGCGATCTCGTAGGCCGGAAGGTGGGTGCGCAACGACTCGCCCACGTGGTGGGCGAGTTCGCGGTTCTGCCCACCGACGAGCACCGTGGTGAAGTAGCCCCGGCGCCCGAAGCCGTGCACGGTGATCACCGTGTGCACATGGTCGACGAACGACTGCATCGCCGGTGAATGTGCAGGATCGAACTTGGTCGAGGGGATGTGACGCTCCATCCCCTTGGGCTGGTGCACGCCGTAGTAGCTCGCATCGGTGGCCTCGGCGGCGGCGCGGGCGATGACGTCGGTCATCTCCTCGAGCGCGCCGCCGTGGTACGCCATGAACCCGAACTGTCCGCGCAGTTCGCACACCTCCTCCACCCCGTCGGTGGCGAGCAACTCGGCGAAGGGGCTCATGCGATGTGCTCGACCTCGCCGCCGGGCGGTGTTGTCGGTGGGCGGCGCTTCACTGTCACGGCGACCACTGCGGCGCCGACGATGACGGCGAGCACGATGGCCACCGTGCCCCAGTGGTCGTTGAGGAAGTTCTGGATGCTGGTCTGCCAGCCGGCCACCGCGTCGGTGACAGGGTCGCCGGCCTCGCGCACGTCGACCTGCCAGAAGTACCACAGCAGGTACAGGCCCGACAGCAGCACGAAGGCGCCGGCGACCATCTCGACGTACTGCATCCCCGAGCGCAGCACCTTCAGCAGGCCCACGTTTGCCACCGCAAGGGTGACCGTGAGCGCCGTGATGAGCAGCGCCATGCCCAGGCCGTACGCCACGACGTTGGCCACGCCTGCGACGTAGCCCTTGCGGCCGGCGGTCTGGAACAGCGTGGCGATGAACAGCCCGATCGTGCAGCCGATGGAGGCAACCGCGTAGGCGATGCCGTACACGAACATCGACCGCACCGTGCGGTCGCGGCCACCGGCATCGAGCTTGGGGGTGGCGATGGGCAGGCGGTAGCCGAACAGCATCGCGACGCCCAGCACCACCAGGCCCACGCCGATGACGGCTGTGAGGTACTTGGCGTTGGCCACCACCCAGTTGGTGAAAAGTTCGGCGATGGCCCCCACCACCAGGAACACGCTGAGGAACCCGGCCGACACCGCGGCACTCACCACCAGGGCCCGCCGGATGGGCGCCGTGCGGACACCCGATTCGGCGTTCGATAGCCCGAGGAAATACAGCAGGTAGGTGGGCAGCAGCACGAAGCCGCACGGGTTCACGGCAGCGAGCATGCCGCGGATGAAGCTGAGCGACAGGTTCATGCCAGCAACTCGTCGACGTACTGCTGCAGCGTGGCCTCATCGAGCACGCCGGTCTGGCGGACGATGGTGCCGTCGGTGGCCACGAACAGTGTGACCGGTTGGGTGGCGATGCCCACCGCGTCGGTGAAGGCGCCGTCGACGTCGCGCAGCAACTCGTACTGCACGCCACGCTCGCGGGCGAACGATTCGTTCACCTCGGGTACGTCGAGGGTGTTCACCCCGACGAAGCGCACTCGGTCGCCGTACTGGGCGTGCACGGCGGCGAAGGCGGGCAACTCCTTCTTGCACGGCCCGCAGGTGGAGTTCCACACGTTGATCACCAACGGCTGGCCGAGCAGGTCGGCGGTGACGACGGTGCCGCCGTCGTTGGTGGTGAGGTCGACCGTTGGCAGCGAGGTGCCCTGTACCGGCGCGTTGGTACCGATGGACGGGATCTGTGACGTGCCCGGCCTTTCGAGCACGATGTCGTCGACGGCAGCGACATCGGTGCTGCTGTCGTCGCCACGGCTGAGCAGCCAGCCACCGACGATGCTGATGATGACGGCGGCGACGATCGATCCGATGAGGAGTCGACGGTGCCCGGCCATGGCCGAAGGTTACCCGGCGCCTCCTGCCGCCCCGGGGGCGGGTGGCAGGAGGCACGGGCGTGCAGTCGGGGGCTCGTCGAAGCGTCACCCGCGACCGTGGGGGGATCAGGCCGAGCGAGCCACGAGGTGTGCCGGGAGCGGTACCTCGTCGATCACCACGACCGGGCGGGGGTGCTTGGGCGGTCGGCCCCGCGGCCGCTTGTGGGCGACGATGCGGCCGTTGTCGAGCAACTCGCCGCCCCACACGCCCCAGGGTTCGGCCCGGTCGAGCGCGTCCTGCAGACAGGTGGCGGTGCGGGCGCACTTCGCGCAGATGGCCTTGGCCCGGGCGATGTCGATCACATCGTCGGAGAAGAACAGTGGAGTGAGGGTGCCGTTGCCGTCGGCGCACCGCGCCGGGGCGCGCACCGAGGTGATGTCGCTCACGCGGAGATCGGTTGAGGGTTCGAGTGCTACGTACATGGGATGTCGTTTCTCTGTGCGGGGGAAAAGCGAAAAGGCCGCCGGGATCTGGGATCCCGGCGGCCTCGGAGCGGTTCTGACGTGGGTTACGTCGTGGGGCTTCCGAGGTGCCGGGCGGGGCGCTT
>JBAXSU010000204.1:0-5436 GCA_037130535.1 Actinomycetota bacterium
TCCCCACACGCCCGCATACCAGCGAGCCGACCAGAAACCGATATGGCGGGAACCCAGCGAACGGGTTCGATCTGGTTCCGAGGGGAAGATCGGAACACCCGGCACCCTACACGAACACCAGTTCGTATACCAACCCGGGACCGAAGAAATCTCAGGATCGCCGAGCCCGGCGCTAGCTGATGCCCTGCACCGGCTGGGGCGTGTAGGGCGCCTCCAGTTCGGCACGCTCGTCGGCACTCAAATCGACATCGATGCCCACCAACGCGTCGGCGAGGTGCTCGGCCTTGGTGACCCCGACGATGGGTGCGCTCACCGCCGGGTGCCCGGCCACCCACGCCAGCGCCACCTGCGCCATCGTGAGGCCCCGCCGATCGGCCAACGCCGTAACTCGGTCGATGATGTCGTGATCGGCCGAGTGGTACAGCGTCTGCAGGTACAGATCCTTCGCCGTGCGATCGGTTGCCACCTCGACAGGCCGGGTGAGGCGACCGCGGCCGAGCGGACTCCATGGGATGACCCCCACGCCCTGGTCGAGACACAGCGGCAGCATCTCGCGCTCTTCCTCGCGGTACAGCAGGTTGTAGTGGTTCTGCATCGTGACGAACCGTGTCCACCCGTGGCGTTCGGCGATGTGCTGGGCCTTGGCGAACTGCCACGCCCACATCGACGACGCTCCGATGTAGCGGGCCTTGCCGGCCTTCACCACATCGTGCAGCGCCTCCATCGTCTCCTCGAGCGGCGTGGTGCTGTCGAAGCGATGGATCTGGTAGAGGTCGACGTAGTCGGTACCGAGCCGCCGCAGGCTGGCGTCGATCTCGTGCATGATCACCTTGCGGCTGAGGCCGCCGCCATTGGGTCCGCGGCGCATCGGGAAGTACACCTTGGTGGCGATCACCACCTCCTCGCGGCGGGAGTACTCGGCGAGCGCCCGCCCCACGAACTCCTCACTGGTGCCGTCGGAGTACATGTTGGCGGTGTCGAAGAAGTTCACACCCGCCTCCACCGCTGCTCGGATCAGCGGACGGCTGGCCTCCTCGTCGAGTGTCCAGGCGTGGGTACCGCGGTCGGGTACGCCGAAGCTCATACAGCCGAGGCACAGCCTCGACACGTCCAACCCGGTGGAACCCAGTTTCACGTAGCGCATCGGATCAGCCTGCCAGGTCGGCGGCGGGCACCGTGGCTCGCCCAGACAGTTCAGGGCTGTGCCGCTCGGTGAACACCGCGCCAGCACATGCCACCACCACCCACACCACGCCCATCACACCGCTCCAGGTCATCATCGCCAGCGCCACGCCGATACCGCCGAAGCCCTCCCAGCCCGACAGCAGCAGCGGGAAGACGGCTCGCACCGCGATGCGCAAGATGATGACGTTGATGATCGCGCCCGTGAGGCCTGCGGCGAGGAACTGCCAACGCGTGAGCCGCAGACCTGGAACGAGCAGCACCGGACTGAGCCCCCAGAACACCAAGCTCGCCGCAAACGCCACCCCCCACTTCACCACGAGGAGGTAGGCGGGCACGTCGACCAGCATCACCATGTCGATGACGCCCTGGGCCACCAGGTACATGCTGAACCACAGCGTGCCACGCCACAGACGCTGGCCGATCGAGTACTGCGGCCGCAGCCAGGCGGTGGCGAACATGCGGGCCACGGTGAGCGACATCGGGATGCCCCACACGAGAAATCCAGCCATACTCACCAATGTCCATGTACTCGCCAGGCCCGACGCCGCACCGAACTCGGCCCTGATTCGCTCGCCCGCCGGGCCGTTGGCGCCCATCTGCCCGATGAAGACGTCGCCCACCTGAGCCGATGGGTCGAAGTCCTTGGCCCAGGCATAGAAGATGAGCAACAACGGCATCACTGTGGTGAACAGTTCGAGTGCGATGAGGCCGCCCAGGTCGAGTCCTTCGATGCCGAAGAACCGGCGGCCGGCGGTGACCATCGGCCCGAGCCAGCGCCGCTGTTCGAAGCGCGCCAACCACTCCGGCTCACCGCGTGGTGCACCAGGTTCGGGGTCGTGGTCGAACTGGGACGGCACTTGATCCACCATGCATTCGCATTCTCGCACACCGGGCTCCGTTTCGGCCGGGGCGTTCATGCTGCGACCGACGCGGTAGGCGAGCCCGATCAGTACCCCGGGTCGCTCGGCCAGTTGGGTTGGAACAAGTGCCACTGGTCGGGCGCGCGCCGGATGAGGAACTCGAGTTCGCGGGCCAACGACTGGGTGACGCGGGCAACGTCGTCGCGCAGCCCTCCCCCGAGCCGGATGGCCGGAAGCGGCGGACGGACGATGGCATGGTGGCCGTTGTAGCGGGGCGTGAAGTACACCCCCGTGGGCAACACGGGGGCTCCGGTTCGCAGACCCAGCATCGCCGGCCCGGCCGGCAGCGTGGTGCGCTCGCCGAAGAACTCGACCTCCACGCCGTTGCGCTCGAGGTCGCGGTCGCACAGCAGGCACACCACCTCGTTCGCCTTCAACGCCTTCATCACCGCAGTGGCAGCCCCGTCGCCCAGCGGCACCACCGTCATCCCCAGGCTCTGACGGAGATCGACGAACCATTGGAACAGCTCGGGCGGTTCGAGAGGCTCGACCACCACGGTGAGGCGATGCCCTTGGTCGGTCATCCACCGGCCGGCCCACTCCCAGCCTCCGAGGTGGGGCAGGGCTAGGATGACACCGTTGCCTTCAGCGAGGCCATCGACGATGTGCTCGTAGCCCTCTTTGGTGAAGCCTCGTTCGACCGCCCGCTTCGACATCGTGGGCAACTTGAAACTCTCGACGTAGTAGCGGGCGTAGCTGTCGAATGCGCCTTGGGTCTGCACCCGCAAGACCGTCGACGACACCTGCGGGTTCACGCGGCGAAGATGCCGTTGGATCATCGCCCGCCGCTCGGCGTTGGCGACGCTGGCCCCGAACCCCATCATCGACGCCGTCGCACCAGCAATCGGACCTGGGGTGAGCCGCGCGGCAAGCGAGCCGAGCCGGAAGCCCCCCACCACGACGGCGTCGGCAAGACGGCGCCGCTCGTCGGCGACCTCGGTCATGGATCAGTCGTCGTGCGGGCGGCGCTGCACCCGGGTGATACGAGCGTTGATCCGCTCGGTGCGCACCACACGGCGGTGCTGGCGACGGCTGCGGCGCAACTCGATCTTGGCCGCCGTGATGGGGGCCACGCTGGCCTGGCGCCACACCTTCACGAAGCGCTGCACCGCGGTGATGGCGGTGAGTACCAACATGGCCGCCAGGATCCACACCAGCAGCGGTTCGAACAGCAGACCGAGGCAGAGCAGGATGATGCGCTCGGCGCGTTCCATCAGCCCACCCTTGGCGTCGAGACCGAGCGACTCGGCTTTGGCCCGCTCGTACGAGATGACCGAACTGACCGCAAGCACACCGAACGGCAGCATCGCCAGCAGCGGTGTGTCGCCGACGGCGAAGTGCCAGGCCAGACCGGCGAACAGCAGTGCGTCGGTGACCCGATCGACGACCGAGTCGAAGAAGGCTCCACGCTGACTGGAGGTGTTCGACGCCTTGGCGAGCGCACCGTCGAACAGGTCGGGCAGGGCGGCCAGGATGACCAGGAGCAGACCCAACTGCAGGTAGCCGGCGCCGATGGCCACTGCCGCACCAACCGCCACCACCAGACCGAGCACCGTGAGATGGTCGGGTGACATGCCGGTGCGGCGGAGCGAATCGCCGATGGGCTTCACAGCCTTGTCGACCGCCGTGCGGAAGGTTCCGTCGAACATCGCCCTCAGGCTATCCCGGCGCGGAACCGCCGAGGGGCGCAGCAGTCGGGGTCATTCGGGCCATTCGTTCTCGGGCCAATCGGTCTCGGGGTTCTCCTCGGTCAACTGCTCGATCACCGAGCCGTCGACCGCGTCGATGAGCACCAGACCGCGCTGACGCGGCGGGTTCTCGGCCGAGTACACCAGCACCCGCCACGTAGGACGACTGCGCAGACCACGCCACACCTGCTGCGCCGACGCGTGGCCGACAGCGAAGCCCACGGCCCCCTGCGCGACCACGAGCGCCTCCTTTTCGTCGACGCTCATCCGCCATCCGGAGGTGAACGAGTACAGCGCCACCGCGCCCAGCAAGACGGCGGCCCACAGATAGCCCTCGTTCACCAGCACGTGCGGATCGCCCCGATGCGTGGCCCACAGCGCGAGCAGGCCCGCCGCCATCACGGCGTAGATGACGGCCGGACGACGACGCCGGCTGTTGTCGGGGAACTGGTACACCCCGACGAACTCGACCGCGTTGAGATCCTCGGGCAGTTCGTCACGAACGTCGCTGGCGTCGGTCATGCGCTCAGCCTACGACCGCGGCCACGCCGTGCGCAGTTTGGCGGCGGTATCGGGGAGCGCCTCGGGCAGCGTGCGAGTGTTGGCCGTCGTGGTCATGAAGTTTGCGTCGCCCACCCACCGCGGCACCACGTGCACGTGCAGGTGCTCGCTCACGCTGCCCCCTGCGGGTTGGCCGAGGTTCAGCCCCACGTTCACACCGGTAGGAGCGAGCACCGACTTCACCGCCCGCACGGCGTCGGTGACCGTCGACCACAGTTCGGCCGTTTCGGCGGCAGTGAGTTGCTCGAGATCGGCCACCTCGCGGTAGGGCAGCACGAGGAGATGACCGACGGCGTAGGGATAGGCGTTGAGCAGTGCGAAGCACTCGCGGCCGCGATGCACGATGTGCGTCTCGTCGTCGGGCAGACCCGAGACCAGGATGGCGCTGAAGATGCTGCCTGTCGACGACTTCGGGCGGGCACCGAGACTGCCGACGTAGGTGGCCCGCCACCCGTTCCACAGCAGTTCGAGCGGTGTCACCGCAGCGTCAGCTCCGGGCGCTGGCGAGTTGGGCACCGATCTCGGCGTGCAGCCGGTCGACGAACGTGTCGAGCGGCACGTCGCGCTCGACCTCTCCCCCACGCGGGTTCACGCCCAGCGAGGACGCGGCGACGTCGGTGTCGCCCACCACCAGCACGTACGGGATCTTGTCGAGCTTGGCCGCGCGGATGCGCTTGCCCAACTGATCGGTGGAGTCGATCATGTCGACGCGCATGCCCTCGGCACGCAGACGGGCCACCACCGACTCGGCATACGCCTCATGTGCCTCGGCAACCGGAAGGACCCGGGCCTGCAGCGGCGCGAGCCACGTGGGGAAGGCACCCGCATAGTGCTCGATCAGCACACCGAAGAACCGCTCGACCGAACCGAACAACGCACGGTGCAACATGATGGGCCGGTGCCGGGCGTTGTCGGCGCCCACGTACTCGAGTTGGAACCGCTCGGGCAGGTTGAAGTCGCACTGGATGGTGCTGAGCTGCCAGGTGCGGCCGATGGCGTCGCGGACGTCGATGTCGATCTTCGGGCCGTAGAACGCAGCGTCGCCCTCTTTGATCTTGTAGGGCAGGCCGTAGCGCTCGAGC
>JBAXSU010000205.1:0-5429 GCA_037130535.1 Actinomycetota bacterium
CCCTCGAGATCGCCTACACGCGCATCATTTCGTTCAAGCTCTTCTACTACTACACCTACTTCGTCATCGGCCTGGCGCTGCTGGGCCTGGGGGCGGCCAGCACCGCCGTGGCGCTGTCGAAGCGGCTGCGCTCGCTCGATTCGCTCGTGCTGCTGCGCAAGGCCTCGCCGATCGTGGCGATCATCGGCCTCGTGTCGTACGCAGTGGTGGCCCGCCTCGCCACCGACACCAACTTCATCTGGGCCGGGTCGGGGTCGCAGGCCGTGATGCAGGTGCTGCGCCTGTTTGCGCTGTCGTTCTCGCTGACGGCGGTGTTCTTCGCGCTCGGCATCATCCTCGCCTCACTCGTGGTGGTGGAGGCGGGCGACGTGCGCCGCCTCTACTTCTGGGACCTCACCGGTGCTGCGCTCGGCTGCCTGCTTGCCGTGCCGCTGCAGGCAACCATCGGCCCGCCGGCCATGGTGTTCGTGTCGATGGTGGCGCTCGGTGCGCTGGGGCTCGCCGTTGCGGTTGCCACCCGCACGGGCCAGGTGCAAGCCGGTGTGCTCGCCGCCGTCGTGCTGGCGGGCGCATTCGGTACTGCGTCGCTGAACGTTCGTGCCGACGGCGTGAAGACGCTGAAGGAGGCCGACACGGTGGTGGCCGGCGACTGGGGCCCGGTGTTCCGCGTCGACGCGGTCGACCTCGGCGAACTGCAGGTGTTGCACCACGACGGTCTGTGGGGCTCGTCGATCTGGCGCTATGACGGCACACGCGCCACCACAGCCCGGTTCGACACCGACAACCGCAAGGTGCCCTTCGCTGCGCTCGGCCGCGAACCCGAGCATCTGCTCATCATCGGTGCCGCGGGCGGCAACGAGATCCAGGGTGCGCTCACCTATGGCGTCGGCCAGGTCGACGCGGTGGAACTGAACCCGGTCACGGTCGATCTGCTGCGCAACCAGTTCGCCGAGTACTCGGGCAACATCGCCAACAACCCGAAGGTGAACTACGTGCAGGGCGATGGGCGCACCTTCCTGGCACGGAGCGAACGCGCCTACGACATGGTGTGGTTCGTGGCGCCCGACAGCTACGCCGCGTCGAATGCCGCCACCTCCGGAGCGTTCGTGTTGTCCGAGAGCTACCTCTACACCGATTCGATGATCCGGGAGGCGTTCGATCACCTCACTCCGGGCGGGGTGATGGTGGTGCAGTTCGGCGACTTCGACTTCGACACCCGCCCCACCCGTACCGCTCGCTACCTGGTCACCGCCCGCGAAGCGCTGGCAGGCCGCATCGACACCTTCGCCGACCATGTGGTGTTGCTGGCCGACAGCGGTGAGGTCGAGTTGCAGCGCGTGAGCACGATCATGCTGTTCAAGTCGCCCGTCACGGCTGAGGCCGTCGCCGGGGTGCAGTCGGCGCTGCAGACCCTGCCCACCACCAACCCGATCCACCTGCCCGGTGTGGCTGCCGATGCCGCCCAGGCGACGAACATCACGTCGCAACTGATCACCGGTACCGACGCCGAGGTGCAGGCGTTGGTCGACGCGTACCGCTACGACATCTCCACCGTCACCGATGACAAGCCGTTCTTCTGGCACTTCACCCCCTACAGCGACGTGCTCACCAACTGGGAGCGAGGTATCGAAGACACCGAGATCGCGATCGGTGAGCGATTGCTGTTCGTGCTGTTCGTCATCGGCTCGGTGGTCGCCGCATTGATGCTGTGGCTTCCGTTTGCCATCACCCGGCGCCGCGGTGGCGAGGCCGCCGTCGTGGCACCGGGTCGAGCTGCGCTGTTCGCCTACTTCGCCGCGATCGGTGTGGGCTTCATGCTGGTCGAGATCTCGATGATCCAGCGGTTCGCGCTGCTGCTCGGATACCCGACGCTCTCGTTGTCGGTGTCGCTGTTCACGTTGCTCATCGCTACGGCCGTCGGAGCACGCGTCTCGCATGTCGTCGAACGGTTCGGTCGCCGCGGCCTGCTCGTCGCAACAGTGCTGCTGTGGGCCGTCACCCTGCTGTACCTCGCCATCAGCGGCCCCATCACCGACGCAGCCCTTGCCTGGAGCCAGCCGCTGCGCATCGCGCTCGTGGTGGTACTGCTGTTTCCGGTGGGGCTCCTGCTGGGCCTGTTCCTGCCCACTGGCATCGATGCCGCCACTGCGGCCGCGGGCATGCGGCCCGGTGTCGACCAGGGTCGCCTGGTGGCCTGGTGCTGGGCCGTGAACGGGTTCTTCTCCGTGCTCGGCTCGTCGCTCACCACCATGCTGTCGATGTCGTTCGGCTTCGATCGCACGGTCGTGATCGGTCTCGTGCTGTACGTGGTGGCTACCCTCGCTCATCTGCGCCGCCCCGCGACGCAACCGATACCCGCCACCCCCCAACCCTGAGGAGCGCCATGCTGTTCCCCATCCGCAAGATCGTCACCGTCGTGGAAGAGATCCACCACGACCTCGGCCCGGCCCCCGCGCGGCCGGCGGTGAAGGGTGCCATCGCGGCTGTGGTCGGCAACCCCTATGTGGGCCGCTACGTCGACGACCTCAGTGCGGCGAGCGACGAACTCCGAGCGCTCGGCGAGCGACTCGGCACCATGTTGATCGGTCACCTCGGCGGCGACGCCTCGGTGATCGACGGCTACGGCAAGGGCGCCATCGTCGGGTCGGCCGGTGAGATCGAGCACGGTGCGATGTGGCACATCCCGGGCGGCGGTGGCATGCGTGCTGCGTTGGGCAAGGGCACGGCGATCGTGCCCAGCACCAAGAAGGTCGGGGCCGTTGGGGCGCGCCTCGATGTACCCATCACCCACCTCGAGTGGAGCTATGTGGGTAGCCACTACGACGCCATCGAGGTGGGTGTGCCCGACGGGCCGCGCCCCGACGAGATGGTGCTGATCCTCGCCATGGCCTGCGGCGGCCGGGTGCATGCCCGCCTGGCCGGCGGCTTCACCCTGGCCGACCGCGGCAAGCCGGGGGTGCCGGCATGAGCACGGTCGCCGTCATCGGAATTGGTCGGATGGGCTGGCACATGGCCGCCCATCTGGCCAAGGCAGGGCACGCCGTCACCGTGTGCGACGCGGTACCCGGACTGGCCGACCAGTGGGTGGCCGAGCACGGCGGTGCATCGGCGGCCGACCCGGCAACCGCGGCCGCGGGCCGCGACCTGGTGGTCACCTCGCTGCCCGCCGACCCGCAGTTGCGTGCCGTTGCGGCTGCCATCGTGCCCGTCCTGGCCCGGGGCGCGGTGTGGGTCGATCACTCCACCACGTCGGCGCAGGCGTCGCGCGAGGTTGCCGTCGAGGTGGCTGCGGCGGGTGCCCAGTTCCTCGACGCGCCTGTGTCGGGCGGTGTCGACGGGGCCCGCAACGGCACCCTCACCGTCATGGTGGGTGGCGACGACGCCGCGTTCGCCACAGCCGAACCGGTGGTTGCCTCGTACGGGGCGCGCATCGTGTTGATGGGCCCGTCGGGTGCCGGGCAGATCACCAAGATGACCAACCAGATCTGCGTCGTGGGCCTGTGCCAGGCGCTGGCCGAAGGCCTCGACTTCGCCGAGACCGCAGGCCTTGACGTGAATCGGGTCATCCACGTGATGCTTCAGGGCAGCTCGGCATCGTGGCAGATGGCCAACCGTGCCGAGCGCATGCTCGCGGGCGAGTACGACTACGGCTTCTCCACCACGCTGATGCGCAAAGACGTCGGCCTGGTGCTCGACGAGGCCGAGGCGATGAACGTGCCTCTTCCGGTCACCTCACTCGTCGGCCAGATGCTGGCCGAGGTGACTGCCATGGGCGGCGCGCAGTGGGACTGGTGCAGCCTGATGGAGCGTCAGCGCCGTCGGCGGGCCTGAGCCCGGCGTGGCTCAGGCGACGCGGGCGCCGTTGGTGTAGCGCAGTTCGTGACGCAGCGTGCCGTCGGCGCGCCACTTGCGCAGCGCCGCCTCGCCCTTCGGTCCGTCGTGGCGACGGCCGCCCTGGTACCGCTCCTCGTAATGGAGTTCGCCGTTCGCGAAGAAACCCCGCACCGCCGGCACCCGCGGACCGGGGTCGTGCAGCACGCCCTCGCGGTAGTGCATCTCGTACTTCACCGAGCCGCCGGGTCGCAGGACTCGAAAGGCCGGGTGCGAATGGGTCGGGTCGTCCAGCACGCCGTCGCGCAACCAGGCGACCGTGCGCTGACCGTTGGGGAAACTGCGACGCACACGGCCGGTGAAGCCGCGCGGGATCTGGTCGTCGTCGTCGACGTCGATCGTGGTGACGACGCGAAACGAAAGCGCATTGGGCAGCAGGTCCACGCTCGGTTATCGGCGGGCTCGCCGACGACTTGAGCACCCTCTGGCGCTGGGCGACTCGCGCGACAACAGTGGGTCGTCGGGGTGAGGGTCGAGACCGCGGCTGAACTCGCCCGCCAGGGCGTCACGCAGGCGGCCGGCGTCGCGGTAGCCCTTCGCCTTCCACTCGCGGCGCGTGTTGTCGGCGGCGACTGCCTCGACGCTCCAGGGCCGGCGGAGCACGAACCGGCTGAACGCTCCGACGACCAACACAGCGATGAACCAGGCGAGGTCGATACCCAGCAACAGCACCGGGCCACCGAAGGTGACGGTGAGCAGAACCAGGGCGAGAGAGCCGGCGATGACGAGCATCACCCAGCCCCCATGGAGGAAGCCGTCTCCCACGTCGACGATGTCGAACCACCGGTGCGGTCCGTCGCCGGCCCGTTCGGCACGCTCCTTGGCGCGCCGACGGCGATGGGTGTCGACGCGGGCGCGCACGCCCGCACCGTCACGGTGGGGCAGCCACCGGCGCCGGATGCGCCATTCGCTGCCGTCGAGCGTCGAGACGACGCGTGTGGTCACACCGCGAGCAGGTCGCGCGCTCCGGTGTCGGAGCTGGGGTGGCGGAGCTTGCTCATTGCGCGGGCTTCGATCTGGCGGATGCGCTCGCGGGTGAGGTTGAAGTGCTCGCCCACTTCCTCGAGCGTGCGCGGCTCGCCACGGTCGAGACCGAAGCGCAACTTCAGGATCTCGCGCTCGCGCTCGTCGAGCGGCGCCAGCAGGCGGGCGATCTCGTCGGGTAGCAGCGCAGTGGCTGCCACCTCGAACGGGCTCTCGGCCGACCGGTCTTCGACGACATCGCCCAACTCGGCGTCGCCGTCTTCGCGCAGCGGCTCGCTGAGCGACAGCGGCTCGGCGGCGAAGCGCAATGCCTCGGTGACCTTGTCCTCGGGCATCTCGACTTCCTTCGAGAGCTCGGCCAGGGTGGCGGGGCGGCCGAACTTCAGCTCGAGGCGGCTGCGAGCCTTCTGCAACCGAGCGAGCGTGTCGCCGGCGTGGACTGGAAGGCGGATGGTGCGCCCGGTGTTGGCGATGCCGCGGGTGATGGCCTGACGAATCCACCACGTGGCGTAGGTGGAGAACTTGAAGCCCTTGCGCCAGTCGAACTTCTCGAC
>JBAXSU010000206.1:0-5417 GCA_037130535.1 Actinomycetota bacterium
GTCGAAGGGTGTGACCGGTCGGGTGTTCGAGGCCAGCGGCCAGACGCTCGCCATCGCCGAGGGCTGGGTGCGCGGCCCGCGCACCGCGCCGATCGACGACCCCACCAAGCTCGGCCCGGCCGTGGAGGAGCTGCTCGCCCAGGCCCGCAAGAACTCGGGTATGGACGGCACTCCCGGCGGCTGGCCTCAGCCTCGCTGAGCCAGGGGAGCGCTGCCCCGCACGGTCAGCAGGCTCCCTGCACCACTGCCACGTCGATCACCTTCGCGAACCGGTCGTGCCGGCGCACCCCGGCGCGAGCCCGGTCGGCGATCGCCGACACCGTGAGCGCATCGAGGCGGCAGTTCACGAGCACCGACACGTGCACGTCGAGGTCGCGGCGCGTCACATCGACCACCGCCACAGCTCCGGGTGGCAGGGCGCGTTCGATGAGATCGCGCACCGACTGCTCGTACTCGGCCACTATGGCGGCCTCGGCCGCGTCGGCCAGGTCGTACAGCGATTCAACAGGCGGATCAGCCGGGTCGATCTCGACCACTCCCACACGGTGATGCACAGCGCAGATCGCGCCCATCTCGAGCAGCCCGGGCTCGACACCGGGTGCTCGGGCGATGACGGCGAGGTCGACCGACGACTCGAGCGGGCATTGTTCGACATGCTTCGCGCCACGGCATGGCCCGCCGTGGCCGTCGAAGCAGGTCGTGACGGTGTGCCCCTCGTCGAGCAGGGTCGACTCGACGGCGGTGGCGTCTTCGGGACGGGTGGCGACCAGGAGGATTCGCATGCCGCCATTCAGCCGAGCGGTCGGCGCGCCAGGTAGAGACCTAGGTCCCCAGTGGGCAAAGATGGGACATTGGTCGCTGTGGGGTGGCCTGTGCCGAGGAGGTTCGTCATGCCGTTGAATCCAGAAGCCGTGGGTGCCGTGGGCGATGAGCGCACCATCTCGTGGACGTCGAAAGATGCCCTCCTCTACGCCGTGGGCATCGGTGCCGGTCAGGCCGACCTGCAGTTCTCCACCGAGAACACCAACGCCACACCCCAAGCCGTGTACCCCACATTCGCCGTGGTGGCCGGTTCGGGCAGTGCATCGGGAGGCCGCAGCTCGCTGAGCCAGATCGGCTCGTTCAACCCGGCGCTGCTGGTGCACGGCTCGCAGGCGGTCACCCTGCACCGGCCCATTCCGGTCGAGGCCACCGCCACCGCACGCGACCGGGTAGCCGCCATGTACGACAAGGGCAAGGCGGCCGTGGTGGTGGTGGAGAACGAAGTGACCCTCGACGACGGGTCACCGCTGTACACCACCCGCTCAGCCATGTTCATCCGCGGCGAGGGCGGCTGGGGCGGCGACCGCGGCCCGTCGGGCCCGCAGAACGAACCGCCTGCCGACGCCGCGCCCGATCATGAGGTCACCCTGCAGACCAGCCCCGACCAAGCATTCGTGTACCGCCTGTCGGGCGACCGCAACCCGCTGCACACCGATCCGTCGTTCGCTGCGATGGGTGGCTTCGACCGGCCCATCCTGCACGGCCTGTGCACCTACGGGTTCACGGGGCGCGCCCTGCTGGCCGCGCTGGCCGACAACGACGTCACCCGGTTCCACCACATCGAGGGTCGCTTCTCGTCGCCGGTGCTGCCGGGCGACGCACTGACGGTGCGCATCTGGCGCACCGGTACCGGTGAGGCCGTGTTCACCACCTCGGTGGGCGACCGCACCGTCATCGACCAGGGCCTGGTGCGCCACAGCTGACGCACCGGCGCTGCCCGATCAGGGCAGTGTCGCAAGCAGCGAACCGATCTCGCTGACGGCGTCGGCCAGCGCTATGTCGCGCCGGTCGCCGCTGCGGCGATCCTTCAGCTCGATCACGCCGTCGGCCAGCCCACGGCCCACCACCACGATCACCGGCATGCCGAGCAGCTCGGCGTCGTTGAACTTCACGCCCATCGACAGGCCGATCCGGTCGTCGAGCAGCACGCTGATGCCGGCGGCCTCGAGCGAGGTGGCCAGGGTTTCGGCGGCAGGCAGTTGCGGGTCGCCGGCCTTGCCGGTGGCGATGAGGTGCACCTGGGCGGGGGCGATCGACTTCGGCCACACCAGTCCACGGTCGTCGCAGTTCACTTCGGCGATGGCGGCCACGGCGCGCGACACGCCGATGCCGTACGAGCCCATGGTGACCACCTGGGTGGCACCGTTCTGGTCGAGCACGGTGAGGCCGAGGGCTTCGGCGTACATGCGGCCGAGTTGGAAGATGTGGCCGATCTCGATGCCGCGGGCGATCTCGAGTGGGGCGCTGCAGAGCGGGCACGGGTCGCCGGCGTGCACCTCGGCGGCCTCGACCACGCCGTCGGGTGTGAAGTCGCGGCCGGCCACCAGGTCGATGACGTGACGACCGGGCTGGTCGGCGCCGGTGATCCAGCGGGTGCCGTCGACCACGCGCGGGTCGACGAGGTAGGTGATGCCCGAGGTGTTGGCCGAGCCCAGGGCACCGGGCCCGATGTAGCCCTTCACCAGGGCAGGGTTGGCGGCGAAGTCGGCCTCGCTGAACGGCTCGATCTCGGCGGGAGCCACCTGGGCCTCGAGCCGCTTCAGGTCGACCTCGCGGTCGCCGGGCACACCGATGGCGAGCGCCGAGGTGCTGCCGTCGGGATGGTGCAGCTTCACCACCAGGTTCTTCAGCGTGTCGGCTGCGGTCCAGTCGCGGTCGGGGTGGCGCAGTTCGGGCTGCGCGTTCACCAGGTCGACCAGGGTCTGGATGGTGGGCGTGTCGGGCGTGTCGTGCACGTGCGCGGCGGGCAGGCCGTCGAAGGGCACCACCGACGGCGGTGCCACCTGGACGGCCTCGGTGTTGGCGGCGTAGTCGCATGTGCTGCAGCGCACGTAGGTGTCTTCGCCCACCGCGAGCGGGGCGAGGAACTCTTCGCTGGCCGAGCCACCCATCGCCCCGCTGACGGCCGACACGATGACGTACGGCAGGCCGAGCCGCTGGAACGTGCGCTCGTAGGCGTCGCGATGCTTGTCGTAGCTGGCCTGCAGGCCGGCCTGGTCGATGTCGAAGCTGTACGAGTCCTTCATCGAGAACTCGCGGCCGCGGAGCAGTCCAGCGCGGGGCCTGGCCTCGTCGCGGAACTTGTTCTGGATCTGATAGATGACGAGCGGTAGATCCTTGTAGCTGCTGTACAGATCTTTCACCAGAAGGGTGAACATTTCCTCATGGGTGGGGGCCAGCAGCATGTCGGCGCCGCGTCGGTCCTTCAACCGGAACAGGTTGTCGCCGTAGTCGGTCCAGCGGCCCGTCGCCTCGTACGGCTCGCGGGGGAGCAGGGCCGGGAAGTGCACCTCTTGGAACCCCTCGCGGTCCATCTCGTCGCGAACCACCTGCTCGACGTTGCGGTACACCCGCCAGCCGAGCGGTAGCCAGGTGAACCCGCCGGGCGCCGACCGCCGGATGTAGCTGCCGCGCACGAGCAGGCGATGGCTCGCCACCTCGGCGTCGGCGGGGTCTTCGCGGAGGGTACGAACGAACAAGGTCGACAGGCGGAGCACGGCGGAGAAGGCTACCTGGGCCGTTATAGTTGCAGGAGTCCTTGGGTTCGTCGAACGAAAGGCGTGGGCCTCCGGTCCACGCCTTCTTCTCTGAAACGGCCCAAGTTCATCCCGATCGAACTGCCGGACCGAACTGCCCGACCGAACTGCCTGAGAGGAGGCCACATGTCTGACGCAAAGACCCTGGAACGAGTCCGCCGCATGGTGGCCCCCCTCGTTGCGGATCTGAAGCTCGAGCTCTACGACCTCGAGTTGCGCGGTGGTGTGCTGCGCATCACGATCGACACCCCGCCGGGCTCGGATGGCGGCGTCGACATCGACTCGCTCACCTTGCTCACCAAGATGATCTCGCGCGACTTCGACCACGACGACCCGATGCCGGGTCACTACACCCTCGAGGTCACCAGCCCCGGCCTCGAGCGCACGCTGCGCCTGCCCACGCACTACCAGCGCGAAATCGGCAAGACCGTCGCTTTGCGCCTGCGCGACGTGGTGAACGGCGAGCGCCGCATGCAGGGAACGCTCGTCGCCGCCGACGACGTCGCCGCCACGCTCCGCCTCGACGACGAGGCCCTGAGCGAGCGAGTGGTGCCGTACGACCAGATCGACCGGGCCCGCACGGTGTTCGTGTGGGGTCCGGCCCCGAAACCGGGTAAGCAGCCCACGCGCAAGAAGGCGGCAGCCAAGGTGCCCGCTGCCTCTGCATCCCCCGACCCGTCCCCGGAATCTGACCCGTCCACAGAAGGAGTGTCATGAGCAATCTCGACATGACCGAAGCCGTGCGCATGTTGGCCAACGAGAAGAACATCTCGGTCGACGATCTGCTGACCGTCTTGGTGAACGCCCTCGCCCAGGCCTACAAGAAGCGGCCCGGCGCTGCCGAAGAGGTCATCGTGTCGGTGAACCCCGACACGCTCGACTTCACCTTCACCGCCTACGACGTCGACGAAGACGGCAACTGGGTGAACGAGCGCGACGACACCCCGAAGAAGGAAGAGATGGGCCGTATCGCCGCCCAGACCTTCCGGCAGGTGATGAATCAGAAGATCCGCGAGGCTGAGCGCGACCGCAAGTTCGAGGAGTACGCGAACCGCGAAGGCGATCTGGTCACCGGCATCATCCAGCAGACCGATCAGCGCTACACGCTGCTCGACCTGGGTCGCGTCGAGAGCCTCATGCCGCAGGCCGAGCAGGTGCCTTACGAGCGCCCCGAGCCGGGTGCCCGGGTGAAGGCCTACATCGTCGAGGTGCGCAAGACCGCGAAGGGTCCGCAGATCGTCGTCAGCCGTACCCATCCGGGTCTGGTGAAGCGCCTGTTCGAGCTCGAGGTGCCCGAGATCGCTGACGGCATCGTCGAGATCAAGGCCTGCGCCCGCGAGCCAGGGCACCGCACCAAGATCGCTGTGTGGAGCAACGATCACAACGTCGACCCGGTGGGTGCCTGCGTGGGCGCCCGCGGCGGCCGCGTGCGCATGGTCGTGAACGAACTGCGCGGCGAGAAGATCGACATCGTCCCCTTCAGCGAGGACCTGGCCGACTTCGTCGCCAAGGCGCTGTCGCCGGCGAAGGTGAAAGAGGTCATCATCAGCCTCGACGGCACGCAGGCCGAGGTCATCGTCCCCGACAACCAGCTCAGCCTGGCCATCGGCAAGGAGGGCCAGAACGCCCGTCTGGCTGCCCGGCTCACCGGCGTGCGTGTCGACATCCGTGGCGAGACCCAGCATCTCGAGGGCCCCGACGACACCGAGTACGCCGAGGGCGAATGGGTGCGCAACGAGGCCGGCGACATGGAGTTCCGCATGGCCGACGGAACCGTGATGAGTGCCGACGAGTGGAGTGGCCAGCAGGCTGGCGAGGTGGCCCCCGAGGTCGCGCCAG
>JBAXSU010000207.1:0-5348 GCA_037130535.1 Actinomycetota bacterium
AACCTCAACTACACAACCGGCCAGACCATCGCCAACACCGTCATCACACCCGTCGACACCAACGGCAAAGTCTGCTTCTACGCACACGGCACCACCCACCTCCTCGCCGACCTCACCGGCTGGTTCCCCACTACCACCAGCCTCACCGCGACGACACCGGCCCGACTGTTCGACACCCGACCCGGTGAACCCGCCGGTGCTGTCACCGTGACGAAACAGGCTGTCACCGGTGGCAGCGTGTTGGAGGTCCAGCTCACCGGAAAGGCCGGGATGCCTGCCAGCGGCGTCGGTTCCGTGGCGCTCACCGTCACTGCGACCGCGGCGACCGCGAATGGCTACATCACGGTCTATCCGTGCGGCACCAGGCCCCTGACGTCGAACCTCAACTACACAACCGGCCAGACCATCGCCAACACCGTCATCACACCCGTCGACACCAACGGCAAAGTCTGCTTCTACGCTCACGGCACCACCCACCTCCTCGCCGACCTCACCAGCTGGTTCCCCACTGGCAACGCGATGACCTCGATGACACCCGCCCGCCTGTTCGACACCCGACCCGGCGAACCCGCCGGCGCGGTCACCGTCACCAAGCAGGCCGTCACCGGCGGCAGCGTGTTGGAGGTCCAAGTGACCGGCAAAGCCGGGGTACCCGGCACCGGCGTCGGTTCCGTGGCGCTCACCGTCACCGCCACCGAGGCGTCCGCCAACGGCTACATCACGGTCTATCCGTGCGGCACCAGGCCCCTGGCGTCAAACCTCAACTACACAACCGGCCAGACCATCGCCAACACCGTCATCACACCCGTCGACACCAACGGCAAAGTCTGCTTCTACGCACACGGCACCACCCACCTCCTCGCCGACGTCACCGGCTGGTTCCCCACGACCAGCTGACACCAGCAGCACCACGGCCGCTTCGGTGAGGGTCAGTTGTACTGGCCCTCACCGAAGATGTCGCTGGCCCGGTCGGTGATCGACTCGAGGTCGGCGGCGAGGCGAGCGACGTTGGCCGCATAGCGCTGGCCGTCGTCGTGGGTGTGGGCCACGCTCAGCGTCCACGACTCGCTCTTGCCCCACGGCGGCAGGAACACCCCGCCGTTGAACTGGTAGAGGAAATGGCAGTGGCTCACGGCCAGGTCGATGCCCAGGAACTCGCGGTAGTTCGTGGCCGGCGTGCCATCGAACACCACCGAACCCTTGAAGCCGTACACCGAGCCGTAGCAGGGCTGACCGTGGGCGGTGAGGGCGGCCGTGCTCTCGGCCAGCATCGCCCGGCCGATCTCCTCGGCCTTCACGTATGCCTCAGGCGTGAGCACCTCGGTGAGCACCGCCCGGGCCGCGGCCATGGTGAGCGGATTGCCATTGAACGTACCCACCTGGTCGTAGCGGCCATCGGTGATGGCACCCATCACCTCGGCCGTGCCACCGATGGCACCGCACGGCACACCGCCGCCCAGCGCCTTGGCCAGGCACACGATGTCGGGCTGCACGCCGTACATCGCCGTCACCCCGCCGGGGTGCACCACCAAGCCGGTCTTCACCTCGTCGAACGTCAGCAGCACACCGTGCTTGCGGGTGAGGGCACGGATGCCCTCGAGGTAGCCGGGGGCGGGCGGGATGATGCCGGCGTTCATCATCATCGGCTCGATGATCATGCCCGCCACCTGTCCCTCGTGCTCGACGAGGCAGCGCTCGAGCGCGACGAGATCGTTGAACGGCACGATGCGCACCAGATCGGCCATCTGCTGGGGCACACCGGCGCCCGGCACGCGATACGGCTCGTCGACCGGGCCGAGTTGGTGCGTCGACCGGAAGATCGACACGACCGCAGCGTCGTGGTGCCCGTGGTAGCTGCCCTCGATCTTGATGACCAACTGCCGACCGGTGATGACACGCATCAGGTGGAATGCGTCCATCGTGGCTTCCGAGCCCGAGTTGCCGAAGCGCCAGTAGGGCAGGCCGAACCGCTCGGCCAAGGCCTCGGCCACGATGATCGAGTCCTCCGTCGGCTGGGCGAAGTGCGTGCCCTGGGTGACACGGCGCTGGACGGCCTCCACGACTGCCGGATTGGCATGGCCCACCACGTTCACGCCGTAGCCGGCATGCATGTCGACGTACTCGTTGCCGTCGACATCCCACACGTGACCGCCCAACCCGTGGCTCACCCACACGGGCGTCGGGCGCGAACTGGCCCAGCTGCTGCACACCCCGCCTGGCATCACACCGCTGGCCCGTTCGAACATCTCGCGCGACCGGGTCATGCGCGACATGAACGCGGCCTCTTCGCGGGCGACGAGCCCGTCGAGGGTGGTGATCGGAGCTTCGGTCTGCGTCATGGCGCCTCCCCAGGGTCGCACCGTTATTGGCAACTTGGTCAATAAGGTACCTTACGCTCCATGGCCAGCCACGTGCCCACCCGCACCCGTGCCGACTACACCGACCCCGCCGTGTTCGAACTCGAGCGGCAGCGGTTGTTCCTGGGCAGTTGGTACCTGGCGCTGCGGGCCGATTCGCTGAAGCCGGGCAACCGGCGCGTGCTCGACATCGCCGGCGAGAGCGTGCTCGTCACCCGCGACCTCGACGGCACGCTGCATGCGTTCGCCAACGTGTGCCGCCACCGTGGCGCCCGCCTGTGCGACGCCGACAGCGACAGCGGCCAGGGCTCGGTGATGTGCCCGTACCACGCGTGGACCTACGCGCTCGACGGCCGCCTCATCGCCACCCCGCACCTCACCGACGACGATGTCGACAAGGCCGCGCTGTCTCTGTGGCGTATCGCCGTGGCCGAGTGGGAGGGCTTCGTGTTCCTGTGCCTGGCCGACACTCCCCCGCCATTCGACGCATGGTTCGCCGAGTATGGCGCCGACGTGCTGGCGCTGCAGCGCTTCGGCCTCGGCGCACTCACCACGGGCTTCCGCACCGTCAGCGAGGTGCAGGCCAACTGGAAGATCATCGTCGAGAACTACATGGAGTGCCTGCACTGCACCCGCGTGCACCCCGAGCTGGTCGAGATCATCCCCACCTACCGCAGCGGCGCCGTGGTCGACCACAGCCGCGACGACTGGGGAGTTGAAGTGCGGGGCAACAGCTTCACCCGCGACGGCAGCGCCCTGGTGCCGGTGCTGCCCGGCATGTCGGAGGTCGACGAGCACTCGTACTTCGGCGGCACCGTGTTCCCCAACGGGTTCGTCGACATCACCGGCACCAGCGTCATCGTCAGCTTCCTGCAGCCCAAGGCGGCCGACCACACCACCGTGGTCACCGAGTACCTGTTCGCGCCGTCCACCGTGGCGGCCGACGGCTTCGACCCGTCCGACATCGTCGAGTTCAGCGAGTTGGTGGCCGGGCAGGACTACCGGGTGTGCGAGATGGTGCAGCGCGGCGTGGGCTCGAAGCACTTCACCGCGGGCGTGCTCAGCCCGAAAGACGAACTGGTCATTGCCTGGAAGGACCGCTACCGCGCCGCGCTAGGCCGGTAGTACCCGCAAGGCATCGGGGCCCAGCACCAGGCCCACCTCGCCGCCGACATCACCGGGCAGCGCGGCGCCGTCGTTGGGCACCACCACCTGCAGCACCTGGCCCGCCCAGCGCACGTGCACATGGGTGACCGGGCCGGCGAACACGATCTGCTCCACCGTCGCGGCCAACCCGTCGCCGAGCGGAATCAACCGCACCCGCTCGGGCCGGGCCAGCACCGTGCACGCCGAACCCACGGCGAGGGCGCCGGTGTCGGCGCCCAGCCGGGCGCCACCAACCTCTACTGAACCTGTCGCATCCACGGCTGCCGTCATCAGGTTGGCCAGGCCGAGGAAGTCGGCCACATAGGTGCTCGCCGGCTCGTCGTACACCTCACGCGGCGTGCCCACCTGTTCGATCACACCACTGCGCATCACCGCCAGGCGATCGCTCATCGTGAGCGCCTCCTCCTGGTCGTGGGTGACGTACACGAACGTGATGCCCACCTCGCGGTGCAACGTGCGCAGTTCGTCCTGCAGCGTGCGGCGCAACTTGGCGTCGAGCGCGCCCAGCGGTTCGTCGAGCAGCAGCACCTTCGGACGCAGCACCAGACTGCGCGCCAGGGCCACCCGCTGCTGCTGGCCGCCCGACAACTGGTGCGGCTTGCGCCCGGCGTACTCGCCCATGCGCACCAGGTCGAGCGCCTCGGCCACCCGGCGCCGGCGCTCGTCCTTGCCCACATCGGCGAACCCCAGGCCGAACCCGACGTTGTCGGCCACGGTCATGTGCGGGAACAGGGCGTAGCTCTGGAACACGGTGTTCACCGGACGCTTCTCGGGCGCCACACCACGCATGTCGACCCCGTCGATGGTGATGGTGCCCTCGTCGATGTCTTCGAAGCCGCCGATCATCCGCAGCGTCGTGGTCTTGCCGCATCCCGACGGGCCGAGCAGCGAGAAGAACTCGCCCGACTCGATGTCGAGGTCGATACCGAACAACACCTGCTGCTCGCCGTACCACTTCGACAGGTGGCGTCCTTCGATGCGCCCGCCTCCACTCACGATCGCCGCACCCCCATGCCTGGTCGTCCTGAATCACCATTCAGTCATTGCGACTGTAGCCATTCCGCCCCTTCCCACCGACCTCCGTGCGCCTGCACCGCCGTAGACCGGGTCCACGCTCACGAATCACTCCAGCCCGTGCGGCTGAACCGCCGTCGACCGGGTCCACGCTCACGGACGGGTTGGGACGGCTGAATGGGGTGACGAGTTGGGTTCGAAAACGGCGACAGCCCCCTCGCGGGGGCTGTCGCACTTGAGCGGACGACGAGATTCGAACTCGCGACCCTCACCTTGGCAAGGTGATGCTCTACCAACTGAGCCACGTCCGCAATGCGTTTCCGAGTGTAGCAGTGCGACCGTCACACCGGACAAGGCAACCAGCGCCGGCGATCGCCGGGGCGCTCAGCTGCGCTGATCGGCCGGGCGCAGGTCGACTCTGAGAACGAGGATGCCGTCGTCGAGCGAGGCCGTTGCGTCGCCGATGATGGCGAAGTCACGGAAGTCGGAATTGGCCTGCTCGATGAACGCCCGGCGTTCGTCGCCTGCAACCGGGGGGAGGGGGCGCTTGCGCACGGCCGCAGCCCGCTCGCGGAACCGTTCCAACATCGCTTCGACATCGAGCCCCTCAGCCATGGCCGCCACCGTACTGTCCCGGGTGGGCCGCGGGGAGCTTCACTGCAGGCAACGTCAGGGCGGGCAAAGTCGCTGCTGGCACCTGGACAGCGACTCCCTGCGAAGGAGCGTCGATGCGCATGTCGTCGAAGCCCTGCGGTGAGAGAAGCGCAATCCCGCTTCTTTTGTAGCAGGAGCAGCTTGACCTTGAAGTAA
>JBAXSU010000208.1:0-5320 GCA_037130535.1 Actinomycetota bacterium
GATGATCGAGACCCCCACGGCCATCTTCGACGTGCGCCACATCGCCGCCCACCCCCGCGTGGCCGTGCTGGTGATGGGCACCAACGACCTCGCCCGCGAACTGCGCGCCGCACTCGTGCCCGGCCGTCACCCGCTGGTGCCGCACCTCGCCACGGCACTGGCCGCGGCCCGTGAGGCCGGCAAGGTCATCCTCGACGGCGTGTACAACGACGTGAAGAACCTCGAGGGCTTCCGCGACGAGTGCGTTCAGGGCGCCGAGATGGGCTTCGACGGCAAGACCCTCATCCACCCCGGCCAGGTCGACATCGCCAACGACGTGTGGGCACCCAGCGAGGCCGACGTCGAGCATGCCCGCAAGGTGATCGCTGCGTTCGACGAGGCCGTGCGCGAAGGCCGCGGCGTCATCACGGTCGACGGCCGGATGATCGAGAACCTGCACGTCGCCAACGCCCAGCGCGCGCTGGCCGTCGCCGACGCCATCGCCGCCATCGGCTGAGACCTACAGGGTCGAGCGGAACAGGTCGAGGGTGCGGCCCCAGGCGAGGTCGGCGGCGGCCGCGTCGTACACCTCGGGACGGCTGTCGTTGAAGAACGCGTGCTCGCAACCGGGGTGGATGTGCAGCGTGGCGTCCTTGCCGAGGTCGCGCAGGGTGGCCTCGAGCGACCGCACCGCCTCGGGGCCGGCGAAGCCGTCGTTCTCGGCGTATTCGCCGATGATGCGCGCCTGCACCTGAGACCAGTCGGGCTGGGCCGACGCCCACGGGATGACGCCGTAGTAGGGCGCTGCCGCGGCGACCGCATCGGGCCGATGCGCGGCGAGCACCAGGGTGAGACCGCCTCCCATGCAGAACCCGACCACGCCCACCTGCTGGCGGCCGCTGCGCTCCTGCAGCAACGCGACAGCGCCGTCGAGGTCTTTCACGGCCTGCTCGAAGTTCATCGCCATCATCAACTTGCCGGCACCGTCGGGCTCGGTGGACGACTCGCCGTGATACAGGTCGGGCGCCAGGGCCGTGAAGCCGGCTGCGGCGAGCCGGTCGACCACGTCGCGGATGTGCGGGACGAGCCCCCACCACTCCTGGATCACCAGCACTCCGGGGCCTTCACCGGCGATGTACCCATCGCAGGTGTGGCCGTTGGACGTGAACGTGACGGTTTCGCCGAGTGCTGCCATGCGCCGGAGCGTACTGCACGTGCTCCACCGGTGAGGCGACTTTGTACGGGAACAATGAGCGGTCTGTACGGAGGATGCTGTATCGAATACCATCGACACCATGACCGCCTTGGAGACCCGCCCGTCCGACGCATTCACCAACGATCGCCAGTACGTGTTCCACTCGTGGAGCGCGCAGGGTGCGCTCAACCCGGTGGTCGTCGCCGGCGCCGAGGGCAGCTGGTTCTGGGACGACAACGGCAAGCGCTTCCTCGACTTCTCGAGCCAGCTCGTGAACGTGAACATCGGCCACCAGCACCCCAAGCTCGTCGCCGCCATCCAAGAGCACGCTGGCAAGCTGTGCACCGTCGCCCCCTTCCACGCCAACGATGCCCGCAGCGAGGCGGCACGGCTGATCGTCGAGGCCGCCAACGCCGACCAGGACTACGACCTGAGCATGGTGTTCTTCACCAACGGCGGCGCCGAGGCGGCCGAGAACGCCATCCGCATGGCCCGCCTGCACACCGGCCGCCACAAGGTGCTCACCACCTACCGCAGCTACCACGGTGCCACCGCCGGGGCCATCACGCTCACCGGCGACCCGCGCCGCTGGCCGAGCGAGCCGGGCATCTCCGGCGCGGTGAAGTTCTGGGGTCCGTACCCGTACCGCAGCGCATTCCACTCGACCAGCGAGACCGAGGAGACCGAGCGGGCGCTGCAGCACCTGTCGGAAGTGCTGATGGTGGAGGGCCCCCACACGGTGGCCGCGATCGCGCTCGAGACCGTCGTCGGCACCAACGGCATCCTCGTCCCCCCGCCCGGCTACCTGGCCGGCGTGCGGGCCATCTGCGACGCCCACGGCATCATGCTGATCTGCGACGAGGTGATGGCCGGCTTCGCCCGCTGTGGCGAGTGGTTCGCCTTCCAGAAGTGGGGCGTGCGCCCCGACCTGGTGTGCTTCGCCAAGGGCGTCAACAGCGGCTACCTGCCGCTCGGTGGCGTCGTCATCGGCCGCCACGTGGCCGACACCTTCCGCGACCGGCCGTTCCCCGGTGGGCTCACCTACTCGGGCCATCCACTCGCCTGCGCCTCGGCCGTGGCCAGCATCAACATCTTCCGCGAGGAGGGCATCGTCGAGCACTCACGGATGCTCGGTGAGAGCATCATCGGGCCGGGCCTCGAAGCGCTGAAGGCGAAGCACCCGAGCATCGGCGATGTGCGCGGCCTCGGTACGTTCTGGGCCATCGAACTGGTACGCAACCGCGAGACTCGCGAGCCGCTCGTGCCGTTCAATGCCGCAGGTCCCGATGCCAAGCCGATGGTCGAGTTGGCCAACGCGTGCAAGGCCGCCGGCCTGTGGCCGTTCACCCACTTCAACCGCATGCACGTGGTGCCGCCGTGCAACACGCCGGTGCACGAGGTGCAGCAGGGTCTGGCCATCATCGACGAAGCACTCAGCGTCGCCGACGCCTACGTCACGGCCTGACCCGCATGTGGCAGCGGCCCGGCCGCAGCGGGGCGGTGCTCTACGCACTCGCCGCCGCGCTCGTCGGGTCGATCGTCGCATTCTTCAGCCGGGTGCAGGTCGAACGCCGACGGGGTAGCGACCGTGCCGCACGATCACTTCCCGCGGGTCCGGTCATCATCATCTCCAACCACACCAGCCATGCCGACGGTGTGCTGCTGGTGCTGGCCTGCCGACGACTCGGCCGCGACGTGCGCATGCTCGCCACGTCGGGAGTGTTCCGCGTGCCGGTGCTCGGTGGGCTGCTGCGCCGCCTCGGGTTCATCAGCGTGAAGCGCGATAGCGAGCAGGCCGCCGCCGCACTCGACGAGGCCGCCGCGGCGCTCGATGCCGGTGACGCCGTGGGCCTGTACCCCGAGGGTCGCCTTACCCGCGATCCGATGATGTGGCCCGAGCGCGCCAAGACCGGCGCGGTGCGGTTGGCACTGCGCTGCAACGTGCCCATCGTGCCGGTGGCGATGCTTGGTGCGCACGAGGTGCTCGGCCGACAACGACGGCTCGCCACACTGGCCCGCAACCTGTTGCGCCGACCGAAGGTGAGCACGAAGGTGGGCGCGCCCATCGACGTGCGCGCCCTGATGCATATCGGCCCCGACACCGAGCCGACGGCCGACGAGATCCGCCTCGCTGCCGACCTGGTGATGGGTCGACTCGTCGCCCTGGTGAGCGAGCTGCGGGGCGAGGCCGCACCGCACCCCCACGGCGCTCCGCGCAGCGCGACCTGAGAGACTGGGGCCGTGATCGACCGCACGCCGCAACCCGCCACACCGCACACCCACCAGCACAACAGCGCCCCCCAGCCGACGCTCGACCCCGACGACTTCGAGCGGGCCAACCGAGGCCTCGTCGCCACCCATGCCACCGGCGTGATCGACGGCCCGTTCGGCCCGGCGTGGGACGTGAGCCGCTACGACTTCCTGCGCGACGGCAGCGCCTGCCCCGACACGGCGCATCCCGGGCTGTGGCGCCAGGCGCAACTGAACGCCGTGCACGGCCTGTTCGAGGTGGCCCCCGGCGTGTGGCAGGCCCGCGGCTACGACATCTCGAACGTCACCTTCATCGCCGGCACCGATGGGTGGGTGGTCATCGACCCGCTCACCACGGCACCCACCGCGGCCGCCTGTCTCGCCCTCGCCAACGAACACCTCGGGGCACGGCCCGTCACCGCCGTGATCTACACCCACTCGCACGCCGACCACTTCGGGGGCGTGCACGGAGTGACCACCCAGGACGATGTCGATGCGGGCCGCTGCCGGGTGATCGCCCCGCAGGGCTTCATGCACGAAACCGTCGCCGAGAACCTTCTCGCCGGCCCGGCGATGAACCGCCGCGCCGGCTACCAGTTCGGCTTCACCCTTCCCGTCGGGCCGCGCCAGCAGATCGACGCCGGCCTCGGCAAGGGCATCCCGATGGCGCTCAGCGGCTTGATCGCCCCCACCGAGGACATCACCCACACCGGACAGGAGTTGATCGTCGACGGTGTGCGCATCGTGTTCCAGCTCACCCCCGAGACCGAAGCCCCGGCGGAGATGAACTTCTTCTTCCCCGACCGATCGGCGAACGGCATGGGCTGGCTCTGCATGGCCGAGAACTGCACGCACACGATGCACAACCTCATCCCGATCCGTGGTGCCCAGGCCCGCGATTCGCTGAGCTGGTCGCGCTACATCGGCGAGGCGATCGAGCTGTGGGCCGGCCACACCGAGGTGATGTTCGCCTCGCACCACTGGCCCCGGTGGGGCGGCGCCGATGTGCACGACTTCCTCGTCCGCCAGCGCGACCTGTACCGCTACATGCACGACCAGACCCTGCGCTTCGCCAACCACGGCATGGTGGCGACCGAGATCGCCGAGCACCTCACCCTGCCACCTGAGTTCACCTCGCAGGGCCACACCACCGGCTACTACGGCCACCTCGTGCACAACGTGAAGGCCGTGTACCAGCGCTACCTGAGCTGGTACGACGGCAACCCGGCCAACCTGCACAAGCATCCACCGGTCGAGGCCGGCCGACGGTACGTGGCGCTGGCCGGCGGTGCCGACGCTCTGCTCGCCAGCGCACGCGCCGCATTCGACGAGGGCGACTACCGCTGGGTGGCGGAGCTGGTGAACCACCTCGTGTTCGCCGACCCCACCAACGACGAGGCCCGGTCGCTGCAGGCCGCCGCGCTCGAGCAGCTGGGCTACCAGAGCGAGTCGGCCACGTTCCGCAACGCCTATCTCACCGGGGCCCGCGAACTGCGTGAGGGTCCCCCGCCGCGCTTTCCCGTCGGCGGCCGTGGCCTGGTGCAGGCACTGCCCATCGACATGCTGTTCGACACCGTCGGCGTCAGGTTGAAGGCCGAGGAGTTGGGTGGCGTGTCGGTGACGATCAACTGGACGTTCACCGATATCGACCAACAGTGGCTGCTGGGCATCTCGAACCGGACGCTGCACTACGTGGCCGACCGCCATGACCCCGCCGCCGATGTGGCCGTCACCACCACGCGAGCCGATCTGCTGTCGGTGACCGCCCGCGAGGCAACCCTGGCCGATGTGCTCGACGACGGCCGTTTCAGCATCGTGGGCGACACCGACGCGCTGCACGCGCTGTTCGGCCACCTCGACGTGTTCGAGAGCGGCTTCCCGATCGTCGAACCCTGA
>JBAXSU010000209.1:0-5317 GCA_037130535.1 Actinomycetota bacterium
CGGTGTCCTTGAACGGGTCGCCGACGGTGTCGCCGATGACGGCGGCCTTGTGGGCGTCGCTGCCCTTGCCGCCGTGGTGGCCGTCTTCGATGTACTTCTTGGCGTTGTCCCACGCGCCGCCGGCGTTGCTGAGGTAGTTGGCCAACAACTGGCCGACGAGAATGACGGCGGCGAGGAACGCGCCGAGCGCCTTCCAGTCGATACCGAAGCCGACGATGACCGGCGTCAGCACCGCCAGCAGCGCAGGCGTAGTGAGCTCGCGCAGCGAAGCGGCGGTGCAGATGTCGATGACCGGGGCGTAGTCGGGCTCCTTCTCGCCGCGCATGATCTTGCCGTCGGCGAACTGCTTGCGCACTTCCTGCACCACCACACCGGCGGTACGACCGACGGCGCGGATGGCAAGCGCCGAGAACATGAACGGCACGGCACCACCGATGAGCAGACCGATGAAGATCTTCGGGTCGGCCACGTTGATGGCCAGTTCAGGGATCTTGAACACACCGTCGGCGAGATTGTCGGCAACGACACCGATCTCGGAGCCGCCGATCTCGATGAACGAGGCGAACAGCGCCACGGCCGCGATGACGGCCGATCCGATGGCGAAGCCCTTGGTGACGGCCTTGGTGGTGTTCCCGACGGCGTCGAGGCTCACCATGATGCGCTCGGGCTCGCCGTGGAACTCGCCGCTCATCTCGGCGATGCCGGCGGCGTTGTCGCTGACCGGGCCGAAGGTGTCTTCCGACACGATGACGCCGGTGGTGGCCAGCATGCCCATGCCGGTGAGGGCGACGAGGTAGAACGAGAAGGTGAGGTTGCCGCCGCCGAGGGCGAGGGCCACACCGATGGCGATGGCGATGGCGATGACCGCGTAGACCGAGCTCTCGAGGCCGCTCGCGGTGCCCGAGAGCACCACGGTGGCCGGGCCGGTCTCGGCGCTTTCGGCGATCTCCTTCACCGGCGAGTAGTGGGTGCCGGTGTAGTACTCGGTGAGGCGGCTCACCAGCTGTGCCAGTACGAGGCCGATGGCCACTGCGCCGAACACGCGCCAGCCGGCGCCCGACATCAACCTCACGCCCTCGCCGTCGAGGCCCTTTTCATTGCCGACGTAGACGAGCGCCACGATGAGCGTGCCGATGAGGGTGAGCACACCGGCGACAGCAAAGCCGCGGTTGATCGGCTTGAGTGCGTCGGTCTCGTCGTCTTTGGCCTTCACGGCGAACACGCCGGCGATCGAGGCGATGACGCCGATGGCACGGGCGGCCAGTGGGAACACGAGGCCCATCGCCGGGTTGAGTCCGATGGAGTTGAACGCGGCCACACCGAGGATGATGGAGGCGACGAGGGTGACCTCGTAGCTCTCGAACAGGTCGGCAGCCATACCGGCGCAGTCGCCCACGTTGTCGCCCACGTTGTCGGCGATGGTGGCGGGGTTGCGCGGGTCGTCTTCGGGGATACCGGCCTCGACCTTGCCCACCAGGTCGGCGCCGACGTCGGCGGCCTTGGTGAAGATGCCACCGCCGACTCGGAGGAACAGCGCCAGCAGCGACCCGCCGAAGCCGAAGCCGACGAGGATGACCGAGCTGGAGTTCTGGAAGATCATGATGATCAAGGTGGCGCCGAGCAGGCCCAGGCCGACTGTGAACATGCCGGCGACGCCACCGGTGCGGAACGCCACCGTGAGGGCCTTGGGCATCGAGTTGCTGAGCGCTGCGGCCGCGGTGCGGACGTTGCCGCGCGTGGCCAGCGTCATGCCGATGTAGCCCGTCAGACCCGATGCGAGACAGCCGAGCACGAAGGCCACGGTGCGCCAGGTGCCGGCTTGGGCGAAGCTGAGGGCATCGGTGCCATCGGGCTTCTTGATGGCCGTCGACGTGATGAACACGATGGCCGCCAGCGGGATGAGGATGAACGCGATCGTGCGGAACTGTCGCTTGAGATAGGCCAACGCTCCATCCTGGATCGCCTTGGCGATCTCCTGCATCTTGGGTGAACCGGCGTCGGCGGCCATGACGGCCTTGACGAGATAGAAGCCGACGGCGATGGCGAGCAGTGCAGCGGCTACCGAGAGCAGCAGTACGGCCCACTCACCACCCTTGAGTTCGAATACTTGGTATCCGCCTTCTGAAGCGAAGATTGCTGGCACCAGGGGTCTCCGGGGTCTGTCAGGCGCGTACGACGTCGGACGCGCTGGGTTGGGCAAACGGGGAGAGTGTAGGGACTTTCCGGTGTGACAGACGAAACGTCCTCCAACCTCGGAGAAGTTCGTCCTGTGCGAGTCGCGGGACTACCGTTCGCCTCAGCGTCACCTCGAAGTCACGAAAGCAGTCGTAACCATGGCCCAGACCATCGCTCCGCCTCCCGCTCGCGGCCCCGTCACCGGCACGGCCACGGCGGCGCGCAAGCGCAAGCCGTTCCTGCTCGACCTGTACGGCACCGCCGTTGGCAAGAAGTACGTCATGGCCATCACGGGCGTGCTGATGATCGGCTTCGTCGTGGCTCACATGGTGGGCAACCTGAAGATGTACCTCGGTGAGGAAGACCTCAACCACTACGCCGAGTTCCTGAACCGCCTGCTGTATCCCATTGCCCCCGAGGGCGCGGTGCTGTGGATCCTGCGTGGCGGCCTCGTCACGGCAGTGCTGCTGCACATCCACGCTGCCTACTCGCTCACCCAGCTGAATCGGCATGCCCGGCCGGTGAAGTACCAGAGCGCCCGCGACTACCAGGTGGCCAGTTTCGCCAGCCGCACGATGCGCTGGACGGGCATCATCGTGCTGCTGTTCATCATCTGGCACCTGCTCGACCTCACCCTCGGTGTCACCAACACCATCGGCACCAGCGGCGAGTTCGTGAAAGAAGAGGTGTACGCCAACGTGGTGCGCAGTTTCGAGCGCGTGCCGGTGGCGGTGTTCTACATCCTCGCCAACATCGCCCTCGGGGTGCACCTGTTCCACGGCACCTGGAGCCTGTTCCAGTCGATGGGCTGGAACAACCCGCGTTTCAACCAGTGGCGTCGAGCCATTGCCATCGGTGTCGCCACCATCGTGGTGGTCGGCAACGTGTCGTTCCCGGTCGCTGTCCTTGCGGGCATCGTCGGCTGATCGGTCCAGGAGAGAGACATGAGCATCGAGCTACAGAGCAAGGCGCCCGCCGGTCCGATCGAGGACAAGTGGGACACCTACAAGAGCGACATGAAGTTGGTGAACCCCAACAACAAGCGCAAGTTCAAGGTCATCGTCGTCGGCAGCGGCCTGGCCGGTGCGTCGGCGGCCGCCACGCTGGCCGAGCTGGGCTACCAGGTCGACGTGTTCACCTTCCACGACTCGCCGCGCCGGGCCCACTCCATCGCGGCCCAGGGCGGTATCAACGCCGCCAAGAACTACAAGGGCGACGGCGACTCGGTGCACCGTCTGTTCTACGACACCATCAAGGGCGGCGACTTCCGCGCCCGTGAGGCCAACGTGCACCGTCTGGCCCAGGTGAGCGTCGACATCATCGACCAGATGGTGGCCCAGGGCGTGCCGTTCGCCCGCGAATACGGCGGCCTGCTCGACAACCGCAGCTTCGGTGGCGCCCAGGTGAGCCGTACGTTCTATGCCCGTGGCCAGACCGGCCAGCAGTTGCTGCTCGGGGCCTATCAGCAGTTGGCCCGCCAGATCGGCCTCGGCAATGTGCGGTTGTTCAACCGCACCGAGCTGGTCGACGTGGTCACGGTCGACGGCCGCTGCGCCGGCATCGTGGTGCGCGACCTGCTCACCGGTGCCATCCAGTCGCATGCCGCCCACGCCACGGTGCTGTGCACCGGCGGCTACGGGAATGTGTTCTTCCTGTCCACCAACGCGATGGCATGCAACGTCACCGCGGCGTGGCGCGCGCACCGCAAGGGCGCGTACTTCGCCAACCCCTGCTACACGCAGATCCACCCGACGTGTATCCCGCAGAGCGACGACACCCAGTCGAAGCTCACGCTGATGAGTGAGTCGTTGCGCAACGACGGCCGGGTGTGGGTGCCCACCAACCCCGACGAACAGCGCGCCCCGCACGAGATCCCCGAGAGCGACCGCGACTACATCCTCGAGCGGCTGTATCCCAGCTTCGGCAACCTGGCGCCACGCGACATCTCGTCGCGTGCGGCCAAGCGTTCCGTCGACCAGGGCCGTGGTGTGGGCCCGCTGAAGAACGGCGTCTATCTCGACTTCGCCGACTCCATCAACCGGCTCGGCAAAGACGTCGTCGAAGAGCGATACGGCAACCTGTTCCAGATGTACGAGCGCATCACCGGCGAAGACCCCTACCAGACGCCGATGCGCATCTATCCGGCCAGCCACTACACGATGGGCGGCCTGTGGGTCGACTATGAGTTGATGACCACCATCCCCGGCCTGTACGCCGCGGGTGAGGCCAACTTCAGCGATCACGGTGCCAA
The DNA here is from genome assembly GCA_037130535.1 of Actinomycetota bacterium. Lineage (GTDB taxonomy): Bacteria > Actinomycetota > Acidimicrobiia > Acidimicrobiales > Ilumatobacteraceae > VFMC01. The sequence goes on from JBAXSU010000209.1 coordinate 4,427, forward strand.
CCGCCTCGGTGCGTCGGCGCTGATGCAGGGCCTGTCCGACGGGTACTTCGTGCTGCCGTACACGATCGGCAACTACCTGGCCCCGATGCTGAACAAGCCGATGCCGGGTGTCGACCACGAGGCGTTCAAGCTCGCCGAGAACGACGCCCGTGCCCGCTACCAGGGTTATCTCGACATCAAGGGCACCCGGTCGCCCGACTGGTTCCACCGCGAAGTCGGCAAGATCATCTGGGACTACTGCGGGATGGAGCGCACCGAGCAGGGCCTCGAGAAGGCACTGTCGGAACTACCGGCGCTGTACGAGGAGTTCCAGAAGGATCTGCGGGTCACCGGCAATGCCACCTCGGTGAACCAGACCCTGGAGAAGGCCGGCCGTGTCGACGACTTCTTCCAGCTCGGCATGCTGATGTGCCGCGACGCACTCGAGCGCCGCGAGAGCTGCGGTGGCCACTTCCGCTCCGAATACCAGGACGATGAGGGCGAGGCGGTGCGCGACGACGTGAACTTCGCGCATGTGGCCGCTTGGGAGTGGAACGGAGACCCGATGCAGTCGATCCGCAACATCGAGCCGCTCGAGTTCGAAACGGTCCATCTCGCCACCCGGAGCTACAAGTGAGCGCGTCACCCCAGGCCGGCCACGCCCGGCACCTCACCGACATCAAGCTGAAGATCTGGCGCCAGTCTGGCCCGTCCGACCGCGGCCACTTCGAGCATCACCTCGTCGACTCGATCAGCGACGAGGCGTCGTTCCTCGAGATGCTCGACGTGTTGAACGAGCGGCTCATCAGCGAAGGGCGCGAGCCGGTCACCTTCGACCACGACTGCCGTGAGGGCATCTGCGGCACGTGCTCGCTGATGATCGACGGCCAGGCCCACGGTCCGCAGCGCGGT
>JBAXSU010000021.1:0-27878 GCA_037130535.1 Actinomycetota bacterium
GCCGAGGCGGTGCTGTTCAACTGCTGCCAGGCCGAGACCATCACGGCCGCGATGACCATTGCCGCCCGACGCACCGATGGCCGCGCCGCCATCGGTGGCTATGCCAACCGGTTCGTCGACAGCCACACCAGCAGCGGCGAAGCCAACGCACAGATCTCGGCGTTCCGCGACGATCTCGACCCCGCCAGCTACGGCGAGTTCGTCGACCGGTGGATCGAGACGGGGGCCACCGTGGTGGGCGGCTGCTGCGGTATGGAGCCGGCCCACATCGCGTTGCTGGCCGCCGAGGTGTCTCGGCGCCGGGCCGGCTGAGGCTCGGAGAGACCGGCCCGACATGCCCACGTCATCGTCTGCCTCCCATCGCCGTGCCGTGCCGAAGCAGGCGCGCGCTGCGGTCACGTTCGACAAGATCATCCAGGCAGCGGTCGAGGTGCTCGTCGACAAAGGCCTACAGGGCTTCAACACCAACATCGTCGCCGAGGTGGCTGGCGTGAACGTGGCCACCGTGTACCACTACTTCCCCGACAAGAACTCGATACTGCGCGAGTTGTTCGACCGGAACGAAGCGGTGCGGATCGGCTTCTTCGTCGAGCACCTCGCGCTCCTGCCCACGACGACCGACCTGTACGGGTGGATGACCACCTCGATCGAAACGCTGCTGCGCTTCCGGAGGCAGGAGCCTGCGGGCAGCGTGCTGCGGCGCGCGTGGCGCGCCGTGCCGGAGCTGACCGAGTTGGAGGAGCAACGCAACGCCGAGTTGGTTGTCGCTATCCAGGCTGCGTTGGCGAAGCGCTTCCCACACCAGAGCGCGGCTCGGCTGAAGGTGGTTGCGCACATCACGCTCACCTCGACGGTCGGTGTGCTCGACGAGTACACCCACCAGCAGCGCAGCCACGCACTGGTGACTCGCGAACTGGGCACGATGCTGGTCGGCTACCTCGAACAGCTGGCCGATCCGATCGACTGACCTGCCGGGTGCGCCTGTGGGGCGTGCAAGAGTTGGGGGATGGGTGCCGCCACCATTCCCCGCTTCTCCGCCGACTCCACCGCCGAGGAGGTGTCGGCCGCGCTGACCGCGCACGGTGTGGTCGTGATCGAATGCCTCGCCGATGCCGAGTTGTGCGACCGCATCGCTGCCGAACTGCAGCCCGCCATCGAGGCGACACCGGCGGGGGCTGATCGATTCTCCGGCTTCAACACCCGTCGCACCGGTGCGCTGCTCACCCGTGCGCCCAGCAGCGTGGAACTCGTCGGCCACCCGCTCGTGCTCGACGTGGTCGACCGAACGCTGTGGCCGAAGAAGACCACGTTCCAACTGCACCTCACCCAGTCGATCGCCATCGGGCCCGACTCACCTGCGCAGTTGCTGCACCGCGACCATTGGTGCTTCGACTTCTTCCCGTTCCCCGATGATGTGCACGTGGAGGTGTCGACCATCTGGGCGCTGACCGAGTTCACCGAGATCAACGGCGCCACCCGTGTGGTGCCCGACAGCCACGGCTCGTCGGCCGAGCACCAGTTCACCCACGACGACACCCTGCCCGCCGCCATGCCGCGCGGCTCGGTGGTGCTGTACCTCGGCTCGACGGTGCACGGCGGTGGGGCCAACCAGAGCGACGCCGTGCGGGTGGGCATCAACGTCGACTATGTGCTCGGTTGGCTGCGCCAAGAGGAGAACCAGTACCTGTCGTACAGCCTCGACGAGGTGCGTGGCTTCCCCGAGCGCATCCAGCGATTGATCGGCTACGAACACGGCGCGTATGCGCTGGGGTACATCGACGGTGGTGCCAGCCCGATGACCCTGCTGCGCGACGACAACGACGGGGCTGGCGAGGGCCGGTCGTTCCGTCCGACCTGACTCCCAGGGTCGAGACGCAACGTGTCGACGTGAGCGCTCAGCGTGCTGTCAGCGCGCTATCAGCGTTGGACAGCAGTCTGAGGGCGTGCGGAGGCAGACGGAGCGACGCTGGCGACAGCCAGTTGCAGCGGCGCTCGCCGTGCTCGTCGTGGTCGGCCTACTGCCACTCGGTGTCCCCTCGCTGGCGGCGCTAGCACCCTCCCGATGCACCCGCACGTGGGCAGGTGGCGACGGCATCGTCTCGCAACTCCAGTTCCTCGCTCGCCAGAACTGGGCCGAGCAGGCCACCCCAGACGACAGCGACGTTGTCTGCTTCTCGTTCGGCGACATCTACCTGTCAGGTGTCACGGTCACCGTCGGTGCGCTCGAGGTGGGGTCTTCGGCCCGTCTGACGATCGCGTCGTCGTCTGTCACCATCTTCGGCCCGACCGATCTCGGTGGTGTCACGCTCGACAACGCTGCCGAGTTGGTGCTGCTCGACGACGCTGAGGTGTCCGAGGGGGCGACGCTCGCCGCGAACGGGCGCATCGAGTCGCCGGCTGGAGCGTCGCTCGAGATCGCTGGAACACTGGCAGTCACCGGCGATCTGGAACTCGATGCAGACACGCGCCTGACGGGTGGGCTCGAGGTGCGGAGCAATGCGCGTCTCCGCCTCGGTGACGGCACCGAACTGCAGAACGAGGGTCTGGTGACGCTCGCAGCGGGTGCCTCCGTCGTCGGAGTGCATGACGAGGCAGCAGGGTCGCCCGCCGCCCATTTCGACACGCGCCCGCGCTTCGTGAACGCAGCGAACGGTGTGGTGCGGATCGACGCAGGTGCGGCACCTGCCCGTTTGTCTGCGCTGGCGTTCGAGACCGATGGCGCGGTCGACGTTCATGCCGGTGAACTGCAGGTGCACATTGGCGTCCGAGTCGGCGGAGGCAGTGTGAGCGGCCCTGGCAGGGTGACGATCGGCCAGAACGCAGAGGTGTCGGTCGCAGCCCTCGCCGACTGGTCGCCCGCGGTGACCGAACTGCTCGACGGTGGCGTGCTCCGCCTCGACGGAGATCGCTCGCTTCCAGAGGTCGCCTTCGGCGAAGGCGAGGTGGTGCTCGGCGGTGGGGTGGTGTCGTTCGGCTCGATGGTTCCCGCTCGTGCTACGGGCCTTGCACGGATCAGCGGATCTGGTGTGCTCGCCGCGCCCGCCGAGCAGCTCGCAGCGCTTGTCTCATCGGGTCGACTCGAAGTGTCTCCGGAGATTGTGTCGCCAGAAACAGCGGCAGGTGAAGACGCTGCTGTTCCCGCCGACGCGCCGACCTCCGTCGGGCTCGACCAAGCGGTACGGCCGAGCCCGTCGAAGTTGTTCACCGCGTCGCGGTCGATCGGGGTGAGTCTCGTCGCCCCGCCGATGGGCATGAGCCCGATGGTGATGACGTTCGAACTCCGGGTGAGCGAGGGCAGCACTGGTGGACTACTCGACCGCATGGCGAGCGTCGACATCTTCAACCCGTCGATCACCAGCGTGTTCGTGACGTGGGCCGGTTCCGGAAGTACCGCTGCTGTCGACGGCAGCGGCATGTGGCGCGGCGACGCAGACGACGTCGTGGTGCCGCCGGGGAGTGCCATTTTGATGCCGGGCACGACGACGCTGCAGGTACCGTTCCGAGTGGTTGCCGACCTCCTCGACGAGTCCGACGAGTCATTCAGCATCTCGTTCTTCAACGGCAACCCCTGGTCGTTCGGCGCAGTCATGATCACCATCGCCGACGACGACACTGGCGGTGGTGGCGGTGGTGGCGGTGGTGGTGCGTTGACGCTCACCCCGTCGGCACCCTCGACGGTGGTGGAGGGAGGCGAGGTGTTCGTGACTGTCACAGCATCCTCGCCGGCACTCTCGACGATCAACCTGCCGGTGTCACTGCGTGGCGTATCGGCGGCTGTCGGCGGCGCAGCCACCGACGATGTCGATCCCTCCTTGTTGCCCATATCGCTGGTGCTGATGGCGGGAACGACCACGACATCGTTCTCGGTACCGATCCGCGACGACGACTTGCCCGATTCGGGCGAGACCTTCGAGATCCTGTTCGGCACTCCGTCGTCGGGTGTGATGTCAGCTTCGACGTTGACCGTGCTCATCACCGACGACGACCCGCCGCCGGCGACGATTTCGGCTGCCTCGACAGCAGTTGCGCCCACCGAGGGTGGCTCGGCGTCGGTACCGGTGACGTTCACGATCATGCCGAACGGAGCTGGCGGAAGTGGGACGGTGAAGCTTCCCGTCACCTTCGCCGGCAGTTCGGCGATCGCTGGAGTCGACTTCGATGTGCGTACGGCAGTGGGCACGACAGCCACCCCGCTGCGTTCGGGTGATCGCATCGATGTGCCAGCCGGTGGTGGGACGGTGACTCTGTACCTCACGACGTTGGCTGACGACGTCTACGAAGGCCCAGAGACCTTCGAGTTGCGAGTGGGGCGCGCCGGGGTGCCCGGCGAGCAAGCCAGCACGAGCGTCACCATTCCCGACGACGACCCGGTTCCGACGGTCACGATCGTGTCGTCGGCGGTGGTGGCGGAGAATGCCCGCTTCTCGGCCGTGTCGCTGCAACTGTCGGGACGAGCAGCGATGCCGCTGACGTTCGATGTCACTGTTGGCTCTGGCAGGGCACCTGCTGCCGCCGGAGGCGGTGTCGACTTCCGGGCGTTCAGCGCCAGGCTCACGATTGCTGCGGGAGCGATCGTCAGCAGTTCGGCCTCCTGGGAAGTGGTCGACGACGACGACTACCTCGAACCCGACAACGAGTACGTCACCGTCAGCGCTGCGCCGGTGGGAAATCCGGTTGCATCGGCCAGCAGAGAGGTCGCCATTGCCGACGACGATGCCGACCCGATGTTCGTGTCGCTGCCGTCGATGCGGGTCCGTGAGGGCGGTTCCATCGATGTGCAGATCGGGATCGTGCCGCAGACCACGGGAACGGGTTCGACGGGCACCGTACAGGTGCCGGTGAGAATCGCTGCCGGAACCGCGTCGACGAGCGAAGTGTCGATCCGCCAGGTGCTCCCCGGCGTCGGACTCGGTTCCGTCATCCAGACGTCGGGCAGCAAGGTCGAGTTCCCCGCCAACGGTGGCCTGGTGACGTTGCGGATCAGCGGTGCAACCGACTCTGTCTTTGAAGCGGCCGAGACGGTGAAGTTGATCGTCGGTCGGTCGTCGGTTCCGGGCGAACTGGCACAGCGCGACATCGTGATCGACGACGGTCAGGCTCGTCCGCAGGTGACGATCCAGGTGTTCGACATGCCCACGGCCGGATTCCCCGAGGCCACGAGTACGGTCAGGTTGCAGTTGCGGCTGTCGGCTGCGGTGTCGATGAGCCTGCCGTTCCGGGTGCGAACGGTCGACGACTCGGCATCGTCGGGCGAGGACTTCGCTGCGCTCGACCAGGTGATCACCGTGCCGGCCGGCTCGACGTCGAGCCCGGTGTTCACCGTGGCCCTGCTCGACGACGGTGAGTGGGACGAAGACACCGAGTCCTTCTCCGTCGAGGCCATCCTCGAGTCGTTCGCCGATGCCCGTGCAGTGGTGTCGGTGGTGAACGACGACGTGCCCAGCCTGGTGCAGTTCGACCGGGGCGATGGGCGGCCGACGCCCCTCGGCGAGACGCTACCGGCGGCGACTCGCAGGGTGCAGGAGACCGTCGGTCGCGAGGTGCGAGTCGACATACCTGTGTTGCGGCGGTCAGGTTCGGCAACGGGCGAGCTCACCGTGAAAGCGACTCTTGTGCCGGGTACCGCCGATGAACGCGATGCCCGGCTCGAGTCGCCGACGGTCACGTTCGCGTCGGGCCGGACGACGGCCTTGGTCACGCTGATCGTGACGAGCGACAGCCAGGTGGAGGGCCTCGAACAACTCCAGGTGCGTCTCGTGTCGCCCGATTACGAGCGGGTCCGTCGTATCGACGACACGGTGACCGTCGACATCGTCGACGTCGACCCGGTCACCGTGACGGCGCGCGTCACCCCTACTGTCGATGAAGGTGGCTTCGTGACGATCGAGGCAACCATCGACCGGGCGGTCGACGTCGATGTTGCGGTGCCGCTGTCGTTCCGGGCGGGCTCGGCAACTGTTGCTGCGGTCGATGAGGTGGGGGGTGTCGACGTCGACACCACGGGTGTACCCAGATCAGTGATCATCGACGCCGGCTCGACGTCGGGTTCGTTCCGCCTGCCGGTCGACGACGACGACGTCCCCGAACCGTCCGAGACCTTCACCGTGGTGTTCGGTGCGCCGTCGCTCGGGCGCTTCGATGCGGGGGCCACCCAGGAGTTCACGGTCACCATCGCCGACGACGACCCTCCACCGCTGCGTCTCTCCCTTCCGGACGCAACGGTGACGGAAGGGACGCCGACCACTGTGGTGCTCGAAGTGACGCCCACGGTTCCCGGTGGGTCGGGGACGCTTGCCGTTCCCCTCCGCCTCGTCGGTCTCACGGGAGCCACTACAGGCCTTCGGGTACGCGACGCCTCGAGCGGTGTCGACCTGCTCGCAGCAGGTTCGGTGTCGGTTCCGAAAGCCGGTGGCACGGTTTCGATCGAGCTCAGTGTGGTCGACGACCGAGCGTTCACGCCGTCGCGCACGCTCGGACTCGAGATCGGTCGGTCGTTCGCTCTCGGCGAGCAGGTTCGCGCGACGATCACCGTCGTCGACGACGAGCCGCCACCCACTGTTCGACTGAGATCGATCCCGGCATCGTCCGACTCCGTGCCGCGGTTTCCCGAGTCGGCGGGCGTGGTGTCGCTGCGGCTCGAGATATCAGGTGTCGCCACCGTCCCGATCACCTACCGCGTGATGTCGGAGGACGACGCGAGTGTCGCTGAAGAAGGTGCCGACTACCTCGCTCTCGATCTGTTCTCGACGATCCCGGCGGGCGAGCTCGTCGGTCCACCGATGTCGTTCACCATTCTCGACAACGACACCGAGGTCGAGGCGACTGAATATGTGGCGGTCTTCATCACCGCTGTCGACCTGCCAGACAACGTGGGCTCCGTGGTGATCGAGGACGACGACACGGTGCTCGCCCGCTTCGTACGCCTCACCGGCGAAGACCCAGAGAAACTCATCACGCGCAGAGTGACGGAGCGTGACGGAGAGTCGGTGTTCCTCACGCTGCCGGTCGAGTTGGTCGGCCGGCCGATCACGTCGGCGGTCGAGGTGACAGTTGACGCGCAGAGCGTCTGGGCCTTCGAAGAGGACTACGTACTTGCATCGTCGACTCTGGTGTTCCAGCCGGGAGACATCGTGAAGAACGTGACGGTGGAGGTGTTCGGCGACGATCTGCCCGAAGTCGACGAGGATCTGTACCTGACGATCAGGACCCCCGATGGAAATGAGCTCTTGCAGTTGATCGGGTCGGGTCCGGACGTAGCCAAGGTGGTGATCGTCAACGACGACATCCGGGCTCGGGCACGGTTCACTCGTGGGCCCGCCGATCCTCCGCTGTCAGCGGAGTTGACGCTGAAGCGGACCATCGCCGAGCGCGGAGGGGCTTCGAACACCGAGCGGCTCACCATCTCGTTCGTCGGCGACCCCATTACCAAGCCGACCACCGTCACCGTCGTGCCCAACGTGCTGCGTGGTGCGCAGCAGAGCGACTTCATGATCGAACTGCTCCCGAGCGTGGGCACATCGGGGGTGACCGATCCCGGACATCGCTCGACGGTGTCCGGCTTCACCTTCACCGTCCGGCCAGGCGACCAGCCGCGTGAGTTGCTGGTTTCCGCGGTGCCTGACGCCGAGGTCGAGACAACGGAGGGCCTCGTGATCGGCCTCGAAACAGAGTCGGGCGACGAGCTCGGTGTGATCGACGACATCCTCGAGATCTCCTTCGTCGACGAGGTCGATGGGGGCGACAGTCGATCACCTGGTGAGCGACTGTTCGACGAACTTGTCGACGCATGGAACAGCTTGGTCGCGGCTGTGCTCGGCTGGTTGCAGCAGTTCGATCTCGGTTCCGCGGGTTCGCCAGGAGCGCCGGAATCACAGCCCCCCTTGGTGCAGCAGCAACTCGCTGAGTACTTCGATCTCGGGCCCGACACGGACGGCCTCGATCTGCCTCGACTGCCGCCGCTCGCGGGACTGCCCGAGGCGCCGCCACTACCCGACGCTGCGGCAGCACTCGCCGAGGTGTGCCGCCTCCTCGGCTCGGCAGGGGTCACGGTGCGGGCCAGCGCCGGATCGGCTTGTGGGGGCGCGGCTGCGTCGGGCGACGATCTGTTGCGCGTCCGCCTCGAGGTGACACTCGACGACCTTGCCCGCGCGGCCGGGGTCGACCTCGCCGATCTGGGCCCTCAGGCGCAGCAGGCATTGGCAGGTCTTGCCTCCAGTCTGGGGCTCGAGAGCTCGGGCAGTTTCACCGGTGACTTCAGCCTGGTGCTCGATGCCGGAATCGATGGCGACGGTGCCTTTGTGTCGCCGGAGACGAAGCTCGATCTGGCGGTGTCGGGCCAGGTCGAACTCAGCGGCTCGGCGCAGGTGGCGGGTCGCGCCGCCACGCTCGATGGTGCCGCAGCCGCCGACTTCGCCGTCAGCCTCACCCCGGCAGCAGGCGACGGTCACGACCTCGCTCGCGGCCTCGTCACCAGCATCACGGGAGAGTCGTCGCTGCAGCTCGCTGCGACCGTCGGTCCGGTGGCGCTCGACTGGGAGCAGCGGTTCGTCGTTCGCGACGGGCGGAGCGAGCCCGACGCGGCAACCCTGGCCGGTGGATTCACACCACCATCCCTGCAGCAACTCGGCGTTCCGGCACAGGTGCAACTCGTCGGTAGTCGGCGCGGCGACATCTGGCACCTCGAGTCGACCGTGACGCCGACCAGCTCGTTCACGCTCGCCGGTTTCGCGGTCGACGAGGTCGCCTTCTCGGCCGACGTCGGCCCGTCGACGATGAGCGGTAGCGGCTCGCTCTCGTTGTCGACCGCACTTCCCGGTGCCGCCGGCGCGATTGATGTCACCATCGCAGCGGGCCCCGATTCGGTGGCGTTCACCGGGCGGTTGGCGCTCGACGAGGTGGAGCTGGGTGCGCCGACCATCCTGCGCGTGGTCGATCCGGTGGTGACCGTCGATCTCGCGGCGAGCCTGCCCGGTGGGGCCTTGTCCGGTTCGATCGGCTTTGCTGCGGCCTCGGCTGTGTTGCTCCCTGCCGCTCCGGTCGGGTCGGCCACCGGCCTCGATGGTTCGCTCAGTTCCACGGGGAAGGTGACGCTGCGTGCGGCACGTGCGACCGCCCGTTTCGCCGGTGGAGCCGCTTCGGCGTCGGCCTCCGACGCGTTGCTCACCGTCGGGCCCGGTGCCGGTGACGTCGTTCTGCGATCTTCAGTGGCCACGGCGAGCATCGCTGCGCTCGACGGTCTCACGCTCACCGTGCGCGACCTCAGCGTGTCGAAGACGGGCGCCGTGGGTGCATCGAGTGTCGAGGTGGCGAGCAGCGGGTTTGCCGAGCAACTCGGCCTCGGTGGCATGGTTCCGTTCGACATCACGTCCGTGAACCTCGACTTCCCCGATCGAACCAACATCGATCGGTTCACTGCAACAGTCACCGGTCGATTCGACTTCGCGGCGCTCGGCGATCTCGGCGGGGTGGTTCCCCGGCTCGGCCTTGGTGGCCCAGTGGTGACGCCGATGTCGCCGCCGGCGCAGAACCGGTTCAGTTTTTCGCTCGACGTCGCCTCGCTGGCGGGTGGCGTGATCGCACCGCTCGACGTCGGGCCGCTCACGATCGGCTTCGACGGGCTCCGCTCGGGCGACATGGTGCTCGGCGGCGACGTCGTGCTGGGCGGATACCGGAACGGCGAGTTCGTCGCCGCGGTGAGCGGGGCGTTCCGCCTCGACGGCCCGGCCGGTTCGGTGCTCGACAATGTCGCGCTGAACGTCACCGGCACGTTCAACCCGGGTGCTGATGTGGTGGCCGACCTCGTCGGTTCGGCTGAGTTCACCGGTGCCCTGGGTGGCATCACGGTCGATCGGCTCGGCGTGCGGGCCCGATTGGCGGTGAGGCTCGACGACGGTCGACTCCACCTCGAGCCGCGCCTGGAACGACTCACCGCGCGGCGCATCTCGGTGCCGCTCGGTTCGCTCATGACTCTTCGCGCCGAGTCAGTGGAGTTCAACGTGTCGCCGACACCCGGCGGCAATCTGCTCACACTCGGAAGTCCGGGCGGAACGGTGATGTTCGACGAGGGCATCTCGCAGCTCGCAGGGTGGGGTGGCACCTTCTCGAACCTGGCCATCGGAACCGACTACCTCCCGCGGCTGCTCCCCGGTTTCTCGGTCGATGTGAAGGTGCCCGCCGACTTCGGCTTCGGGCTCCCCGACTTCGTGCCGCTTCGGGTCGACTCCGTCGGCGTCACGTTCCCGTCGGCTCCGCCGATCGGGGCGGGCGGGGTCGTGTTCGACGACAACCTGCTCGAGGGGATGCGGCTCCGCGTCAGCGGCGGCCTGAGAGCCACCGAGTCCTGGCCCATCGAGGCGGGCTTCACGGGTCTCGAGGTCGACCTCGCCAGGGTGGCACGTGGCGAGTTCCCGATCACCAACCTCGACGCTGTGTCGATGGGAGTCGCGCCGTTCACGCTGCCAGGCGACATGCGGGTGGGAGGCGGACTCACCCTCGGTACGGTCGAGGTCGACGGCACGACGGTGTTCTACGGGCGCATTCGCGGCGAGTTGGCCGTGGCAGGCATCGGTGGCGGTGTCGACCTGGTGGTCACCCAGTACGGTCCGGTGCTGCTGAAGGTGACAGCACCGTTGGGCATCCCGCTCGGTCCGACCGGCCTCGTACTGGCCAACGTGTCAGGTGCGGCGCAGTTCGGTGGTACCGGCGTGCCCGTGCCCCCGCGCGGCGACCCGCTGGCGTTGCTGAATGTGCTCACCTTCCCCGGCGACACGGTCATCGACGGCCCAGCGATCGCCCGGGCGGTGGGACCGGTCGTGCGGACAGGCCGCCCGCTCTGGCAGCAGGGGTTCAGCCTGTCGCTGTCGGGCAAGGTGGTCGCCCCCGCCTTCCCGGGGCTGCTCGACGGCACCCTCACCGTCGGGATCAATCTCGGCCTGCCCACCGGCCCGAACGACCCCGACGGGGTGCAACTGGTGGGTGCCGGAAACCTCAGCACGTTCGGTATGCCACTCGGTCGAGTGGGCATGATGATCGACCTCTCCGACCCCACCGCGCCGCGCTATGACCTCGCCTACTCATCGCCGGTCCTCGGTAGTCCGCTGGCATTGGTGATGCCGGCGCGGACCACGTTCGGTATTCAACTCGACACCAAGGGCGTCGTGCTCGGCACCGTTGCCGGGATGCGCGCGTTCCTGCTCAGCCTCACTGACGGTGTAGCGGCAGGTGCCGAGCAGATGTTCGACGTGGTGCTCGACCAGGTGGCCGTGCGGCTCGAAGCCGATCGCCGTCATCCGCTCGCCGTGTTGCTGCTCGATCTCGACGGCAACGGCTCGGTGAGTGCAGCTGAGGGGGCTCAACGCATCACCCGGACGTGGGTGGTTGACCGTCTCCTCGGCCGGGCAGCGGTGCCCGGCCTACTGCCGACTTCGGTGAGCGCCCAGGATCTGACGCGAGCCGGCAGCGCTGCGATGGAACTGATGAATGTCGTATTGATGGCTGCCAACGATGTGCTCACCCATCCCGAGCGGTACGGCACGTTCACCCTCCAGCCCGCTGGAAGCGGGTCGGCTTTCACCGGTCTGATCGGCACCGGCGGCGCAGCCCTCGCAGCATTGGCCGAGATCATCCGCAGCGCCACGGCGCAGGGATTGTCGGCGTTCGGCGACCTGTTCGACCCGAGCCTCACCATCACCGGTGCGTTGCAGCCCACCTTCCTCGGTCTGCCGCTCGGTGACCCGACAGTGGGCGGCACCCTGCAACTCGATCGAACCGGCCTGTACCTCGAGTTCGAGGGCAGTCTCACCGAACTCTCCAAGGCAGCGGCGTCGAGCTCGTTCCCCGGTGGCGCGCCTGCGCTGAACGGCATCCTCAGCTCCGCCACACTCGGGGTCTCGGATCGGATGTCGATCGGGGCACGTCTCCCGGTGGGCGGCTTGATCGACACCCTCATCGCCGGTGGCACCCTGCCGACATTCCAGCCGCTCGACCCGAACTGGGCCGTCACCATGTCGGGCAGCATCACGGTGTTCGGGTTCGACACGGCCAACGTGTCTGGTATCGCCTTCCTTCCGGGCCAGCGCAACCTGTTGAACAGCAAGGTGCAGAAGCTCTACGAGCTGCCCGAGGGCACCCCGATCGACCCGCGTCTGTTCCCAGTGTCGACCCGCGAGCGGTTCGAATCGCTGGTGACGTATGGCGGTCTGCTCGTGACGGCATCGCTGAACCTCCCTCGTCTTGTCACCGATCCTGCTGCGCAGTTGGCTGCGGTGCCACCACCGCCCGACGACATCACGCAGTACCCGGCGTGGCTGGAGCAGGTGGCCCGATTGGCGGGACAGGTCGACAGCGCAGCGCGGATGCAGATGTTCGTACCCGGCCTCATCGGGGTGAGCGACACGAGTGCGACGGCATGGGCGAGCAGCATGTACGTCGAGGGTGTGTACAACGGTCGCCTGCTCGGCTTCCAACTCGGCCGCGCCACGATGCAGGTGTCGCCTGCCGGGCTCGAAGTGGAGGGTGCGATCCCGCTCATCGGTGGCCGGACCAAGATGGTGTTGAACACCGGCTTGCTGTCGGGCGGTACACGGCTGCCGTCGGTCGGTGTCGATACGAGTCTCGACAGTCAGGCCTTCCGCGACACCCTGGTGCGCGCCGGAATGCCGGCGGCTTTCGTCCCATCCGCTGGGGTGTCCGGACGGTTCCGGATGTACACCCCGGGGGCCAACCCGTCGTCGACTGATCCGCTGCTGCGCAACGGCGGCATGCAGCTGTCGGGTCGACTCGACCTACCCGGGCTGGTGACCGGTGCCATGTTCGATACCGAACTCGTGGCTCGGGGCGGCGGATTCGATCTGCACGCCCGGGCAGAGGTCGACCGTATCGGACCCCTGGGCGGCGTGACGATCGACGATGCGTTCATCGATCTCGACGTTGTCGATGGGATCGGGTCGGTGCGCATCGGCGGCTCAACAGCGGTGCTTGGCGCGAGAGCGACCGTGTCGGGCACGTTGGCGAGCGACCTCACCGGAACCCTCACCCTCACCGTCTCCTCTGGAACGATGGACCTCGCCGGCACACGCGTGGGCGGCCAGGCCCAACTCACGTTCGCCCGCAGCGCTGGCACTCTGCGTGCATCGCTCACCGTCCTCGGCACCGCCACCTTGCCGTCGTGGTTGGCGACAGCAGCGGGACGCTCGACACTCAGCGTGGCCGCATGCGTCGACTCGACCGGGTCGATGGAAGTAGCACTCGGCATGCCCGCCCTGTCGTTCGGCCCGGGCAGGCTGGTCACGGTCGGGAGGGCACCGACGACGACGACGCTCCCGCCGAGCCCCGCAGCGTGCACCCTGCCGACCGGTGCTCCGGCACAGTCGGCCACCGGCCCGCTGTTCCGGCTCCGGTCGGTCGGCGGTGTGCCGAGCGCCGTGCTCTCGGGGTCGCTCACCTTCGCGGGTGATGGCGCAGTGGCGGGCCTCACTGTCAGCGGCTCTCTCGACGGTCTGGCCGGAACCGGTTCGCTCGCGGTCACCTTTGCTGCTGGTGGCATGCGGTTGGGCGGCTTCTCAGTATCGGGTTCGGCGACAGCCACGATCGGCAGCCGTACGTTCTCGCTCGCCGTCACCGGCGGTCTCACGATTCCGGGGCTGATCACCAACGCGTCCGTGACCGGTACGGCCGATCAGCGGGGCATCTCCAGCCTCACCGTCGCTGCCGACTCGCTGCGGCTCGACCCGCTCTCGGTATCGACACCGACGTTGTCGCTGAGTCGCTCTGGTTCGGCCTATTCACTCGTCGTCGGCGCCACGGTTGCGTTCACCGGAATCGGGAGCGTACGTGTGGACGGCTCTCTCGATTCATCCGGATTCGGAGCCCTTGCGCTCTCGACCGACCGCGTCACGGTGGCGGGTGCTTCGATCACGGACGGCACGTTCGAAATGGTTCGTTCGGCAGCCGGGATGCAGATGTCGGTCGCGGGGACGTTCGAGTTGTTCGGCGCGGCGCTCGAAGTACCTGAGGCCTCACTCACCCTCTCGCGCTCCGGTGGCGTCCCGACGATCGCCGGCAACTTGACGGTCCGTCCGGCCGAGGGTGCGGAGTTGCAACTCGGTGGCTGGAAGTTCGGGGGCACGTTGCGGCTCGCCTTCAGCGCCACCTCCTCGCGGCTTGCTCTCGACAACGGCACGGTCACCATTCCGGGTTGGGGAGCGATCGGTGTCACCGTCGACGTCGCCGTGCCGGTGAGGAACGGAGCATCGTTCAGTCTGCAACTACCCACGGGTGGGTTGCGGCTCGGAGGCGGGTCGTCTCCGTTCTTTGCTTCCGGGTCGTTCGCGCTCGGCTTCAACGGCAATGTGGCGAGCCTCTCGGCCACCAACCCCAGTC
This sequence comes from Actinomycetota bacterium, assembly GCA_037130535.1. Taxonomy (GTDB): domain Bacteria; phylum Actinomycetota; class Acidimicrobiia; order Acidimicrobiales; family Ilumatobacteraceae; genus VFMC01. The sequence continues at coordinate 14,380 of JBAXSU010000021.1, forward strand.
TGTCGTGGCGGGTCGGCACGAGCACGGTGGCAACCTTCAGCGCACCGAGCATCGTCGTGCGTTCTGACGGCTTCGTGTCGGTGCGGATGAACGGGTTCTCCGCGTCGCTGGCCGGATTCGCGTTCTCGGTCCCCTCCCTCGACCTCTTCATCGATCCGCAGGGTCTCAACGCTCGCCTGTCGCTCGGTGCCGGCTCGATCGCCGTGCCCGGTCTGCCCGTGCTCTCGACTCCCGCCTTCATCATCGGGACAGCGCCGTCGTTCTCGGTGCCGCTCGTCGCGAACTCGCTCACCCTCGGCCCAGTGTCGTTCAGTGGAAGCATCTTGTTCGAGCGCAACGATGACGTGTTCCGGCTCGTTCTCAAGGCTGCACCAGGGACGGCCTCACCGCAGGTCGCTGTGAGCGGTCTGTTCACGGTGCCCATCCCTTCGATCACGATCGCGTCCGACGGCACGTTCTCGTTCCAGGTCGCCGTCCCATCGTTCGGCCCGACTGGCTTGCAGATCACCAATGCGTCGTTCAGCCTGGCGAAGACCGGCAGCCGACTCACCGATCTCCGGGGATCGATCGTCGGCGGCGTCCTGCGAGCCGGTGGCGCGGATCCGATCGACCTCCCCGTGCTCTCATTCGCCGGCTCGGATCCCTTCGACACCACATTCCGGGTGCCCGGATGGGATCTCGGTCCTGCGCTACGGGTGAGCAACGTCGACCTCCGTCTCCGCCAGACCAGTACCGGACCGATGGAACTCAGCCTGGTCGCCCCGGCGAGTGTGACGGTGATCGGCGAGAGTGGCCTCACCATCAACTCCTTGCGCATCGACTCCAGCGGGTCGTTCACTGGCTCCGTCACGGGCAAGCTCCGCGTGCTCGGCGCTCAACTCGCGCAGGCGACGCTCGACCTCAGCAGGTCGGGCGGCGTGGTCACGCTCTCGCTGCCCGCATCCAGGCCTGCGACGCTCAACCTCGGCTTCCTCCAGGCCCAGGTATCGGGATTCGTGCGATCCGATGGCACCTTCGACTTCGATGGGACGGCGTCTGCCGGAATGTCGTTCACGGTGTTCTCGTTCAGCGGTTCGTTGGCCGTGAGCGTGTCGTCGAGCGATGGAGTCACTGGTTCGTTCGCCGGCTCAGCGTGCTTCGCCGGAGTGTGCGCCAGCACCGGAGCCAGTCTCCGGTCCGACGGGCGGATCAAGGGGTTCCTGCAGATCGACGCGTGCTGTGGCCCGGGCCTCGAAGTCGATATCGATTGGCGCATCTACCTCGCCACCGGAGCCCTCACGATCGACATCAACCGCGACGGTGACTACGACGATTTCGGAGACGTGTGGATCGGCGATGTCACCGATGCCGACTCCACACCACCAACGATGACCCAGCCGCCCGATCTCGAGGTGTCGGCCAAGATCCCGCCCGATGGCACGGTTCGCGTCTACTTCGACAACCCGACGGCGTACGACGGTTCGATACGCCTGTCGACGGTGTGCTCGCCGGGATCCGGCAGCCTGTTCCGGGTCGGCGTCACCACGGTCACCTGCACGGCTCGCGACCGAGCGGGCAACGCGCGGACGCGTACGTTCAAGGTCACGGTCATCTCCACCAATGCCCCCACATCGCTCATCCCGGCCAACGAACTCGTGGCCGAGGTGTCCGGAAACGGCTTCGCGGCCAACACGCTGGCCGGACTGTGGGTACGCAGCTCCCCAGTGTTCCTCGGACTGTTCCCGACCAATGCCGAGGGTGGCGTCACCGTCAAGGTCGCACTCCCACCGGATCTGCCCCCCGGTGAGCACACGCTGATCCTCGAGGGTATGGCGCCCGACGGTGGCGCCCGGCAAGTCGTGCAGCCGATTGTCGTGGTCGGACCGCCCGCCGATACTCCGCCGACGCCAAGGGTGCCTCCGTCGCTGACCACACCGCCGCCCGCACCGTCCGGCGTGTCGTCGTCGGACGGCGCGTTGGCGCCCACCACGGCTGTGGCGTCGGGCGGTCCGACCACCGCAGTGCCGGCCCCGACCACGACGGCCCGCTCCGCCGAGGAGTCCCCGGCGGTTGCGTCCGGTGGCCCGACCACCACAGCTGTCGGCGGCGATGGGCGGTCTGTCGAGCAGGACGGTCCCGTCGACTGGACGATCCTGCTCGTGCTCAGCGCGCTGGTGCTCCTGCTCGGTGCCGTCGCCGTGCCGGTGGTGCGGCGCACCCGGCAACGGTGATCAGCCGTCGGTCGGCGACCACGTGGCGAGCACGGAGCGCGACCGTGCTGCGAACAAGGGAGCTCCGGCCCGATCGGCCATCTCGACGGCGCGCCCGAGCAGTTGGCGTGCTTCGTCGTGCCGCCCACAGCACCAGGCGGCAATGCCGGCCTGGTGCGCCACAGGGCCGAGCGTGGTGAGCGAGTTCACGCTGATGCGGTCGCGATAGGGGGCGAGCCGGTCGAACGCCTGCGCCGCCAAGCCGACATCGCCCAGTGCAGCCGCCGCCTCGGCGAGAGCACCGATGGTGAAGAACCACGATGCGTCTCGCGGCACAGTGTCGAGATCCTCGCCACTGAGCCCGAGGAGGAGTTGCCGAGCCTCGTCGAGTCGGCCGAGTTCGGTGAAGGTGAAGGCCAGGCCGAAGCGTCGTGCCTGCCCTACTCCATCATGAGTAGCAACCTCTTCGATGAGCGAGATGATGCTGTCCAACTCGCCGCGGAGCCAGTGGATGTTCCAGATGTTCATGCCGACGTAGTCGATCGATGTCTCGGGCTCGACGGCCGATCCGATCGCGAGTGCCTCGGTGGCAAGGGCCTCAGCCCGCTCGAGGTCGCCTCCGAGCATCGCGATCGGGGCGGCGATGACGCGATTCATCCACTGTTGCGCGGCTTGTCCGAGGTCGTCGGCGATCATGATCGCCGTGGTCGACTCTTCGATGGCCCGAGCCACGTCGCCGAGCTCGGCCGTGGCGGGCGCCAACCAGCGGCGGGCCATCATCTCGTGGAAGTGATCGCCGCAGGCCAGGGCATCGGCGAGGTAGTCGGTGGACACGGTGAGCAACTGCGGAATGCGGTCGGGAGTCCAGCAGCCGAACGCCAGCGCGTACCGGGCCCAGAGCCGACATGTCGGGTCGTTGGCGCGTTCGGCCTCCTGGAGAGCAGCGTTCGCGAGTTCGAGCGTGCGGTCGACGGCGCCATGCCAGTAGACCTCGGTAGCCAACCGTCCGAGCACTCTGCTGCGCAGCCGATAGGCGTGCGTGGGCAGCAGGGTGAGCGCCTCGTTCAGCAGCGCTGTCTGCTCCACCGGAGACGCGAAGCCGATGTGGTCGGAGCAGTAGCCGAGCACCGCGTTTGCGAAGCCGGTGGCATCGCCGAGACGCCTCGCGATGGTGAGGGCTTCTCGGAACGCAGCGCGTGCCTCGCTCTCGAGGCTCACTCGGTTGTGCGCCTCACCGAGACCGAGCAGCAGACGGAGCCGAGTCGGGTCGTCACCAGGGTCGATACCGTCGAGCATGTCGAGGGCGCGCTGCCACTGCCGCACTGCCTCGTCGAAGGCGAGCCGCTCGTTCGCCGTATGCGCAGCTCGTTCGGCCCGATCTAGTGCGCGTCGAAGCGCCTCGTGCAGCACCGGCGGAGCTGCCTCCCCGCCTCGACGCGGCGCGCTGTCGATAGGAGCAGGGGCCGAGAGAGCCAGGCCATCCGTTCCGATCGACGGAGCAGGACTTTGTCGCAGGCGCTGCTCCATCTCCACCAGCGCCGGTCCTGGTGGGACGCCGAGCGTTGCAGTCACCAAGGCCATGGCCATCTGCACGATTCGGGCGGCTTCGACAGGCCTGCCGTCGGCGAGGAGGGCTTTGGCGCGCAGCGCCCAGAGATGCTCGTCGAGTGGGGAACGTGCAGTTGCCTCGGCAAGGAAGGTGGCAGCCTCGGCCCCCCGCCCGACTGCCAGCAGGCACTCGGCCCGCTGCTCTTCTGCTCGGTCTCGCTCATTGTCGATTCCTGGCGCGAGCAACGAATGCATCGGGAGCTCGGCGAGGTCGGTAAGTGCACCACCGCGCCATGTGGCGAGTGCCTCGTTGAAGAGCATCGCCGCTGGCTCGGCCTCGCCGGCACGACGGTGGGCATCGGCCGCCCGGGCCCGGCTGCGGAACTCGCGCACGTCGACTTGTTCGGCATCGACCACCAGGGCGTAACCGGGCGACACCGCCTTCAGTACGCCGACGAGACCGGCTGCGTCGAGCGCTCGTCGCGTGCGGGAAGCGAGCTGCTGCAGAGCCACCTTGGTCCCCCTGGGGGGTGAGTCACCCCACAGCAGATCACTGAGCCGATCGATCGACACTGGCCGGGGAGCCTCGAGCGCCAGCACCGCCAAGAACGCCTTTGGCAGCAATCCGGTCGGGGTCGCCACACCATGTGGCCCGACGATCTCGATCGGACCGAGAACGCGTACCTCCCCCGCTCGCACCATGAACGCACCCTAGTGAGTCGTCCTCTGCCCCGCCCATCGTCGACGTCTCTCTCGCAGTGTCGACCTCAGGCCCATGTGCTGCCCGAAGTAGACAGCGCGGTGTCAGACGGCGGCGAGGCGGCGTACGGCCAGTCGGAACGCGCCCTCCTGCTTGTCGAGCAGGTAGATCACCACTTGGGCGACGCGTGACGGATCGAGCGGCGCCGCACCGGGCAGTGGGTCGAGGAAGCGGCCGACGGGCTCGAACGCAGCGAGTTCGAGCGGGTACGTCTGCTCGACGGCGGCGACGGTGGTGAACCGTTGCACATACAACTGGTCATCGACCGTGCGGAGTTGCAGCAGGTACACCTTGCCGTCGCCGGTGGCCTGCACGGTCAACTCTGTGGCATCGGCCAGCAGCGCGCCGAGGCGCTCGTCGATCGGGCCGCGCACCGAGGTGAAGCCACCGTTGTTCTCCAGCGACAGGTCGCCGGCGAACACCATCTGGCCGGCTTCCCAGGTGGTCGAGCTGCTCGACACACCGCCCATCACCGTGTCGTTCACGGTGCCCCAACCCTCGAGTGACCCTGCCTCGACGAAGTCGAACATCGTGCGCGACGGGTCGGCCACCGTGGTGGGCGCGCCCGTCGTGGGTGCGGCGGTAGTGGCTGGTGCGGTGGTGGCTGGTGCGGTGGTGGCTGGTGCGGTGGTGGGAGCGACGGTGGTGGGCGCGGCCGTCGTGGGTGCTGCGACCGTGGTGCTCGCGGCATCGTCGGCGCCACACGCCGTAGCCAGCACCAGACTGGCGAGAAGGGTGGTACGCCTCATGAATCGATGTTGGCAGCGATCCCCGTCGAGTGCGTGACCGGGTGTCGACTTTCGGCCCCGTGTGGGCCGTAGCCCGACAGGCGTCAGACGGGGGCGACGACGCGAGGGAGGGGCGATACCATCGGCGGCTGGTGGTCCCACAGGTCGGCCAGCAGATCGCTGCGCAGTGCGGCGCAGGCCGGGTCGTTCCAGCGGTTCACCTGCTGCAGCGGATCGTCGGCCAGCGAGTAGAGCTCACCCTCGGTGCCGTCGTGGCTGTAACCCGGCTGATAGGCGGTGCACAGCCAGCCGTCGCGGTAGATGCTGCGCAGGTGCACGTCGACGCCGAACAGGTTGCTGTCCCATTCGGTGAGCACCCGCTCGAAACCGCGGGCGGCAGCGTCGGCCTCGTCCACGGGCAACGGCTTGCCCTCCATCCACGTGGGCACCGGCAGGCCGGCGATCGCGCAGAACGTGGGGGCGAGGTCGACCAGGCCCACGGGGCGATCGACCGCCGCCGGCACCACACCGCTCGACGGTGCCGGCCGCCAGATGAGCGGCAGCCGCATCAGCGCATCGACGTGGTACGGGCCCTTGAACAGCAGGCCGAAGTCGCCCTGGAACTCGCCGTGGTCGGTGGTGAACACGATGTCGACGTCGTCGGTCCAGCCCCGTGCCGCGATGGCGGCGAGCACGCGCCCGATGGCCTCGTCGATCAGTTCCACCTCCACGGCGTTCACGGCGTTCACCTCGCGCACCTGATCGGCCGTCATCGTCGCTGGCACCCAGTCGTGCGGGGCCTCGTAGTTGCTCACCAGCCGGCCGTCGTACCAGGCCCGCCAGTGGCGCGGCTTGGCGTCGAGCACGGCTTCTCGCTTCGAAGCGTCGGCCGAGTAGCCCGCAGGCAGGTCGACGTCGCGCCACGGCACACGGTGCAGTTCGTTCTTCGGCGGGTCCCACGGGTGGTGCGGGTCGGGGAAGCTCATCCAGCAGAACCAGTCGTCGGCGGCACCCAACGAGTCGAGCCAGGCGATCGTGCGGTCGGCCACCCAGTCGGTGTGGTACCACTCGCGCGGGATGGCGTTGTCCCACACCTGCGGCGCGCCGTTCTCGCCGCCGCCCATGGCGTTCACCTCCAGCGCCCCGTCGAGCACGGGGTAGAACATGCCCATCGCTTCGGGGTGGGTGGTGGCGATCCAGCGGGCGTAGTGCAACTGCCCGGCGGCGCCGTGGGTGGCCGACTCGAAGTGCTCGAAGCCGCGGTGTGGGCCGAAGGTGCCGGCGCGGGCGTAGGTGTTCTCGGGGAAGCGACCGAACGGGTCGAGGAACGGCTCGAAGTGCGGTTTGCCGATGATGGCGGTGCGGTAGCCGGCATCGTGCAGCACCTCGGCCACCGACGGCGCGGTCTCGGGTAGCGGCACGCCGTTCATCCACACGCCGTGGGTGCTGGGGTGCTGGCCGGTGAGCATGGTGGAGCGCGACGGCATGCACACCACGCTCTGCGGATGAGCGCGTCGGTAGTTGATGCCCTGTGCCGCCAGACCGTCGACCACCGGTGTGCGCGACATCGTGCCGCCGTTGCAGCCGAGCGTGTCGAAGCGCTGCTGGTCGGTGGTGATGAACAGGATCTTGCGGCCCATCAGTGTGTCCCCTCGTTACCAGTGTCGTGCGTGCCAGATTCCTGTGTGCCGGTGTCGTGCATGCCGCTCTCCATCTGCCGCTTCAGTTCGTCGAGCGCGCCGGCCGTGCCGCCGCCGATCACCAACGCCATCGTGCGCGGGTCGGCCTCGGTGGAGTACACGACGAGGCAGGTGTCGTCGCCCAGGGCGATCACGTCGATCGTGCCCCGGTGATGCTTGAAGATGGGCACCGTGATGCGGTACTGGAAGCGGCGGATCGTGTCGTCGCAGCACACGATCTCCTCGGGCATCGACATGCCCGCCTCCATCGTGATGACGCGGGTGGTGCCGTCGACCGGGCTGGCCACGATGCCGGGGAACCACTCGTGCAGGCGGGGTGCATCGCCCGCCAACGCCCACACCTGCGCGGCCGGCCGGTCGATGCGGATCTCGTAGCGCGTGGTGCCCAGCATCAGCGGGTCCGGGCGATGAAGTCGTTGATGACGGCCGCTAGCTCGGGCCCGCGGTCTTCCTGCAGGAAGTGCCCGCCGCCTTCGATGGTGACATGGGGCTGGCCCGCGGTGCCCGGCACTCGGCCGATGAAGGCCCGCTCGCCGCCCTTGCTGACCGGGTCGGCGTCGCTGAAGGCGCACAGGAACGGCCGCTCGAAGCGGTCGAGCACCTCCCATGCGGCGAGGTTGCCGGCGCGGGCCGGGTCGTCGGTGCTGGTGGGTACGAGCGACGGGAAGATGCGCGCGCCGGCTTTGTAGGTGTCGTCGGGGAACGGGGCGTCGTAGGCCGCGATCACGTCGGCTGCCAGGTCGGTGGTGCAGCCCCCGTTCACGATCATGCCGATGGGGAACTGCGGCGACGTCTGCGAGAAGTTCTGCCAGGCGAGGAACGCCTTGTTCGGCGGGTTGTCGCCGGTGGGCAGGCCGGTGTTGCCCACCACCACCCGGGCATAGCGTTCGGGTGCCGCGCCCACCAGGCGCAGGCCCACCAGGCCGCCCCAGTCCTGCCCGAAGAACGTGATGTCGCGCAGGTCGAGCTGGTCGAACAGCAACTCGGCCATCCAGTCGACGTGGCGGGCGAAGGTGTAGTCGCTCTGCTCGGTGGGCTTGTCGGAGCGACCGAAGCCGACGAGGTCGGGGGCGATCACGCGATGGCCGGCGGCCACGAGCAACGGGATCATGTGCCGGTACAGGAAGCACCAACTCGGCTCGCCGTGCAGCAGCAGCACCGGCGCCGCATCTCGCGGGCCCTCATCGAGGTAGTGCACCCGCAATGTGCCATTCGAGATCGTGGCGTAGTGGGGTTCGAAGGGAAATTCGGGGAGACCCACGAAGCGGTCGTCGGGAGTGCGCAGCACGATCATCCCGCCACCGTAGCAAGCGCCACAGGTTCTGGCAGAGGCCCTGCCAGGAGATCGGCCCCGGACCGGGCGGTTCCACAGTCCGGGGCCGATGATGATGGCCCACTGATCTGTCCGATGTGGGCGCGATGCGTCGGGGGTGAGCGAGAGGGAATCGGGTGCTCACCCGTGCGGGGGTCAGCCCGCGACGAGGGTGCTGTCGGTGAGTTGCAGTCCGTCGGTGCCGTTCATCAGCGTCAGCGAGCCGGCCTCGATCGAGTAGGTGGCGGTGCCGGTGAGCACCCGGCTGATCTCCTGCTCGAGCCTCATCGCGTCGTCGTCGCACATCATCTTGGTGAGGGCGAGCGGGCCGAAGGCGATGGTGCCAGCGGCCTCGTCGACAGTGACCGTGGCCACGCCGCGGTTGCAACCCGTGTTCACCTGGGCCTGCCCGTCGACGATGGTGAGGCTGGCCACGGCGCTGCCCCAGCCCGAGCTGATCGCATCGGACGAGATGACACCCGTGACGGTCCACGCCGTGTCGGCGAGCGGCCGGTCGGGGTCGGCCACTTCACGGTCGAGCAGGGTGATGGTCGCCTCGCCGCCGGTGAGCGTCAGCGTGTCGCCGTCGACCGAGACCGTCGTGCCGGCGGTGAGGAACGCCTGCACTGCCGAGTCCTGGTCCATCAGCGACTGGTCGCACGCCATCTGTGTCGACATCATCGGACCCACGGTCATGGCGTCGCCCTCGAAGGTGACGTCGCCGCCCATCCCGTTGCAGCCGCCCGACACGCTGATGCGGCCGTCCTCGAACGAGATGCGCAGCACGGCGTCGGGGGCGAGGGTGATGCCTGTTGTCGTCTGCGACAGGTAGGTCTTCCCGGCGAGCAGTGCGGCGAGGTCGTCGCTCGGCGCCTGGGTGGTGGCGGGTGTCGTGGACGGATTCGTGTCGATGGTGGTGCTTCCTTGATCGGTGGGACTCGTAGCGGGCTCGACCGAGGGGTCGCCGCACGCAGCGAGGGCGAACATGCCGGCGGTGGCGACGGCGAGCAGGGCGATGAGAGACGACTTCATGTCCCTTCCGACGCCGCCCGACCCCGATCGGTTCCCACCTTCTTCCCGCGATGAGCAACGTGCGCACCGGCAGCGCACCCCGCTCATCGCGGCCGTGGGGTCGGGCGGCGCGATGAGCAACCTGCGCACTGGCTGCGCAACCTGCTCATCGCGCCGGCGGGGCGGGCCGGACCGGCCGGGAAGTGGCACGAGTCGTGCCAGATGTACAGTGGGCCGATGAGCACCTCACGCCGTGTCGCCCTCGTCGCCGAAGCCGGTTTCTACGTCGGCCCCGCACTCGCCCGCATCCTCGCTCAGCGTGGTCACGACCTCGTGCTGGGCAATGCCTCGGCCGAGTTGGTCGCCGAGCTCGAAGCACTCGGTGCAGCGGTGGAAGTGGTGCCCGGTGTGCGCGACCTCGCCGACCCCGCCACGGCCCAGCACCTCGTCGACGCCGGCATCGCCCGCTTCGGCGCCATCCACGCAGCAGCGGCGTTCTCGGGCCAGATCATCACCGGCCGCTTCCTCGACAGCACCGCCGAACAGCTCGGCCGGCTGTACGAAGGCTGCATGGTGGCGCCGTTCCACTTCCTGCAGGCCGTGGTGCGCCCGATGGTGGCCCAGGGCGACGGCCAGGTGCTGATGATCACCAGCGCCACTGCGGCGCGGCCCAGCAAGGGTGCTGCGCTCTACTCGGCCATGCGCGCCGGGGCGACGATGATGGCCAAGAACGTCGCCGAAGAAGTCGCTGCCGCCAATGTGCAGGTGAACGCGGTGGGCACCAACTTCATGGACTTCCCCGGCTTCTTGAAGGCGAGCGGCGCCACTGACCCCGCGGTGCGGGCGAAGATCGAGGCCCAGGTGCCCCAACGCCGGCTCGGCACGATGGACGAGTTCGCCGCGTTCTGTGCGGTGTTCCTCGACGGCACGAGCCGGTTCACCACCGGCCAGTGGGTCGGCTACGCCGGCGGCTGGGTCTGACGCGCCGCATCCTCGGGTGGGGCAGGGGTCAGGCGGCGGCGCGGGTGCGGCGCAGCAGGGGGTCGGCCAAGCGCAGCGTGGTGTCGGCCACCCGCATCACACGGCCGGCGGCACCGGGGGTGGACGAGTCGATGAGGTTGCCCATCACGGCGAGGGTGATGTCGGCCGTGGTCTGCGTGCCCACAGCGATGCGCAGACCGGGCCGCAGCAGCCACGGGTGACCGATGAGGAAGCTGAAGCGCCGCCCGGTGCGCAGGAACGCATCGAAGCGCTGGCCGACCTGCCGGTCGTAGTTGGCGGGCGCCTGGGCGGGGTCGGCGAGGTACTGCTCGACAGCCAGCATGCCGCTCTCGAGCGCGTAGTCGATGCCCTCGCCGTTCATCGGGTTCACGAAACCGGCTGCGTCGCCGACGGCCACCCAGCCGGGGCCGTGGCGCTTGGTGCTGCTCATCGGCAGACGCCAGGCGCGGGGCTTGTCGACGTAGTCGCCGATCGACCAGGTGGGCCGCACGATGGCCGCGTACTGGTCGAGCAGCTTGTTGAGGTTGAGCTTCTTGAAGCCCTTCATCGTGCTGAGCGCACCGACGCCGATGTTGACGGTGCCGTCGCCCGCCGGGAACATCCAGCCGTAGCCGGGAACCGGTGTGCCGTGTTCGTCGCGCAGGCTGAGGCAGGCCTCGAGGTGCCGCTCGGCATGGCGAGGGGTGGGTGCGTAGGCGCGGATGGCGAGGCCGAACGGCTCGTCGGGGTCGCGCTCGGCGCCGAGCACCTTGGCGGCAGCACCCTGCGCGCCGGCGGCCAAGATGGTGAGCGGCGCGGTGTACCGCTCGCCGCCGGCGTCGACACCCACCACGCGATCGCCCTCGAGCACGGGCAGGGCCTCGGTCTCGTAACGGATCTCGGCACCGGCATCGGCGGCCACGTCCATGAGGTGGTTGTCGAAGCGCTGGCGGGGCCATACGGCACCGTGGCCGGGGAAGCGTTCGCTGGCGGGCCAGGCGAGCTCGCGGGTCTTCTTGCCGGCGATCATGCGCAGGCCGTCGATGCGATGCGCCGGGGCCAGATCGATCTTCAGCTCGCCCAGCGCGGCCACGGCCCGCGGGGTGAGGCCGTCGCCGCACACCTTGTCGCGCCCGTGCGGACCCTTTTCGAACATGGTGACGCGCAACCCGGCGCGGGCCGCGGTGATGGCCGCGGCCGAGCCGCCGGGGCCGGCGCCGATGATGAGGAGGTCACGCTGCTGCACGCCGCACAGCCTGCCAGCGGGGGCCGTCGATCGCCCACCCGGGCCCCGTCCCGTCCGTCACACCTGTTCGCGGAACCACGCGGCGAGGCGGGCGAAGCCCTCGTCGATGGTGACCGTGGGCTCCCAGCCGAGGTCGCGTCGCGCGGGTCGTGGGTCGAACCAGTGCGCGGTGCCGAGTTGCTCGGCGAGGAACCGAGTGAGCGGTGGTTCGCCGGCTGCCTCGCCGCGCAGCGCCCACACCCGCTCGACCAGCGCCCCGGCCCCCACGGCAAGCCGCCTTGGCACTCGGCGGGGGGCGATGTCGACGCCCGCGGCGCGGCAGATGCCGGCCACCAGTTCGGCCACGGGGCGGGGCTCGCCGTTGGCGATGACGTACGACTGTCCGAGGCAGGCCGCACCGGGTGCCACCGCGTCGAGCGCAGCCACCAATGCCGAGGCGGCATTGTCGATGTAGGTGGTGTCGATGAGTGCAGCACCGTCGCCCACCAGCGCCAGCCGACCGGCCCGCGCCCGCTCGACGATGCGTCCCACCAACTGCGTGTCGCCCGGGCCCCACACCAGGTGCGGGCGGATGATCACGACGGGCAACGCATCGCTGGCCGCGCCCTGCACCATCTGCTCGGCGATGGCCTTCGACTCGGCGTACCACGCACCCGACCGCCCGGTGACCGCCGGTGTGGCGCCCACGCCCACCAATGCCTCGCCGGCGTGAGCCACCGACGGGGTCGACACGTGCACGAAGCGAGCGACGCCATGGTGACGGGCGGCGGCGACGACGTTGGCAGTGCCGTCGACGTTGATGCTGCGGTAGTCGTGCCAGGTGCCCACCACGCCCACCTTGGCCGCGAGGTGCACCACAGCGTCGCAGCCCGCCACGGCCTGGTCGACCAGGTCGGCGTCGCGTACATCGCCCAACACCTGCGGCACGTCGAGCGACGCCGCATTGCGTTGCAGCAGTACCACCTCGTCGCCACGCGCCAGCAGCGACTCCGCGGTTGCCCGGGCCAGCAGGCTCGACCCGCCCGTCACGAGCACCCGCAGCGGCGAACCCGAGTGTGTCACCGCGGGGCCTTCGCCCGGTCGCCGGCGAGCACGTGGCCGGCCCACGCCGCCAGCGCGGTGCGGTCGATCTTGGTGTTGTGGCGGATGTCGACCGGCAGCGCCTTCACCTGCAGCACGGCGGCCACGGCAGTGCCGCCCGCAGCCCCCACTGCGGCGCGCACCGCAGCGGTGTCTGCCTCGTCGGCCAGACCTGCCTTGCCAGTCGGCCGTTCGAGTACCACCACCAACTGCTGGCAGCCGTGCGGGCCCACGCCGACCGCTGCGCAGCGCTCCACGCCGGGCAAGCGCTCGACGACCACCTCCACCGGCACCGGGGTGACTGGTCCGTGCTCGGTGTGCACCACGTGCACCGACCGGCCCTCGATCCACAGGCGGCCGTCGGCATCGAGGTGGCCCACATCGCCCGAGCGGTGCCAGGTGGCGAGGTCGCCTGGGTCGAGCGGTCGGGCGTCGCGCTGGGTGCGCCACAGTTGGTCGTAGCCGTCGGACAGCCACGGGGCGCGCACCAACACCTCGCCGGTGATGCCGGTGCCGAGCGACTGCAAGGGTGCCGAAGCGTCGAAGCCCAACGGCGCAATCGACACGACGGTGCCCTCCACCGGATGCCCGACGCACACGCCGCGGCCCGCGCCCACGGCGTCGAGTGTGGTGAGGTCGACGTCGGCAACCGGCAGGCACTCGGTCATGCCGTACGGGGTGTGCAGTTCGGCGGCCGGGCACAGCGTCGCAACGGCGCGCAGCGTGGCGATGGGCACGGGGGCCCCGGCCGACAGCACCAACCGCAGCGCGGCGAGGTGGCGATTGCCGGGCGCCGCGGTGCGCACCACGTTGGCGAGTGCCGCGGGCGAGGCGAACACGATGGTGGCGTCGATGGAGGCGCAGGCCGCGGCGAGCGCATCGGCAGTGAGGGCGCCCGGGGTGGTGACGTCGACGTCGGGGATGCACGACGTGATGCCCAGCGC
>JBAXSU010000210.1:0-5299 GCA_037130535.1 Actinomycetota bacterium
CCGACGATACGGGTGCCGAGATCGAGGTCGGTGGTCATCCGTTCGATCACCGCCAACTGCTGGGCATCCTTGCGACCGAACACCGCCACGTGCGGCTGCACTGCGGTGAACAGTTTGGCGACCACGGTGGTGACGCCGCGGAAGTGACCGGGCCGGTGAGCACCCTCGAACGGTTCGGCCAGCACGCCCGGTTCGACATGGGTGTCGAACCCTCGCGGGTACATCGCAGCCGCAGTGGGCGCGTACACCGCGTCGACACCGACGGCCGCGCACTGCTCGAGGTCGGCGTCGATGGGGCGCGGATAGCGCTCGAAGTCGGCTGCGACGTTGAACTGCAGCGGGTTGACGAAGATCGACACGACGACGGCATCGGCATGGTGTCGCGCCTCGTCGACCAGCGCCAGATGGCCGGCGTGCAAGGCACCCATCGTGGGTACGAACCCGATCCGTCGACCGGCGACGCGCTGGGCCTCGCTCCAGGCCCGCATCGCGGCTGGGGTGGTGATGACGTCCACGGTGTGGCGGTGGCTGCGGCTGCTCAGCGGAACGAGTGCTGCTCGTCGGGCCACACGCCCTGGTGCACCTCGCCCACGTAGTCGGCCACGGCAGCGATGGCCTGGTCGCGCAACGAGCCGAACGCCTTGGCGAAGGTGAAGGTGCGCTCGGACAGGCCGAGTACATCGTGCAGCACCAGCACCTGTCCGTCGCACTGGGCGCCGGCACCGATGCCGATGGTGGGAATCGACACCTTGGCCGAGATCTCGGCGGCGAGGTCCATGGGAACGCCCTCGACGACCAGCGCGCAGGCGCCGGCCTGCTCGACCGCGTGGGCGTCCTCCAGCAGGCGCTCGCGACCACCAGCGTCGTAGCCGGCGTCGCGGCCCTGCACCTTGTGACCGCCCATGCGGTGGTAGCTCTGCGGGGTGAGGCCGATATGACCCATCACGGGGATGTCGACCCGGGTGATGGCCTCGATGGTGGCCGCCATGGGCAGGCCGCCTTCGAGCTTCACGCACTCGGCGCCCTCCTTCATCAGCCGGATGGCGCTGGTGAGGCCCTGCTCGGGGCTCACCTGGTAGCTGCCGAACGGAAGGTCGCCGACGACGAGGGCCTTGGTGCGGGCACGGGCGACGATGCGCACGTGGTACGCCATCTCGTCGAGGTCGACCGGGATGGTGTTGCTGACACCCTGCACCACCATGCCGACGCTGTCGCCGACGAGGATGACGTCGATCCCGGCGAGGTCGACCAGGCGGGCGAACGTGGCGTCGTACGCGGTGATCATGGCGATCTTGTCGCCGGATGCCTTCATGCGCCCGAGGTCGGGAACGGTGACCTTGCGGCGGTACGACGGATCGGCCGAGGGAGTGGAGGGTTGGGCGTTCATGGAGTGGACCTCCTCGATGCAGGGTCGTGACCCGGCAGTGACCCAGGGCGAATGACCCTGACGCACGTGGGAACCTAGCGACCGATTCGCATCTTCCCCCAACCAGGCGCCCAGGTTGTCGCCTGCGTCACGTGGCGGAGGGGAATACCGACGGGCACAGGTCGCGATATGCGGGCGGGCCGTTGCGATGGCTCTGCGCCTCGACGACTGCGGCGGTGCAGGCGGCGGCGAAGCACTGCGCGCCCGCTTCGAGAATGCGGTTCAGGGCGATCGCCCGTTCGCGACTGCCCACTGAGAGATCGGCAGTCGCCGGTGCACCCGTTGCGAGCGCGAACACCGTGTCGCCGTCGAACATCGAGTGGGCCGGCCGCACAGCGCGCGCCATGCCGTCGTGGGCCACCGAGGCGAACTTCGTGCACTCGGCCTTGGTGAGCGCTGCTGATGTCGCCACCACGCCGATGGTGGTGTTGAGCGGTGTGGCGCGAGGTGCGAGCGCTGCCCGCAAGGCGCTGAGCTCGGTGCGGATGGGTCGCCGCAGGGTGCGGCCATCGAGTTCCCACGGCAGGCCCGTCTCGGGGTCGATCACCGAGCCAGCGGCGTTCACCACTGCCAGGGCGGCCACCACGATGCCGTCCGCCAGGGTGATGCTGGCCGTTCCCACGCCTCCTTGGAGTCCGCCGGCCACAGCCCCGGTTCCGGCGCCCACCGCCCCGATGGTGGGCCGGGTGCGTTTGGCGGCGCGGGTGGCCCGAGCACCGAACGAGGCGTCGGGCCGATTGGCGAACACACCGCCGCGTCCGAGGTCGTAGATCACCGCCGCCGGCACGATGGGCACGACGTCGGTGCCGTCGACACCGACCGGGAAGCCGATGTGCCGCTGCTCGAGCACCTGCATCACCCCGGTGGCCGAGGCCAGACCGTACGCACTGCCGCCCGTGAGGCAGATGGCATGCACCTGCTGCACGAGGTTCTCGGGGCGCAGCAGATCGGTCTCGTGGGTGCCCGGCCCGCCCCCGCGCACATCGACCCCTGCAGTGGCGCCCGCAGGTGCGAGCACCACGGTGGTTCCGGTCCGCCACCCCCGGGCTGTCGACGATGCGTGCCCGACGAGCAGGCCGTCGACGTCGGTGATCGAGCCGAGGCTCAGGCTGCGGCGAGCCACCGATCCTCGTCGAACGTGCGCCAGGTGCCGATGGTCGTGATGTAGGCCGGGCAGGCGAGCAGCAGGATGTGCCCGATGAGCGGGAGGTCGGGCGACACCGCAGCCACGCCGAGCACTGCGGCGAGCCACAGCACGGTGACGGTGACGGTGACGGGCCGGAAGCGGCGCACCTTCATCGGGTGGATGAACTTCCAGTTGCTCAACTGCGACAAGCCGAGCGCCAGACAGACGATGAACACCACGGTGGGGCTGGCGTCGAGCAGGTAGAGCGTGGGAATGGCCATGTTCCATTCGCCGGGAAAGCCGTTGAACCAGTGGTCGTCGGTCATCTGATCGGTACGCGACATCCACAACGCGCCGACGAAGAGGATGAAGGCCCCGACGACGAGCGACATACCTGGTGAGAGCATGTTGAACCGGTGCAGGAAGATGACGGGGATGACGACGCAGGTGACGAAGTCGACGATGAGGTCGAGTGCATAACCGTCGATGCGCGGCACGTGCTGGGTGACGCTCCATGCCCGGGCGACGGGACCGTCGATGCCGTCGAGGATCATCGCCACCACCAGCCAGAGGATCGCTTCACGGGGCTGGTCGTCGGCGACGGCGATGATGCCGAACATGCCGCAGATCGCGCCACTCGCGGTGACACAGTGGACCAGCCAACCTTTGGCGATGGGGTGACGCAGGATGGTTTCGGTTTCGGAGTGGGGGAGAACGGTCATGGAGCGTGGTGGCTCCGGCACACAGTGTCGAAGGTCTTGAAAGTGTACCCCGTTCGGCCCTCCGGCACGGTGACACCTGTCCCCGGTTGTCGCGACTAACGTCCGGGCGGCGATCGACGGCGGTCGCACAGCAACGACGGGGGGTCGTCATGAGGGTTGGCATCACCATCGGTGGGCAGCATCCACTGCCCGGTACCGAGATGCAATTGCAGTTGGCCGAGGCCATGAACGCCGAGTCGGTATGGTTCCCCGATCACATCCTGGGCGTGTTCCATCCCGCTCTGTGGCCCGACATGGCGTACTCGAAGATGGCCGCCGACCCAGACGCGTTCTACGACCCGTTCGTCGTCTCGGCCCTCATCGGTCAAAAGAGCGCCAAGGCGGTCGGCATCAGCGTCACCGACACGGCGCGCCGCAAGGCCGCCGACCTCGCCCGTACGGCGCTCACCCTGCAGCACCTCGTCCCCGGCGGGTTCATCCTCGGCGTGGGTTCGGGCGAGGCCGAGAGCCTGGTCACCTTCGGCTACGACTTCTCCACCCCGGTGGCCGACTGCGAGAAGGTGTTGCGCGAACTGCGCAGCTTGCTCGACACCGGTCGCATGCCCGACGACATGGGCCTCACCGGGCGAATGGGCATTCCGCTCGAGAGCGAGGCGGGCAAGCCCGAGGTGTGGGTGGCCGGTCACGGCCCGCGCATGCTGCGCCTCACCGGGCAGTACGGCGATGGCTGGATCCCTGCCTGGCCGATGTCGCCCGAGGAGTACGGCCAAAAGCGCGCCACCATCTTCGACTGGGCCGCCAAGGCCGGTCGCCCGCCGCTCACGTGCAGCATGTTGCCGTTCGTGATGCTCGGCGAGAGCAAGGAGTACATCGCCGACCTGATGGAGAAAGACCCGCTCGGCAAACTTTTCGCCCTGTTCTGCCCTGCCGACGTGTGGACCAAGCGCGGCTACAAGCACCCCTTCGGCGACGACTGCAAGGGCTTCATCGACCTGATCGTGCATGACCTCGACCCCGAGGAACTGCGCGCCCTGGCGCCCGAGATGCCGTTCGAACTGGTGGAAGACGTCATCTTCCTCGGCAACGCCGACGATGTGGCCGGCCGCCTGTCGGGCTATGCCGACAACGGCATGGATCACGTCGTGTTGTGCAACCTCACGGGTGTGGTGGGCGGTATGGAGGAGATCGAGGGCAACATGGCCCAGTTCTTCCAGCTGCGCGCCATGCTCGACAGCATGTGACCCGGCGTCACGACATCGCCGGCGAATGGATCCGGCGCGGTTGGGAGGCCATCGGGCGGTGGGGTGCCATCGGCCCCGAGAGCCGTACCGGCAAGCGGTTCGGTCGCTTCGGCGCGGGCAGCATCATCTGCTTCCCCACCAACACGGTGTTCAACGAGCGCTACATCCACATCGGTGAGGGCACGATGATCGGCCCGAACATCACCCTGTCGGCCGGCATGGTGCCCGGTCAGCAGTGCCTGAGCGACCCGGTGGTGCGCATCGGCGACCGCTGCCTCATCGGCAAGGGCAGCGGCATCGTCGGGCACTACTCGATCGACATCGGCGACGATGTGTGGACCGGGCACCACGTGTACATCACCGACCAGAACCACGGGTACGCCGACGTCGATCTACCGATCTCGCGCCAGACCATGCCCGAGCGGCCAGTGTCGATCGGCGACGGGTCGTGGATCGGCCACGGCACCGTGGTGCTGCCCGGGGCCACGATCGGTCGCCATGTCACCATCGGCGCCAACTCGGTGGTCACCGGCACCATCCCCGATTTCAGCGTCGCGGTGGGCAACCCGGCTCGTGTGATCAGGCGCTATGTCGACGGCGAGGGCTGGCAGTCGGTCGGCTGATCACGGGGGCTGAGAAGGAGTGGTGAAGGTCCTGCACGCGCCCCTTGCGTGGAGCGCACATATCGGGCAATCGGCGCTACTGGTCGACGTGGCCGCTCGCCGCATACCGGCGGTAGGGGGCAGTCATGGAAGGTAAGGGTGGGAGATGGGTTGCCCTGCTG
>JBAXSU010000211.1:0-5282 GCA_037130535.1 Actinomycetota bacterium
AGGGTCGGCAGGGTGGTCAGCGGCCGGGGTCATGGCGCTCGCACCGTACCGCCGCCCGCCTCCCGAGGCCGGAGTCCGGTCACGTCGTTTCGATTCCGATCCTGACCTCGATTCCGATTTCGATATCGGCATCGATCCCGATCCCGATCCCGATCCCGATCCCGATTCCGACCTCGATTCCGATCCCGATTTCGATTCCGATCCCGACTTCGACCCCGATTCCGATCCCGATCTTGATTTCGATTCCGATCCCGATCCCGATCTCGATTCTGATCCCGATCTTGATCTCGATTCCGATTCCGATCCCGATCTCGATTCTGATCCCGATCTTGATCTCGATTCCGATCCCGACTTCGACCCCGATTCCGATTTCGATTTCGACTTCGATTCCGATCCCGACTTCGATTCCGATTCCGATCTTGATTTCGTCTTCGTCTTCGTCTTCGTCTTCGTCTTCGATCCCGACTTCGGCTCCGACTCCGATCTCGACACTGGGACGGGCGTCGACGTTCTGTCGAAATCGAAACGATGTGACGAAGCACTGCCCGAGCGCCCCATCGGCGCGGCCGCTGCGGGCTCGCTCCGTCCAGCGCGGGGTGGTGGGTTGACTGTAGTGAGCACTACGAATACGCTCCGTAACGCCGATTACACATCAGGTGCCCGTTGCCGAATCGGGTACCACCAAGCCTTGGAGCACTGCCCGATGAGCATCACCGCCCGTGAAGCAGCCGACCTGTTCCGTCAGCCGCCCGAACGCTTCCTCGACGTGGGTGGTGCCGAGGTGGCCTATCGCCGGGTGGGCACCGGACCCGATGTGCTGTTCGTCCACGGCTGGCCGGTGCACGGCGCCACGTTCCGCAAGCTCTTGCCCCACCTCGCCGACCACGTCACCTGCCACCTCATCGATCTGCCGGGCGCCGGGTCGAGCCGGTTCACGGCCGACACACCGCTGTCGTTCGACCTGCACATCCAGAGCATCCGCCGGACCATCGACCTCCTCGACCTCGACGACGTCGCCGTGGTGGCGCAGGACAGCGGCGGGATGTTCGCCCGGCATGCGGTGGCCGGCGACCCGCGTCTGCGGGCGATGGGACTCATCGGTACCGAACCGCCGGACCGGATGAGTTGGCGGTTCCGGAGCTTCGTCGGCATTCGTCGCCTTCCCGGGCTCGGTGCCGGTCTGGGGTGGGTGGCGGGCAAACCGAGGATCGCCCGCAACGGCCTGGTGTTCGGCGCAGCCTTTGTTGATCGGTCGTTGCTCGGAGGCGACTTCGACGAGTTCTTCCTGCAACCGCTGCGCGACTCGGCGCCGCATCGCAAGGCAGCCGCCACGCTGCTGGCCAGCTTCACCCCGAAACTCGTCCGCGACCTGGGCGACCTGCACCGCCGCATCGACGTACCGGTGCAACTGGTGTGGGGCGAGCAGGACGCGTTCTTCCCGGTCGCCTGGGCGCGCGAGATGGTGGGCACCTTCCCCAACGCGCAACTCGCTGTCATCCCGGGCGCCAGCACCCTGGTCCACGAGGAGAAGCCCGCCGAGGTGGCAGCAGCCCTCCTGCCAGTACTCACCCAGCCACGCGCATAGCCGGCCGATCAGGCCGTGATGAAGGCTGCGTGCTGCTCGACGACGGCGTCGAACAGCGCGCCAGGCTGATTCACGACGTTGTGCAGGTGGCCGAAGAGCTCGAGGTTCACGGCTCCCATCACTGCCGCCCACGCGGTCATCCCCACGGTGAGCGCGGCATCCGACACCTCGGTGCCGAGTTGGATGCGCAGCCGTTCGAGGTCGGCGCGCAGCACCTTGGGCACCGCGGTGCGATGCACATGGCCGGCGCCCGCCATGTCGGTGAGGATGGAGATGAGCACCGTCGTGTAGCGGGTCGCGGCAGGGATCGTGTCCGCCGGGGCGGCATAGCCGGGAACCGGAGTGCCGAACAGCAGCGCCCACTCCGACGGGTGGTCGATCGCCCAGGTGCGCAGGGCGTGGGCGGCGGCGCGCCAGCGCCCGCGGTAGTCGGTACGTCGTCGCACCGCGCCCTCGCCTGCTTCCACTGCGGCACCGAGCCGATCGTACGAGTCGATGATCAGTGCCGTGAGCAGGTCGTCGCGGCTGGGGAAGTAGCGGTAGATGGCCGAACTGACCATGCCGAGGTCGCGGGCGATGGCCCGCAGTGACAGTGCCGAGGCGCCCTCGGTCGCCATCTGCTCGCGCGCCAGACGGAGGATCTCTGCCGTGGTGGCTGCTCGAGCCCGTTCGCGCATACCGGTCATGGGGCAAGCGTAACGGACGTCACACGAGAAATGAGAGCAGTGCTCTCGACAACTCGACTGACCCGGTGCCATAGTGTGAGCACCGCTCTCCAAACGGAGCGATGCTCTACTCAGGAGGTCACCACCATGCAGCACCATCTCGTCATCGGCAGCGGGCCCGTCGGCTCGGGCATCGCCCAACGCCTCGCCGACCAGGGCTCGCCCGTCACCGTGTTCACCCGCAGCGGCACCGGCCAGGTGCACCCGTCGATCACGCTCGTGAAGGGCGATGCCGCAGACGCCGCCGCACTCACCCGTCACGCCGAGGGTGCGGCCACCATCTTCAACTGCGCCAACCCGCCGTACCACCGGTGGGGTACCGACTGGCCGCCGATGCACCAGGCGATCATGACTGCGGCCGAGCGCACGGGTGCCGTCGTCGTGATGATGGACAACCTCTATGCGTTCGGTGCCGATCGGCCGATGCCGATGAAGCCGACCGACCCGCTGCTGGCCACCGGAGAGAAGGGCTCGGTGCGGGCCCGCATGGCCACCGAGCTGTTCGCGGCCCACGCTGCCGGCCGCCTGCGCGCCACGCTCGCGCGGGCCAGCGACTACTACGGGCCCGGTGTCATCGATTCGTCGCTCGGCGAGCGAGTCGTGCCTCGGGTGTTGGCCGGCAAGAAGGTGTCGGTGCTCGGCCGGGTCGACGTGCCGCACAGCGTCACCTACATGCCCGACGTCGTCGCCACGATGGTCACCATCGGCACCGACGAGCGCGCCTGGGGGCAGGCGTGGCACGTGCCCAGCGCACCGGCCGTCAGCCAGCGCGACGCCGTGCAGGCGCTGGCCAAGGCTGCCGGTACCACCGTGCAGGTGGGCTCTGTGCCGAGCCTGGCCCTCACGGTAGGGGGTCTGTTCAACCCGTCGCTGAAGGCCCTGAAGGAGGTGTTGTACCAGTTCGACAAGCCGTGGATCATCGACGCCTCGCTCACCGAGCAGACGTTCGGTCTGGCGGCCACACCGCTCGCCGAAGGGGCAGCAGCGACTGTGGCGTGGTGGCGCCAGCGTCTCGCCGCCTAGCCTCTGCGCCGTGCAGCGACGCATCCCGAACCCAGCCGACTTCGCCCAGTTGCTCCGGCTGAAGAAGCCGATCTGGAACCCCACCACCCGGCGGCTCGCGTCGGCGCAGACCATCTACGACCTGCGCTCGATCGCCAAGCGCACCACACCCCGTGCTCCGTTCGACTACACCGATGGTGCGGCCGAGGGCGAACTGTCGCTGGCCCGTGCCCGCCAGGCGTTCGAGGACGTCGAGTTCCACCCGGCCATCCTGCGCGACGTGTCGCACGTCGACACCTCCTGCGAGGTGCTCGGTGGCCGGTCGAGCCTGCCGTTCGGCATCGCTCCCACCGGTTTCACCCGCATCATGCACACCGAGGGCGAGCGGGCGGGCGCAGCCGCCGCGGGCGCGGCGGGCATCCCGTTCTCGCTGTCGACGGTGGGCACCACCAGCCCCGAGGGCGTGCGCGAGGCCAACCCGAACGGACGCAACTGGTTCCAGCTCTACATGTGGAAAGACCGCGACCGCTCGATGGAGGTGGTCGAGCGTGCAGCGAAGGCGGGCTTCGACACGCTGCTGGTCACTGTCGACGTGCCGGCCGCCGGGGCACGCCTGCGCGACAAGCGCAACGGGCTCACCATCCCGCCGTCGCTCACGCCGCGAACGTTCCTCAACGCCGTGCCGCGGGTGCGGTGGTGGGTCGACTTCCTCACCACCGAACCGGTCAGCTTCGCCAGTTTCGAGCACTGGGACGGCACGGTGGCCGAGTTGCTCGACACGATGTTCGACCCCACGGTCGACTTCGACGACCTGCGCTGGATCAAGTCGCAGTGGAAGGGCAAGTTCGTCGTGAAAGGCATCCAGACGCTCGACGACGCCAAGGCCGTGGTCGACATCGGTGTCGACGGCATCGTCCTGTCGAACCACGGCGGCCGCCAGCTCGACCGCGCCCCGATCCCGTTCCACCTGCTGCCCGAGGTGGCGCGTGAGGTGGGCCGCGACACCGAACTCATCGTCGACACCGGCATCATGTCGGGTGCCGACATCGTGGCTGCTGTCGCTCTCGGTGCCCGCTTCACCCTGGTGGGGCGCGCCTACCTGTACGGGTTGATGGCGGGCGGCCGCGCCGGGGTCGATCGCACGATCGAGATCCTGCGCGACGAGGTCGTGCGCACGATGAAGCTGGTGGGCGTGTCGAGCCTCGACGAACTCGAGCCCCGCCACGTCACCCAACTCGTCCGCATGGTGCCCATCCCCCGCTGACTGCGGTCGGTTCCCAGGCACGCAGCAAGCGCCTCGCCCAACTGGAGGAAGTGAGCGAGGGCGAGTCCGCCGCCGGAGGGGCGAGCTGGGCGGCTCTCAGCTGGTGACGATGAGCCAGGTGTCGGGGTCGACAAGGCGGCCCATGTGCACATCGATGCGGAGTTGCTCGCCTTTCGCGAACTCGCGGTCGAGGCGGTACAGGCGGTTACCCCAGCTGGTGACGGGGCCGAGCGGCGAGGTGGACAGCACGGTGTCGTCGTCGAACACGGCCTCGAACCAGATGCACGTGCCGTCGACGATCATGTCGGCCGACGCGGTGCGCTCGACGACGAAATCGGTGGGCAGCGCATCGGCACCCGCCAGCGTGTCGAGGTCGAACTCGAGGATCGGGGTCGGCGTACCGAACGTTGCCGCCACGGAACCGGGCCGCAGCCAGGTCTGCTCGTTGCGCCCGGTGTTGTAGCGGTCGGCGAGGGGTGACTCGCGCATCGGGCCGAGATCGATGCCGTCGGGGAGCTCGATGTTCCAGAAGCGGCGGACGCGCATCGACTCGTGGAGGGTGACGGGCTCGACGAAGAGGCGGAACTTCGCCGGCAGGATGCGCCCGTGCGGCCGCAGGAATCGGTCGCGCACGTCGAGCAGGTTCTCGAGCATGTTCTCGTTGAACAGTTCGTCGCCCATCTGCTCGTGGAGGACGACATCGACC
>JBAXSU010000212.1:0-5280 GCA_037130535.1 Actinomycetota bacterium
GGCCACCCGGCCGGCCGCCCCCACCATGGCGAGTCCGAGCGTAAGACCGAACCCGCTGCGCAGCACCGGTGCCGCCTCGACACCGCGGCCGATCGTCTCGACGGTCGAGAAGCGACTGATCGGCTCGGTCACGACGACCTCCCGTCGGCATCGAGGCCGTTGCGGTCGTGCTCGAACGCCTGCATCAGCTCGCGGTACTCGCCGTTGTCGAGCAAGAGTTGCTCGTGCGGGCCGTGGGCCATCACACAGCCGTCGATCAGGAACAACACCTCGTCGGCGAGCGCGATGGTGGAAGGCCGCGAGGCCACCACCACCACAGTGGTGTCGCCGAGGGTGGCTCGCAGATTGGCCAGCACCCTGGCCTCGGTGGTGGGGTCGAGTGCCGATGTGGTGTCGTCGAGCAGCAACAACGCCGGCCGTCGAACGAGGGCACGAGCCAGGGCGATGCGTTGGCGCTGACCGCCCGACAGACCGACACCTCGCTCGCCCACCACGGTGTCGAGGCCGTCGGGCAACTCGTGCACGAAGGCGGCCTCTGCTGCACCGAGCGCGGCGGCGATGTCGTCGTCGCCGAGCGCAGCCCCGAGGGCGACATTGTCACGGATGGATGAGGCAAGCAGGAACGGCTCCTGGAACACCAGTGCCATCGAGTCGACCGGTACCCGCACCCGTCCCCTCGTCGGCGGCACCAGACCGGCCAAGGTGTGCACCAGGGTGGTCTTGCCCGATCCGGTGGCGCCAACCACGGCCACGGTACGACCCGAAGCGATGGTGGCCGACACACCGCACAGCACCGACCGGTCACCGTCGTGACTCACCCACACGTCGTCGAGTTCGACCTCGGCCGTGACCGACTGCTCGAGGCTCGCCGCAGGGTCGGCCTCCACCGGTTCGTCGAGCAACTGACGAATGCGCCCCCAGCCCGCCTGCGAACGCGGCAACTCGCTGAGCGCATACGCGATGAGCCGCAGCGGGAACACCAGCAGGGTGAACAGGAACACGAAGCTCAACAATTCGCCCGGCGTCATCGCACCGCTGCGCACCCGGTAGGCGCCCGCCACGACCAAGCCGATGTTTACCAGGTTCGGGGCGAAGTCGATGAGGGCCTCGAACGTACTGCGCAGGCGAACCGTCTCGACGCGGGCGTTGCGCAGCCGCGCCGCAATGACCGCGAGACGGTCGGTCTCGCGCCCTTCGGCCCCGAAGGCCTTCACCACGTGCACCCCGTCGAAGCTCTCGTGCACCGCTGCGCTGAGCTTGCCGATCTCGTCCTGGGCCCGGTCGAAGTAGCCGCTCACCCGACGCTGGTAGCCGACGTTCAGCACGACCAGTACGGGGAACACCAGGACAGCCGCTGCGCCGAGCACGAGGTCGGTGACCACCAACCACACACCGGCCAGCACGAGCAGCACCACCGTGCCGGTGGCGTACGGCAACGGCCCCAGCACTGCGCTGGCAGCCTCGGCATCGGGGCCGGCGCGGGTGATGATGTCGCCGGTGTTCTGCCGGCGGTGCCAGGGCGCGGGCTGGGTGACCAGTCGGTCGATCACCTCGGCCGTCAGCGACTCGGTGACCGCCCAGTTGGTGCGGCCAGCCCACGTGCGACGCACGATCACGCCACCGGCGCGCACCACGCCAACCAGGATGAGCAGACCCAACAGGCCCACCACCGTGGAGGCATCGACGTGACCGTCGATGAAACGCGGCTGGATGATGTGATCGGTGATCGCGCCGATGACCACCGACGACACCACGGTGCAGGCGGCGAACAGCACGGCGCCGCCCACCGCAGTGGCGAACAGCACCTTGTGCTGGCGATGTCGCAGGAGCAGCCGAACCAGCCGCGCGCCGTCGCGCAGGTGACGGGGGCTCTCGGCCGCGGCAGGGGGAACGACCACGGTCGACACGACCGACTGTTCTAGCACGGAGCCCTCTCGCCGAGACCTGAGTTTCCCGGCGGCACACCGGTGGCGACCGCGGCTTCGCCCACTACCGTGGCGCCATGCCCCAGTTCGACCTCGGTCTGCTCGTACTGCGCGTGGTGTTCGGCCTGTTCTTCGCTTACCACGGCTTCAACAAGATGTTCGGCAAGGGCGGTATCAAGGGCACGGTGGGCTGGTTCGCCGCGATCGGCATGAAGTGGCCTGGCGCCCAGGCACGCATCGCCGCCGTCACCGAGATGGGTGCGGGCGTTTTGCTGGCTGCCGGCCTGCTCACCCCGCTTGCAGCCGCAGGCATCATCGGAGTGATGGTGGTGGCCATCGTCGTCGCCCACTGGAAGGTCGGGTTCTTCGTCTTTCTCCCCAACCAGGGCTGGGAGTACTGCGCATCCATCGCAGTTGCCGCTTGGGTTATTGCCACGGTGGGCCCGGGCCGCTACTCACTCGACCACGCATTCGACTGGGTGGGCGAGCCCACAGCGTGGGCGGGCGCCATCGTGGCCGCCGTGCTGGGCGTCGGCGCGGCCGTGGTGCAACTGCTCGTCTCGTACCGCCCGGAGCACTCGTCATGACCGACACCGCCGAACACCCGCCCCCCTCACTCCCCTCGCAACCCGCCCGTCGTCGCTCGCCATGGCGATACATCGTGGCGATCGCCCTCGTTCTGCTCACGGCAATGTGGGTGTACGCGCTCTTCTTCGCATCGAAGAAGGCCACCTACCGGGTCGACGACGATGCGTGGCGAACCACCGCGCAGCAGATCTGCCGGGCTGCTGAGACCGAGCGCCGCGGCCTGGTCGACACCACCGCCGGATACATCGCCGACCCCACGCCCGAGCAGGCCGTCGAACGGGCCGACCTCGTCGATCAGGCCACCGACATCATCGAAACGGCCCTCGACGATGTGGTTGCTCTGCCCCTCACCTCCGATCGCGACCGGTCGCTGGTGGCCGATTACGAGGGCTACTACCGCACCGTCATCGCCGACCGTCGGGTGTACACCGCACGGTTGCGCGAGTTCGATCTGCGCCCCTACGGCGAGACCAAGGTCGATGGCGGCCCGGTGTCGAACGTCCTCATCGACTTCACCACGGTGAACGAGATGAAGGCGTGCGCACCGCCGAGCGACCTCACCGGCGGAGCCATCTGAGCACCGGATCGGGCCGGTGCTGTCACACGGCAATGATTGTGACGAGACCGTCGAGGGCCTGAAAGTCGTCCGGGTTGCGGGTGTAGAGCGGGAGTTCCTTCGAGCACGCCACCGCAGCATTGAGCAGGTCGACGGCTCGCGCACTGCGAGCCTTGCGGCCTGCAGCGATGACCGCTGCGAACACGCGGCCGTATGCGCGGGATGCCTCAGTGTCGAAAGGCAGCGGATCGAACAACGCCTCGGCTCGCTGGAGTCGGGTCCTGGTCGACGCCGGCGTCGAGGTCGTCACGGAAGCGGCGGGCGTCGATGGAGGGTGCATGGCGGAACATGGCGACGACCGTGTCGGTGGACACGAAGCGATGACGCCGCAACGGAGTGAGTTCGCCGACGGGCGTACCGTTGCGCGTCACGATGAACGACTCGCCCTGATCGAGGCAACGCATGATCTCGCCACTGTCGTTGCGCAGTTCCCGTTGCGTGATCGTTCGACTCATGACGACACCGCAGCACGGCGTGCTGCGGCCCTGCAATGCCCCACCTAGGGCGGCAGTTCTGGACGGTATCGAACTGATACCATGCGCCAATGGCCATGACCCTTCGACTGACGGACAGCGAACAAGACGCCCTTCGCGAGCGCGCCGAGGCAGAGGGCATCTCGATGCAGGAAGCGGCCAGGCGCGCCGTGCGCGAGTTCGTTGCCAGGGGCGAGCACCGCAACCGCGTCTCGTCGGCAGCCGCGGTCGTGATGGACCGCCACGCCGACGCGCTGCGTCGCCTCGGCGAATGAACGATCCGGTCGAGTACCTCGACCTCGACGACCTCATCGATCTTGCCCGCGCGCTACTCGGCGATCCACCACCGATCCGCGACGTCGGCCTCCTCGGATCCGCCGCAGCCCGACCTCAGGCAACGGCGTTCGGCCACGACGCCTACCCGGACGTCATCACAAAGGCAGCTGCACTTCTGCAATCGATCGTCAACAACCACGCTCTCGTCGACGGCAACAAGCGGCTCGGCTGGCTCGCCACGGCCGTGTTCCTCGAGCTCAACGGGTTCAACGCATCCAAGATCTCGAACGACGACGTCTACGACCTCGTCATCTGGATCGCCTCGACCAATGCGTCCCTCGAGGACATCACCACCCGACTCTCACGACTCTGCGCACGTCGCCGTCGACGCTGACCGCGCCGCGCCCGATCGGCAGTTCGGATCGCTCACCAAGGGAGACCATTCATGTCGATGGGACCTAGTGGCCACGTTCCTGGCACCTCCTCGAACACCATCGGAACTTCGGGCGAGGTGTACGTACCGCCGTCCGCCTGAAGACAGAGCAGTCGTACGTCGAGTGGACGCCAACCGCGCGACTCGTAAAACGGCACCAGGTTGGGTAAGCACTGAAGGAGCGCGAACCGCGTACGGTGCTCGGCGAAGCCAAAGCCGACGGCCTCGTTGACTAGGTGGGTCGCGAGCCCACGGTTCTGATGTTCGAGGACGGTCGCAACGCCGCCCAGGGCAGCGACCTCGACGGGTGTACTGCTATTGACGATGACAGTTCGGTGAAGCAGGCCAGTCACCGCAACCACGCGCCCTTCGCGGCGGACGATGAACCAGTGGTCGAAGTCCGAAAAGTCTGCGAGACCGCCATCATCACCATCGTCGTCTGCGAACGCAACGGCGAGAACGCTCCGTATGCCGCTGTAGGTGTATTGGTCTATGTCCTCGTAGCTAACTCGTTCTGCAGCCATCACGAGGACCATTGAACCACTCGGGATGACACCGCTCCCGACCCGCCCCGAATGCCCGAAGTGACCGGCGTTGTCCAGCGAGCAGAGCGGCAGTTCTGGCACGTCCCAGACCGGCACTTCGGGGCG
This sequence comes from Actinomycetota bacterium, assembly GCA_037130535.1. Taxonomy (GTDB): domain Bacteria; phylum Actinomycetota; class Acidimicrobiia; order Acidimicrobiales; family Ilumatobacteraceae; genus VFMC01. The sequence goes on from JBAXSU010000212.1 coordinate 4,962, forward strand.
CAGACAGATTCGGCCACGCAGTGGATTCGGTCCGGGTCGAGTTGCGCGAGAGTGTGTGGGTGGGACTGGTTCTGCCAGAGGGCACTGTGACGTTTGTGTTCACTGACATCGAGGGTTCTTCGCGTCTGTTCCGCCGGTTCGGAGATGCCTATGTCGGTTTGCTGGAACGACACAACGAACTGCTACGCGAGGTGTGGGGCACGTTCGGGGGTTGCGAGGTCAAGACCGAGGGTGATGCGTTCTTCGTCGCCTTCGCGGACACGGCAGCGGCGCTTCGGGCGTGTGTCGCCGGGCAGGAGGCTCTCGCTGCCGAGCAGTG
>JBAXSU010000213.1:0-5243 GCA_037130535.1 Actinomycetota bacterium
GGCGCACATCATCACGTGAAAGGACCCCTCCCGCCATGACGGTACGTGTGGGCATCAACGGCTTCGGCCGCATCGGCCGCAACTTCTTCCGGGCCGCCAAGCAGCGCGGTGTCGACCTCGACATCGTGGCGGTGAACGACCTCGGCTCGCTCGACACGATGGCGCACCTGCTGAAGTACGACTCGGTGCTCGGCGTGTTGCCGCAGACCATCAAGGCCACCAAGGGCGGCATCTCGGTCGACGGCGACGAACTGAAGGTGCTGAGCTACCGCAACCCGGCCGAGTTGCCGTGGGGCGAGTTGGGTGTCGATGTGGTCATCGAGTCGACGGGCATCTTCACCAAGCGCGACACCGCCGCCGCCCACCTCGATGCGGGTGCGCCGTTGGTCATCGTGTCGGCCCCGTGCGACGGTGCCGACGCCACGTTCGTCTACGGCGTGAACCACAAGGACTTCGACCCGAAGACCCAGAAGGTCATCTCCAACGCCAGTTGCACCACCAACTGCTTCGTGCCGTTGGTGAAGGTGATCGACGATGCGTTCGGTGTCGAGCAGGGCCTGATGCAGACCGTGCACGCCTACACCGGCGATCAGCAGCTGGTCGACGGTCCGCACAAGGATCTGCGTCGTGCCCGCGGTGCGGCCATCAACATCGTGCCCACCAGCACCGGTGCTGCCCGGGCCACCAGCCTCGTGCTGTCGTCGATGAAGGGCAAGCTCGACGGCACGTCGCTGCGCGTGCCGGTGCCCACCGGTTCGGTGGTCGACTTCACCGCCAACCTGAAGAAGGCGGCGTCGGTCGAGCAGATCAACGCTGCCTTCAAGAAGGCCGCTTCGGGCCCGCTGAAGGGCATCCTGCGCTACTGCACCGACCCCATCGTGTCGAGCGACATCGTCACCGATCCGCACAGCTGCATCTTCGATGCCGACCTGACGATGAGCATGGGCACGATGGTGAAGGTGCTCGGCTGGTACGACAACGAGTGGGGCTACTCGAACCGCCTCGTCGACACCACCCTGTACACCGGGGCCAAGGTCGCCAAGCGCAAGAAGTGAGGCGGTAGCCGTGGCCAACCGCATCCCCACCCTGGCCGACCTCGGCGACGTGGCCGGCAAGCGAGTCTTGGTACGCACCGATTTCAACGTGCCGATGGACGGCGGGCGCATCACCGACGACTTCCGCATCCGTGCGGCGTTGCCCACCATCACCTGGCTCACCGACCGAGGCGCCAGTGTGGTGTGCGCCTCGCACCTCGGCCGCCCGAAGGGCGCGCCCGACCCGAAGTACTCGATGGACGCCGTCCGTGCCCGCTTGGCCGAGTTGGCCCCGGGGGTGGAACTGCTCGAGAACCTGCGGTTCGACGCAGGCGAGGAGGGCAACGACCCGGCGTTCGTGGCCCGTCTGGTCGACGGCGTCGACGCCTATGTCGACGATGCGTTCGGTGCTGCACACCGCGCGCATGCCTCCATCGTCGGGCCGCCGCAATCGTTGCCGTCGGCGATGGGGTTGCTGCTCGAGAAGGAGGTCGAGGTGCTCCTCGGCCTGCGCGAACGGCCCAAGCACCCGTTCGTCGCCGTGCTGGGTGGGTCGAAGATCTCCGACAAGCTCGGTGTGGTCGAGGCCCTGCTCGATGTGGTCGATGCGCTGGCCATCGGCGGGGCGATGTGCTTCACGTTCCTGGCCGCCAAGGGGTACCCCATCGGCGCCTCGCTGTGCGAGCCCGATCAGGTCGACACCTGCAAGCGCCTGCTCGAATCGTCGGTTGCACGGGGCAAGACCATCCACCTGCCCGAAGACATCGTCGGCCTCGACGCCAACGGCAACTTCGCCACCTACGGTGTGCGCCTGCCCGAGGGGGCCAAGGGCTTCGACATCGGCCCCGGCACCGCCGCCGCGTTCACCGACATCATCATGGATGCCCGCACCGTGTTCTGGAACGGCCCGATGGGCATGTTCGAAGACGACCGGTTCGCGGCCGGCACCCGCACCGTCGCCCAGGCGATGGCCGACACCAAGGCGTTCACCGTCGTGGGTGGTGGCGACTCGGCTGCGGCGCTGGCCCAGTTCGGCCTCGACGACGAGGTCGACCACGTCTCCACCGGCGGCGGTGCGTCGCTCGAACTGCTCGAACTGGGCGATCTGCCCGGCCTCGCCGCTCTGCGAAAGGCACCCAACGCACATGGCTGACCCCCGCCGCCCCCTCATCTCGGGCAACTGGAAGATGAACCTCAACCACTTCGAGGCCATCCAGACCGTGCAGAAGCTGGCCTACCTGGTCACCAAGGACGATGTGGCCAAGGTGGATGTGAGCATCCATCCGCCGTTCACCGACCTGCGCAGTGTGCAGACGGTCATCGATGCCGACAAGTTGCCGTTCGCGCTCGGCGCGCAGCATTGCCACTTCGACGACAAGGGTGCGTTCACCGGCGAGATCTCGCCCGTGTTCCTCGCCAAGTTGGGCGTGCAGTACGTCATTTGCGGTCACAGCGAGCGGCGCGAGTTGTTCGGCGAGACCGACGAGATGGTGGCGGCCAAGGCCGCAGCCATCGTGAAGCACGGGATGACGCCCATCGTCTGTGTGGGCGAGACGCTGGCCGAACGCGAGGCGGGTGCCACCGAGACCAAGGTGCTCGGTCAGGTGCGTGCTGCGCTCGCCGGACGCAGCGCCGAGCAGGTTGGTGCGCTGGTCATCGCCTACGAGCCGATCTGGGCCATCGGCACCGGCCGCAACGCCACGGCCGACGACGCACAGCAGGTGTGCGCGGCCATCCGCGGCGTGGTGGCCGAGGTATTCGGCCAGGCGGCCCAGCGGGTGCGCATCCAGTACGGCGGTTCGGTGAAGGCGGGCACGATCGCCGAGTTGATGGCGGGGCCCGACATCGACGGTGCCCTGGTGGGCGGGGCCAGCCTCGACCCCGACGAGTTCGCCCGCATCGTGCGCCTCGGGACCTGACGTCGCTGGAGCGTCTGCTCCAACTCGCCTGTCGGGCCGGAATGGGGATCCTACTCAGCGGTAATCGTTGCTGGTAGCGTTCCCACGCTCGCACCGATCGGGGAGGACGGCGCGAGATAGGAGAGCAGCCGAGCCCCCCGGTCCGCCGGTGACGAACTGCCCGCACACCTCCCTCCGAACCACCATCAGGAGGACCACTACGTGAGCACCGCCAAGCGCAGCACCAAGTTTGCTGCCCTTGCTGTGGGTCTTGCGCTCGTCGTTGCCGCATGCGGCGACGACAAGGAAGACACCACGGCGACGACGGCAGCAGCCGCCGAAACCACTGCCGCTCCGGCCCCGGAAACCACGGCAGCACCCGAGACCACCGCTGCACCCGAGACCACCGCTGAGCCGGTCGCCGAGACCGCCATGCGGATCACCTACGACATCAGCCCCGACGCTGTGTGGGACGACGCCTCGCCCATCACGGCCGACGACTTCATCTGCACCTACGACGCCATCATGAACACCGTTGGCGCGCTCAGCACGGTTGGCTACGACCAGATCAACTCAATCGCCGCTGGCGAGAGCGACAAGCAGGTCGTCGTCGAGTTCAAGACCGTCTACGCGCCGTACCGCGGCCTGTTCGGCACCCTCATCAAGAAGGCTGCCGTCGCCGACTGCAACGACATCTCGGGCGACTTCCAGACCGAGCTGCCCTTCTCGAACCGCCCCTACAAGATGGAATCGTGGGACGAGACGCAGCTGGTGCTCGTGGCCAACGAGAACTACTGGGGTCCCGACAAGGCTGTCGTGCCGAAGGTCGTGATGGTGCCGAAGGCCGACCAGGAGACGCAGATCGCGTCGCTCCTCGCCGGTGAAGTCGACTTCATCTACCCGCAGTACAGCCCCGAGACCGAGGCCGCCGTCGCCGGCGACCCGAACATCAAGGTCGGCATCGAGTTTGGTGGCGACTACGAGGGTCTGTACTTCCAGCAGCAGGACGGGCCGTTCGCCGACCCGATCTTCCGCCAGGCGTTCGCCCAGTCGATCGACCGTGAGGCTCTGTTCACGCAGATCTACACGCCGATCGCCCCCACCGGCACGCTGCTGAACTGCGGCCCCATCGTCCCGGGCAAGTACTGCGACGATGCGTTCGCCAACACCTACGACCCGGCCGCGGCCGAGGCGCTGCTCACCGAGAACGGCTGGGCCAAGAACGCCGATGGCTTCTGGGCCAAGGACGGCGCCGACGCGCCGGAGGTTCGCTGGATGATCAACGCCGGTAACAGCCGTCGTGAGAACACCCAGGCCTATCTCATCCCGCTGCTGCAGGCTGCCGGCTTCAACGTCGTCGCCGACAACTGCGAGGCCGAGTGCGTCTTCCAGCAGCGTCTGCCATCGCTCGACTACGACCTGGGCATGTACATCAGCACCGCTCCGCCGGACCCGCAGTACCTCACCAGCAGCTTCACCTGCGACCAGATCCCCACCGAGGAGAACGAGTTCGCCGGCCAGAACAGCCAGGGCTGGTGCAACGAGGACGCGACGGCGCTGCTGTACAAGGCCGACGCCACCATTGATGCCGATGAGCGTGCCGGGTACATCAAGGAAGCCATCGCCCTCATGGCACAGGACTGGGTCATGCTGCCCACGTTCCAGTTCCCGAAGTCGGGCCTGTGGCGCACCGACAAGGTGGGCGGTCCGGTCGACGCCGATCTGAACAACTACGCCGCCTTCATCAACTTCAACGAGTGGGAAGATGTCGATGGTGACGGTCAGATCGTCATCGGTGCCGAGCAGTGGCCGGGTTGCCTCAACCCGATCACCGAGTGCGCCAACTCGTCGTGGTACGTCTGGACTGTGGCGTTCCCGCTCGGCATGGGCGTGTACGACACCACCAACGACGGCGACTATGTCGTCACGCCGATGATGGCCGGCGAGCCGGTCGTCGAGATCCTCTGATCCTCGACTGAGACAGATGAAGTAGAAGCGGTCAGCGGGGTCGGTCGTCGAGACCGGCCCCGCTGCCCCATTCCTCGGGAGGGCGCGTGCTGCGCTTCATCGTTCGTCGGTTGCTGTGGCTGATACCGACGCTGTTGGTCGTGACGTTCGTGGTCTACTGCGCGCTCCGGATCGGCACCAACCCGGTGGCGAGCTATGCCAAGGCGAATCCGCGCGTGGCCAAGCAACCCGAGAAGTTGCAGCAGTACATCGACACCAACGGCTTGTGGCCGGGTGTCAGTGGCTACATCCGTGGCTACTGGAAGTGGTTGACAGGATTCGTCACCGGTAACTGGCAGCCCAG
>JBAXSU010000214.1:0-5216 GCA_037130535.1 Actinomycetota bacterium
GCACAGCGTCAGTTCAGTACCGCCTGCCCGTCAGTGGCTGGCTGCCACGCAGCGGTTCGACAGGGTGCCGATCACCTCGGCGCCCGACTCGATCAGTTCGCCGTCCTGCAGGAAGCGGCCGCGGGCCATGCCCACGCCATCGGGCGTTCCGGTGAAGATGATGTCGCCCGGTACCAGGGTGCAGATGCCCGACAGGTACGACACGAGGTGGGCGATGTCGAAGATGAGGTCGTCGGTGCGGCCGTCCTGCATCCGTTCGCCGGCCACGTCGCACCACACGCCGATGTCGTCGGGGTTCGGAAACGCATCGACCGACACGATGGCGGGCCCGAGTGGGCCGTAGGTGTCGAAGCTCTTGCCGAGCGAGAACTGCGGCGGCACGCCGGCGCGCTGCACCGTGCGGTCGCTGATGTCTTGGCCGAGGGTGAGCCCGGCCACATGGCTCCACGCCTGGTCGCGGCTGATGTTGCGGCCGCCGGTACCGATGACCACCACCAACTCGACCTCCCAGTCGACGGTGTCGCCCGACAGCTCGATGTCGGCCGTGGGCCCGACGAGGCAACTGGGGAACTTGGTGAAGGTGAGCGGCGACGGTGGCAACTGCGCCCCGGTCTCGGCAGCGTGACGGCCGTAGTTGAGGCCGATCGCGAACACCTTCTGCGGACGGGGCACCGGGTTGTCGAGCGACGCAGGGTCGACCGTGCCATCAGGGGCACGGCCCTCGGTGGCCTGCTGCCACTGGTGGAGCTCGGCGAAGCGGGCGATGGCCACCATCGGGTCGGCGAGCGCGGTGTCGCCGCTGAGGGCAGCGAGGTCGTGCCAGTGCTCGCCGTTCTGGAGTGCGGCGCGGCCCTGGGTGCTGATCAGTCGGAACATGGCGCCATTCTGGTAGATCGCCGACCCGATGCACAGTCTCGGCGCAGTTACCCGTGGCGTGGCCGACGAAACGGCTGTCAGCCGCCTTCGCCGCCCTGGACGTCTTCCCACACCGACTTCGCGCCACTGTGGCCGGCGTTGATGACCGTGGCCACTGAACCGACGCCGGCACCGATGGCGACCACGGCGAGGACGGGCATGATCCACTTCGGTGCTCCCTTCACGGTGGGGGTGCCGTCGGCAGCGGCGCCGGCCTTGGCAGCGCGACGTTCGAGGAACCACGGCACGAGGATGAAGGCCAGCAGGGCGACGAGGAACACGATGGCCACGGTCTGGGCGGTCTCGCCTGCCTGGGCGTGCTCTTCCCACGTGTTGGCCTCGCCCATCGCCATCAGCTTCTCCTCGAGGCCTTCACCGGCGTTGGCCGCCAGGATGGTGCCGATGGTGGCGGCGAGGCCGAGGGCCAGCACGGCCCACCGGTAGCGGCGGTGCCAGGCGGGTTTGATCGCCATGATGATCACGCCGACCGCGGCGACGGGGATGAGGATCACGGGGATGTGAACGAGCAGCGGGTGGGCGGGGAGTCCGGAAATGGTGTCCATCAGGTGCGACGGTAAGCCTGCTCGTGGCGGCTGGGTAGGACCTTTGACACTTCTTGGACAAATTTGGGCAGAACGTTGGCCCAGTTGCCAGGCGATGCCGTCAGGCGATGAGCGTGGCCACGAGATTGATGGTCATCGCCACGATGACCACCCCGAACAGGTACGACAGCAACGCCTGGCGCAGCACCGTGCGTCGGACACGGCGTTGATCGATCGTCGTGTCGGACACCTGGAACGTCATGCCGACCGTGAAGGCGAGGTACGCGAAGTCGAGGTAGTCGGGAGCCTCGGTACTTCCTGCGAAGGTGATGCCGCCCGGCTCGTCGTCGTAGTAGAGGTGGGCGTAGCGCAGCATGAACAGCGTGTGGATGAGCGCCCACGACAGCAGCACCGTTCCCACACCGAACACGGCGACGGTGAGCGAGTCGTGCCCCGACTGGGTGCGACTGCTCCACAGCGAGACCCCCACACCGGCCAGGCTGAGCACGCTGGCTGTCATCACGAGCAGGCGGGTGGAGGTGCGGCTGTCGTCCTCGTGCACGGCAACCTTCCGCGTGGCGTTGGCATCGAGACCGCGCACCTGGGTCCAGATCCACACGAGCATCACCAGCGCCGCCGCGTCCCAGCCGATGAGGACCGTGGCCTCCCAGGGCGTGATGGCGGCAACGGCGAGCGCCACGGCGATGCCGACCGCAACGGCCACCGCCAGGCGCCGAGCCTCGGAGCGCGGCTGGTAGCGCTGCAGCGTGTGGTTCATCGCCCCCATGTTGCCACTCGAACCGACCAGCCGTGCTGGGTTCGTGGCTGCTGTGGCGAGTCGGGTGGTGGGTGTGTTCGTTCGTCGTGTTGGAGGCGCCAGCGGAGGCGGGCGCGGGCTTCGTCGAGTCGGTCGATGGCGCGGTGTGGGCGCGGGGTGTGGTTGCCGGTGCGGCGCAGGACGGCGACGCGGTTGTGGGCGTTGCAGCCGATATCGCCGTCGAACTGGCTGGTGAGGCCGCCGTCGGCATACGGCACGATGTGGTCGACATCGCATTCGTCGGCCGGTACGTCGCATCCGGAGGGGTGTTGGCAGTGCTGGTCGCGGACTTCGATGGCGCGGCGGACTGCACCGCGGAAGGTGCGTTGGCGGCTGACGGAAAGCATGGTGGTGTGGTCGGCGAACAGCACGGTTTCGAGCATTGCGGTGTCGAGGTAGGGGACCAGGTCGCCTGAGCCGAGCAGGGTGCCGCTGGCGAGAGTGCAGAGGCGGGCCATGGTGTCGTTGCCGACAGTGACGGTGAACAACGGTCGTGGTCGGCGTCCGTTGGCGGGTGCGGTGGCTGAGCGGGTGGCCATCTCGATGAGCGCTGCGGCGCGGCGTTGGGCGGGTGTGCGGGTGATGCCGGCGGCTTTGTCGGTGCGGCGGAGTTGTTGTTCCAGGCGGCGGAGTTCGTTGGTGACGATCTCGGCGCCGATCGGGTCGAGGTCGCCGTCGATGACGAGGCGCCCTTCGAACGATCGTGACGCGAACAGCCTGGCGTCGGCATGGGCGACGGGTGTGGGGCGGGGTTCTGGGTCGACGCCGTCGGCGAGGCACCGTTCACGTTCCGCAGTTCGGTCGGTGTCGAGGAGTTCGTCGACGATCTCGGTCCAGCGTTGGATGACGATGCGGGTGCCGCGCAGATCGAGCGGTGCACATTCACGAACCAGCAACTCTTCGGCCTCCGCGAAGAGCGCGGCGCGGGCCGGGGTGTTCGCAGCGGTGATGACCGTGAACTGATCGAGCGACAACACCCCATCGGTCACTGCAGTGGCGGTGTGTGGGCAACGTCGCCCGGCACGCGCCTGGGACATCTCGGTGCGGGCGTGATCGACCGATGACCGATCGACTCGGGCGAGGCGGTGCCCGGCGGTGCGTGACCCGTTCCACTCCCACACCCGACGTTCGTCCCATTCGGCCAGCACCCCACGTGCGGCGCCGGTCAACCGTTGCCGTTCGATCTGCAGGCCGGTGACCAGTTCGTCGAGTTCGCCGTCCGCGAACGCGCCCACATCGAGACAAGCCAACGCATCAACCGCGTTGCGCACCTGGGCGAGAACGGCACCGACCGACATGCGGCCATCCTGCCCGAGGGGTGTGACACGGTTTCCGCGAGGGCAGAGCAGCGTCACCAGCCGGCGTCGAGGAACTGCTGCAGCGCGGCGAGGCCTGCGGCGCGCAGGTCGTCGTCGCTGCGCTCGGCCCACGCCCGCGCCGTGCGGCCGCCATGCAAGGCCAGCAGGACCGGTTCGCCGGTGAGCGGTGCGAGGTTGAACCATTCGCGAAACGGTGTGCCGGGTTCATCGACACGCGTCCACATCAACGACTCGTTCGACCAGAACTGCTCGGAGAACACGAACCACACCTTGTCGAGCAAGCCGGTGCCCACGGTGTCGATGGCCGCCCGGTGGGTGTCGGGCAGCGGAGGGTCGAACGTGATGTCGTCGGCGGCGAGCACGGCGAGCGGCGCGGTGACCACCAACCGGTCGCAGGTGAACGGCGCGCCGTCGGCCAGGGTGAGGTCGGCTCCATCAGCGCCCCACGACACCTCGAGCACAGCCGTGCTCACGCGGACGTCGAGGCCGTCGGCGAGGTGATCGGCCAGGCCGCCATAGCCGCCCAGTACCAGCAGGTCGTCGCCCTCGGAACCCTCCTCGGTTCCCCACCACGCCGACAGTTCGTCGGCGTTCGCGCCGTACTCGCTGGCAAGTTCCACCTCGTCGACATGGCTGAACGCGAGCAGGTCGACTTCGGCGCCGCTGGCGGTGACGGCCGCAGCGATCGAGAGGTCGGCTTCGGCGTCGTCGGCCCAGTCGATCGCGGTGGCGATCGCGTCGGCCGCCTCGTCGAGCGACGCCTGCGTCAGCCCGCCGGTGAACAGCGTGCTGGCGTCGTCGTAGTCGAACGCAGCCGTGTCGACACCGAGACCGTCGAGTTGCTCGGCGAGGTCGCTGGCGTTCACGTCGTGCACCCACGACGCGCCCAACTCGACCGGTATGGGCCAGGCGTCGGAGCGGACGGTGGCGACGCGCCCGCCGATGCGGTCACGTGCCTCGAAAACCGTCACCGTGTAGCCGGCACCGCGCAGTGCCTGTGCTGCGGCGAGCCCTGCCATGCCTGCGCCGAGCACGGCCACCACGTCGCCAGGCTCGGCCGCGTCGTCGACCTCGGTGGCCACTCGTCGCCCCGACTCGAGGGCGCCGTGCACGGTCGCCGGAGCTGCGCTCGACGTGGCCTCGCCGGCGAAGAACAGCCGGCCGTCGATCGGCCGGGCGAAGTCGACACGCAGCGCCGGGTCGGCGCCGACCGGGAGGAACGAGTACGAGCCGCGGGCCCACGGATCGGCCGACCACGAGGTGCGGATCATCGCCAGCGGCTCGGGCACTCGACGAGCGGTCGGTGCCTCGGTAGGCGATGGCGCCGACCCGTCGGTGTCGGTGCCGGTGCCGGTGTCAGTGCCGGCGGGCGACGACGCCGAGTCGGCCCGGCAGGACGCGAGGGCAAGCGCAGCCGGCATGGTGGCCAGCAGCCGGAGGAGGTCGCGTCGCGAAGGGGTCACGGGGCCAGTCTGGCCGCGGTGCCCAGCACGGCGCGGCGGGTGCGGGCGAGTACCTCGCCCTGCAGGCGGAATGTTGGGCCGACGATGCTGATGGCAGCGACGATACGTCCGTCGGCGCTGCGCACCGGAGCCGACACAGCGGTGATGCCCGCCTCGACCG
>JBAXSU010000215.1:0-5212 GCA_037130535.1 Actinomycetota bacterium
TGCCTGCCGGGTGCAGCCGCTGATGGCGGCCATCGGGTGCGTCATGGCGGCTCGCGCTGCATCGTCACCGTGCCGCGCAGGGTGACGTCGGGCAGGAACAGCCCCACCAGCGGGACGTCGGTGTGGTTCACCACCGTGATGGTCACCCGAACCTGCTGATCGGTGAGGCGCACGGCGACACCTGCCCGGCTGTCGGGCTCGCCTGCCACCGCACCTCGTGCTGCAGTAGCGGGCGCCGCGGCGGGTGCGGCAGCGCGGGCCGCCTCGCGGGCGAGGTGGTCGACCAGCAGCTGGTCGCGCACCACCAGCCCCACCTGCACTACGCCGAGCAGCACCAGGAACACCAGGGGCAGGCTGAGCGCCAGCTCTACGGCCGCCTGCCCTGCGTCGGGTCGGCGCGGTTCAGATCTTGTCGAGGACCGCATCGATCACCCGGTCGAACAGTCGGCCGATCTTGCCGGCGCCTCCACCGGCGGTGGCCCAGGCGATGATGAGCACGGCGATGGCTGCGGCGCCGAGCATGACGAGGGCGTACTCGGTGGTGGCCTGGCCGCGGTCGCGTACGGCGGGCGCCGCCGTCGAGCCGCGGTCGATATCGGGCCGGTGTGCATGGTCGAGTGCCTGAAGCGCGGCGTTGATGCAGCGGACCTGGGTGCGAAGCAGCAGAGCGGGCATGGTTCCTCCGGAGGGGAGAGGTGGATATGGGGTCGGTGGCTCAGGCCGAGCGCAGCGACGACAGGGCTCCGACGAGCAAGGGCACGATCGCCACGAGGACGAACGCGGGCAGGGTGCACAGCACCAAGGGGAACGAGAGGCGGACCGGCAGTTCGCGAGCGGCGGCCTCGGCACCGCGGCGGCGGTGCTGGCGGGCCTCGTCGGCCAGCCGTTCGAGCGCGGGCGCCAGCGCGAGGCCGCTGCGCTCGGTAGCAGTGACGGTGGCCACGAACATGAGGGCACGTGGGCCCCACGCCTCGACCAGCGCCGACAGGGCATCGACGAACCGTTCGCCGCGATCGACCCGGGCGACCACCTCGTCGAGGCCGGGAACGAGCACCGGGTCGACGATCGTGCGGAGGTCGGCAACGGCCTGCACGGGCAGGAGTCCGGCCTGCACTGTGACGACGAACAGGTCGAGCAGATCAGGGAACGTCTGGTCGAGGCGGTGATCGCGTCGTCGCGACGGTTCGAATCGGCGAGCCAGCGGCGGGCGCGGGATCGCTGGCGCGCGGCGCGGTGACGCGGTGGTGTCGGGACGAGTCACGACGAGGCGGTGCCGCCCTGCGGCGCCGATGCCGCACACCACGAGCGCAGCGCACACGGCGATGAGCCCGCTCATACGGCACCGCGGACGAGCCGCCGCATCCACCACCAGCCCGCCAGATCGAGGAGCAGACCGCACGCGGTGCACACCCCGGGTAGCGGCGACATGGCGTATGCGGCTCGGACACGGCTGTCGGTAGCGATGCCCCACCCCGCGAATGCCACGGGCAGCAGGGTGAGCACGCGGGCGCTCAGCCGGGCTTGGGCGCTCTGGGCACGGCGTTCGTGCCGCCAGGCGCGGCGCTCGCGCAGCACGGCCGCTGCGCGCTCGAGCGCGTCGACCCCCGACCCGCCGGCGGCGTGCGCGGCACGCAATGCCTGCACCAGCAGCGTGTCGGTGGCATCGAGTGGCGCGGCGGGGTGCGCGGCCGAGCGTGCCAGCGCATCGCCCACCGGTGCGCCGCGGTGCAGCGCGGTGCGCAGCCCTGTCAGCACGGCCGGGTGCTGGTCGAGGCCGTCGACCAGCGCGGCCGAGAAACTGGCCCCCGCACGCAGTTCGCGGCAGAGGTGGTCGATCAGCGCGATGGAGTGGTCGAGACCCGACATGGTGGGGCCACGACGCGCCCGACCACCCGCCTGCGCCGATGGGTGGCGCGGGCGCGGCGTACGGGAGGGTGCCGGCCGGCACGCTGCGCCCAAGAGCAGGACCGCGCCCCCTGCCGCTACGGCCACGAATGCGGGCACGTTCATCGCCGCCACCGCTGCGGTTCGGCGACCACCCGGTCGGCGTCGGCCAGCAGGAGCGTGCGTGCCGCCGGCACGGCAGCGCCAGCGGAGGCCACCTCGGCCACGTCGCCGATGCGCCGCACACCGTCGCTCGTGCGCTCGACGTGCACCACCACATCGATCGACCGGTGCACCTGTTCGCGGACTGCGTCGATCGGCCAACTCGACGCCGCCCGCACCACGAGCGACTCGAGCCGGGCCAACGCGTCGCCGGGTGTGTTGGCGTGCAGCGTGGCGAGCGAGCCGTCGTGCCCGGTGTTCAGCGCCTGGAGGAGGTCGACGGCCTCGGGCCCGCGGATCTCGCCCACCACCAGTCGATCGGGGCGCAGCCGCAACGCCGTGCGCACCAGTGCCGCCATGTCGACCTCGGTGAGGCCGTCGGGGCCGGCGGCGCGGGTCTCGAGTCGCAGCACATGGGGTGCGCCCACCTGCAGTTCGGCTGTGTCCTCCAGGGTGATGATGCGTTCGTGGCCGCCCACCGTCGCGGTCAGCGCGCCGCGCAGGGTTGTCTTTCCCGACGAGGTCGCGCCGCTGACGACGATGTTGCAGCGCCGCTCGACCAGGCGGCGCAGCAGCGCCACCACCGCCGGCGCGGCGAAGGCGTCGAGACCGAGGGCTCGGGTGGTGAAGCGCCGCACGGCCAGGCACGGTCCGTCGACTGCGATCGGTGGGAGCACCGCGCACACCCGCGACCCGTCGGGTAGCCGTGCGTCGACCATCGGCGACAGGCGGTCGAGTCGTCGGCCGATGGGGGTGAGAATGCGCTCGATCACCACCTCGAGCACACCCGGTGCAAGGCGCGCCGCGAACTGTGGGCCGGCCTGAAGGCCGCGCCCGCGACGTTCGACCCACACCTCGCCGCCGGCATTCACGAGTACCTCGCTCACCTCGTCGTCGTCGAGCCACTCGTCGAGGGGTCCGAAGCCGAAGGCGCCGAGCGCCCGCAGTGCGCCCGCGCTGCGGGTGCCGTTCATGCGGCGGCGCCGGCAACGAGCAGGCGCTGCAGCGGCTTGACGAGCGACAGCGGCAGTCGTGCCGCCAATAAGCCCGAGTCGACGGCGCGCGCCACAGCCGGGTCCCACACCAACTCGGCCACCACCGGGGCGCCGATCGCGTGCGCAACGTCGATGGCGCTGAGCGCGCGCGATGGCTCGCGCACGAGCACGCTGCCCGTGGCCAGGCCCGTGCAGCGCACCGCGCGGCGCAAGGCCAGGTAGCACGGCCGCGCCACGATGAGCGACTGCGCCGCCCGGCGGTGGGCCACTGGCGGCGGCAGCAGGTTGCCGGCATCGACCACCACCGGGCCCGGTGCCACGGCGCAGGCATCGGCGAGGCGTTCCCAGGCGAGGTGCCCGGCCACCGGTGGCGTGCCCAGCGGCACGACGCGCAGTGCATCGCTGGCATCGACCGCCAGGTTCCACAGCGCCTCGGGACGGGCCCGTGCGGCGGTCAGCCAGTCGCCCACCCCGGGCTCGCCGGGTTCGGCGAGGCCCAGTGCGGCGGGCACATCGCCGCCGAGGTCGATGATGGTGGTGGGCGCGGCACGCGCCGAGAGGACGGCCAGGGCGCTGGCGACGACGGTGGTGCCGCAGCCGCCTTTGGCGGACCAGCAGAGTGTGTACATGGGTACCCCCGAGAGCGTGAGTCGCTGTCGATCGGGGGAAGTGGAGGCGACGGTACCGACGAGCGGCCCGGCCGACAACGTCAGCGGAACACTTCGTTGCGCAGCGGTTCGCCGCGCAGGTAGCGGCCCAGGTTGTCGATGAAGATGGCCGCGGCGCGGTCGTCGGCACGCGGTGTGGCGCCCGCGATGTGCGGGGTGACGATCACGTTCGGGAGATCCCACAGGGGATGCTCGGTGGGCAGCGGTTCGGTGACGAACACGTCGAGCGCGGCGCCCTCGAGGTGTCCGCGTCGGAGCGCGTCGACCAGTGCGTCCTCGTCGATCAACTCACCGCGCCCGACGTTCACCAGACGGGCACCCGGCCGCAACAGCGCAAGTTCGCGCGACCCGATCAGCCCGTTCGTGTCGGGGGTGAGCGGTAGCGCAAGCACCAGGTCGTCGACAGTCGACAGCAGTTCGTCGAGTCGGGCGAAGGTCCAGGTCTCGCACGGCTCGTTGCCCTGCACAGTGCGGCGCATGCCGATGGGCCGCATGCCGAACTCGGCGCACAAGCGGGCCGCCTCCAGCCCGATCGGACCCATACCCAACACACCAACTGTGCGCCCTTCGAGATCGCCGAGGCGGTGCATCTGCCAGCGGTGATCGTGCTGCTGACGCAGCATCGTGGGCAGGCGTCGGGCGAGGGCCAGCAACCCCATCACCACATGGTGGGCAATCGGGGTAGCGGAAGCACCCGAGGCAGAGGTGAGTCGCGCCCCGCGGTCCATCAGCAGACCGAACACCGGGCTGTCGACCCCGGCGCTGAACGACTGGAACCAGTCGAGGTGGGGGATGCCGAGACAGCAGCGCATGTAGGCCGGCGACCACTCGGGCCACAGGTCGCCCGACAGGCACGCCACTGTCACCCGCTCGAGGTCGGCTTCGCTCACGCGCTGGCCGGGGTGGAACAGCAGCACGTCGAAGTCGCCCTGGGTGCGCAGCGCGTCGCCCCACTGCTCCCACAGCAGCGCCGACACGAACAGCACCGGTTGGTCGTCCATCGGCTGCGACGGTACTGCGGGCGCGGCCCTCGGTGCCGGGTCGGCGTTCGACCGAGCCAGGTCGAGGTCCGGTGCTCTAACCTCAGCGGTGGAGGTGTCCGGGTACCTGGTGGACTCCGCCGCCTTCAAAGCGGTTGGGACGAGTGATCCTCGTCCGGCGGGTTCGATTCCCGTCCACCTCCGCCAGACACGTGTTCGCGATCTTGCGACGATTCGCGTCGGATGCGACGCATTCCGTCGCACGATCCGCCAATGGCCGGCCGTGCGGCACCGAGGAACTGGTGTGGTGGGGCGGGAGACGTTCAGACGCTCGGCGTGAGGCGCGACGGCTACGGTCGGAGCCTGGTCGCCGCGCCGGCGACACAGGTCGAGGTGGGAGCACGGTGGAACGACGTACGACATGGTTGCGGCTCGCCGGGGCGTTCGTGGTCGGCTTCGTGGGCCTGACCCTCGAGATCGCCTACACGCGCATCATTTCGTTCAAGCTCTTCTACTACTACAC
>JBAXSU010000216.1:0-5191 GCA_037130535.1 Actinomycetota bacterium
CACACGCCGCCATCACCAACCCGACAGCCAACAACGACCGCCACGACCTCAACCCACGCCCCCCAGCCATCCGAGCAGTAGACGCCAACAATCAAGACCCCGTCAACCAACACAACATGAACAAACATCACCCGACCGGCTCAGGCTGTTCGTACTCTCACACCAGGCGGCCGGCTGCGGTCAGCGGCGCATCAACACCTGCGCGGCGGCGACGATGTCGTCCTCGCCCACCAGCACCAGGTTCGCCGCGTCACCCAGCGGTACGAAGCTGTCGGCCGCTGCCACCCGGGCCACCGCACCGTTGTAACCGCCCTCGGCCAGGCCCGCAAGCACCGCTTCGCCCACGCCACCGCTGTGGCGGGTCTCGTCGACCACCAGCACCCGGCCGACCGAGCGGGCATGGGCCAGCACCTCGTCGATGGGTAGCGGGGCAAGCCAGCGCAGGTCGAACACGCGGCACGACACGCCCAACTCGGCCAGAAGGCGCGCCGCGCGCAACGAGAGATACAACCCATTGGCCCACGACACGATGAGCACATCGCTGCCATCGCGATGCACCCGGCCCGACCCGATGGCGATGTGCTCGGCCGCCCATTCGGCGGGCGACGCATAGCGGGCGGTCCACCCGTCGTCGCCCGTCGTGTGCAGCTCGCGGGTGTGATAGAGCGCGATGGGTTCCAGGAACACGCTCACCGTTCCGTCGACGTCGGCCGCGGCCACACAGGTGCGCAGCATCGCTGCCGCATCACGGGGATGGCCAGGACAGGCGACCACCAGTCCGGGGATGTCGCGCAACACGGCGACGGAGTTGTCGTTGTGGAAGTGCCCACCGAAACCGCGCTGATAGGCGAGGCCGGCGATGCGCACCACGAGCGGATTGCGGTACGCGCCCTGCGAGAAGAACGACAGGCTGGCCGCCTCGCCGCGCAGCTGGTCTTCGGCGTTGTGGAGATAGGCGAGGTACTGGATCTCGGGGATGGGCAGCAGGCCCGACACACCAGCGCCGAGGGCGAGGCCGAGGATCGACTGCTCGTCGAGCAGGCTGTCGAACACCCGCGCCGCACCGGCCTTGCGCTGCAGGCCACGGGTGACGCCGTACACGCCACCTTTCACACCCACGTCTTCGCCGAACACCAGCACCTCCGGCCGGGCGAGCAACTGGTCGCCCAGGGTGCGGTTGATCGACTCGGCCAGGGTGAGCGCCGCCTCGTGTTCGGGCAGCGTGGTGCCGAAGAACGCAGCTCGGGCCTCGGGCGCGCTGGCGCGGGTGGCGGCGCCGGCCACCCGATCGGGACGTCGCGGCGACAGTGGTGCCATCACGTCATCGGCCGTCTGCAATGTGGCCTGGCCCACCATCGACCCGGCAAGCGCACGGACTGCAGCTCGTTCACCCAATACCCGGTCGACCAGGTCGGCGCCACGGGCAGCGCCGCTGGCCACGAGGAAGCGGGCGAGGGCGACGATCGGGTCGCGGGCCAGGTCGGCACGCATCGCTGCCGGCGACCGGTAGGCGCTCTCCACATCGGTGCCGGCGTGGGCGAGGAAGCGCACCGTGCGCAGGTGCAGCACGGCCGGACGTCGTTCTGCGCGCACCCAGTCGATCAGGCCGCGGGCCGTCGCGAAGGCCGCCTCCGGATCGGCCCCGTCGGCGAATTCGTAGCGCAGACCGGGCCGATGGGCGAGGGACGCCTGCACCCATCCGGTGGGTGTGGGGACGCTGATGCCGAGGCCGTTGTCCTCGCACACGAACAGCAGTGGCAGGGGCAGCCCGCTGTGGGCGGTGTAGCACGCAGTGTTGATGGCGCCCTGCGCGGTGGAGTGGTTCACGCTCGCATCGCCGAACGAGCACACGGCAATGGCGTCGTCGGCCCAGCGCACCGGCACACCCAGGCGCGCAGCGCGCTCGATGGCGAAGGCCACGCCCACAGCACGCGGCAGGTGCGAGGCGATGGTGGACGTCTGCGGGATGACGTCGAGAGCAGGATGGCCGAACACCTTGTGCCGCCCCCCGGCGATGGGTTCGTCGGCAAGCCCCAACAAGCCGGCGAGCACATCGCGCACACCCGGCATCGGCTGCTCGATCGAGTGCGGGCCGACCGACTGCTGGGCACGAGCCAGGTAGAAGCCTCCCGAGCGGTAGTGCAGCAACGCCGGGTCGGTGGGCCGCAGCGCTGCTGCGACCAGCGCGTTGCTCTCGTGGCCGGCCGATCCGATGGTGTAGAAACCCGCCCCCCGCGAGCGCAGCCAACGCGCCGCATGGTCGAGGTGGCGACTCCGCACCTGGGCGGTGAACACCTCGTCGGCGACGGCGGTTGGGAGCGACAGGTCGTGCATCGGCCACTCGGGCACCGGCAGTGCTCCGATGGCGTCGAGCAGCGCAACCTCGAGCGGATCGAGGTCGTCGGGTCGGTCGATCGGATGCACGGTGTGACGCTAATTCCTCGTGGATTCTCGGCCACCGATCGGCCGTCTTTCGTCGACCCCTGCTAAGACCGTGAGCCTCCGATGTGTACTGCCGGACATGCTGCTCGTGACCGCCACCAATCCGAACCCCTCCGAACCGAACCCCATCGACCACTTCGACCGGCTCGCCCGCGTGCTGCGCGGGTTGCGGTCGGTCGTGGCCCCGGCTCAGATCGTCCGCGTGATCGCTGATGAGGGACTCGCCCCGCTCGGCGCACAAGGGGCTGCCCTCGCCGTTCCCGGCACCACCACGCGCCTCGTCGTGCACGTCGCCGGGCCTGCGTCGCGCGACGACGTGGCCGCGATCGGGCTGTTCGATCCCGGCGACCAGTGCCCGTTGGCCGCTGCCGTCATCGAACCGCTGAACCGTTGGTTCCCCGGTGCACACGATGCGCGACGCGCCTATCCGGCGTTGCCGACCGATGCCATCCAGTCGGGCGCCGTGCTGTCGCTGGTGAGCGACGACCACACCATCGGCGCCATCGCTGTCGCATTCACCGAACCACGTCGACTGTCGGCCACCGAGCGCGCCTACCTGCTGGCGTTGGCTGATGCCGCCGCGGTGGCCCTGGTCGGCTGCACGTCGACCGTCGCCCTGCACGAGGCCAGCCTGGCGGCCGAGGGTGGTTCATCGGTGGCCTTCACCCGGCGGGTGCTCACCCAACAGTTCGGCATCTCGCGCAAGGTGGCCGCCGTCGTCGAGCGCCACCGCCTCAGCGGTGAGGCGCGCCAAGAGCTCGTCTCGGTCATCGACGACATCGACACCTTCAGCACGTCGCTTCGCAGGCGTCTCGACGAGACCGGCTGACGTCGGCAGCAGACGACCGGCTGGCGGCTGACAGACTGGCACGATGCCGCTGCATCCTCAGGCCCAGACGTTGCTCGAGCTCCTCGCCTCGTACGGCGACCCACCGATCCACGAGAGCACCCCGGCCGACGCCCGCGCCCTGCGCAAGAGCCGCCAACGCGAGGCGACCGAGGCCATCCACCACTACAGCGATGTCGATGCCGGTGGTGTGCCGGCCCGCCTGTACCGGCCCAGCGCCACCCCCGACCTCGGCCTGTTGGTCTACCTGCACGGCGGCGGCTGGGTGATCGGCGACCTCGACTCGCACGACAACGTCTGCCGGGCGCTGGCCAATGGCAGCGGCCACGCCGTGCTCAGTGTCGATTACCGCCTGGCGCCCGAGCACCCCTTCCCGGCAGCGCTCGAAGACGCCGTCACCGCCACCCGCTGGGCGCACGCCAATGCAGCCGCACTGGGCTGCCGCGCCGACCGGCTGGCCATCGGCGGCGACTCGGCGGGCGGCAACCTCGCCGCGGTGGTGGCCCAGTTGGCGCCGGTGCCGCTGGTGTACCAACTGCTCGTCTACCCGGTCACCGACTGCACCCGCGCCCACCCCAGCTACGCCGAGAACGCCGACGGGCCGTTCCTCACCCGCGACGGCATGGGCTGGTTCATCGACCATTACCTCTCGGGCGCACATGGCAGCCCTGCCGACCCGCGGGTGTCGCCGCTGTTCGCCGGCGACACCGCCGTTGCATCCACGCCCCCGGCACTGGTCATCACGGCCGAGTTCGACCCGCTGCGCGACGAGGGCGATGCCTACGCTGCGCGCCTTGCCGCGCTCGGCGTGCCCACCAGCCATCTGCGGGTGAGCGGGATGTTCCACGGCTTCTTCTCGCTGGCCGACTTCCTCGACGACGGCCGCATTGCGCACGCCGCGGCAGCCGCTGCGCTGAAGACAGCGCTCGGCCGCTGAGCCCGGCTCACACCATCCAGGCGTCGCGCGAGATGGGTGCCATCAGCGACGGACGCGCGAACGAGAACGGTGCCAGTTCCGGGCGGGTCGGCTCGTCGCATGCGTAGCCCGCGAGCGTGCGCCCGAACCACGACGCGAACTTGAACCCGTGCCCCGAGCCGAGGACGGCCGAGATCTGCGGATGCTCGGGCAGTCGGTCGCACAGGAAGTCGCGATCGGAGGTCATCGTGTAGAGACACGTGACGGTGCGCGGCGCGCCGAGACCCGGGCCGAGCAGACCGTGCATGAAGCCGACGAGTCGGTCCTGCATCGTGGCGTCAGGGTCGAACGTGCGCGTGTCGGGATCGACCTCGAACCCGCCGCAGTCCTCGGCGGCCTTCACCGCCGTGGGGTCGCCGTACACGGGGAAACCGTAGAACGACGGGTCGTCCATCCAGATCCACACCGGAAACCGGTCGGGCTGGAACTGGTCGAGCTGGGCGTGCGGGAAGTACGACACCTGCTCGCGGGTGACGGCAAGGGGCAGGTCGTAGCCGAGTGGTGCCAGCAGACGGCTGGTCCAGGCATCGGCCGCCACCACCACGCGACCCGCCCGCACCACGCCCTGGTCGGTGACCACATCGACTTCGCCTCCCACCGGGCGCAGCGCCTGCACCCCGATGTGGTCGCGCAGGTGGGCGCCGTGGGCGACTGCGAGGCGCTGCATCACCGCCGTGGCGCGGCCCGCGGGAACGATGCCGCCCTCGGTCTGCCAGATGGCCTGCACGTCGGGCGTGATCAGCGAGCCGGCCGCGTACTGCGGCCAGCGCCTGCACACCTCAGCTCCGTCGATCCACTCATACGGCACACCGACTGCGTCGAGGCTGGTCCGGTAACTGTCGGCGCTGATGGCAGCATCGGGCGGGAAGAAGTCGATCCCGCCGGTGATCGCGATCAACTCCTCGCCGCTGTCGTCCTCGACGGTC
>JBAXSU010000217.1:0-5116 GCA_037130535.1 Actinomycetota bacterium
CCATCGACAGGCCGAACACGATGGCGAACAGCATCATCGGCGCCCAGGCCTCGACCGGGCCGGCCTTGCCGATGCCGAACAGGTCCTTCGCCCAACCCCACTGGAAGATGGCCACCACCACGCCGTAGGCCGCACCCACCGACAGCAGGTTCATGATGACAGCCTTGAGGGGCACGAGCACGCTGCGGAAGACCAGCATCAAGAGCAGGAACGACAGCACCAGCACGGCGCCGATGAGCAACGGCAGGCGGTCGCCCAGATATGACGAGAAGTCGATGCTGCCGGCGGTGAACCCGCCGATCATCACGGAAATGCCGGTTGCCGGCAGCGCGTCGTCGCGTAGGCGTTCGACGAGTTGGGTGGTGGCCTCGTCCTGCGGGCTGCTGATCGGGTAGGCCTGCCACAACCAGGTGCCCGGTGCGATCTCGGCGCCAGGTGACGCGAAGGCGATGGCTGCGTCGCCGCTGAGGGCCTCGTCGACCTTCGCCGCGCTGGCTGCATCGGCGGCTGGGTCGGTGCTCACCAGCACCAGTGGGCCCGAGCTGCCGGGGCCGAACCCGTCGGCCAACAGGTCGTAGGCGCGACGGGCGGTCTGCTCCTCGGGAAGGTTGCCGGTGTCGCCGAAGCCCATGCGGATGGAGAACAACGGCAGGGCGAGCACGATCAGCACAGCGGCGCCACCGATGAACGCGGGCCACGGGCGGCGCTGGATGTACCGGCTCCAGCGGAACCAGAACTGCTCTTCGCGCGGCTTGTCGTGGCGCGGCGGTAGCGGGGTGCGCAGGGCGCGTCCGGCCGGGGTGAAGCTGAGGCCCATGGTGAGCGAGGCGATGCCCAGACCCGCCAGGGCAGCCACGCCGAGCGGCAGGCCGGTGAACACGCCCACCAGCATCAGCACCACGAATGCGCCCACCGAGATGGCGGCCGCACGGGAGGTGACCTCGATGCGGCGGCCGGCGAAGCCGAGCAGCGCGGGCAGCAGGGTGATGGCGGCGAACATCATCATCAACACACCGGTGGCGCCGGCGATGGCGAGGCCGCGGACGAACTCGATGCCGATGACGAAGAGACCCAGCAGCGAGATCATCACGGTGATGCCGGCGAAGATGACGGCGCGGCCCGAACTGTCGACCGCTTCGACGGTGGCGGCCTCGGGTTCCATGCCGTTGCGCAGGTTCTCGCGGTACCGAGTGACGATGAACAGCGCATAGTCGATGCCGACGCCGAGACCGATCATCGCGGTCATCTGGGCAGAGAACTCGGGCATGCGCAGCACGTTCGAGGCGAGGCCGACGATGCCGATGCCGACGCCCAGGCCGAACAGCGCGGTGCCGATGGGCAGACCCATCGCCAGCACCGAGCCGAAGGCGATGAGCAGGATGACGATGGCAGCGAGGATGCCGAGCAGTTCGCTCTCGGGGAACTCGAACGTTGCGAACACCTGACCGCCGTACTCGACGCGCAGACCGGGCACGTCGATGGAGGCACCCATCTCTTTGATCTCGTTACCGAGTTTCAGCATCTGCTGCTGGTCGCGTTCGGTGACCGAGAGCTGCGCGAACGAGATGGGTTGGGCGGCGCTGTTGAAGCGGGCGCCCTCGGGCGAGTACGGGCTGGTGACCGTGACCCCCGGGATCTGGCCCACCTGGTCGAACAGGCCGTTCATCGCCTCGACGACGGCTGGGTCGGCGGTGCCCTGTGGGGCGGTGAACACGATCTGGGCCACCATGCCGGCCTGCTCGCCGTTGCCGATGCCCTGCAGCGCCTCCTGCACCATCTTCGACTCGCTGTCGGGGAGGGTGAAGCTGGAGCGGTAGTCGGCACCTATGGCACCCGAGACGACGCTCAGGCCGATGAGCAGCGGCACCCAGATGGCGAACACCATGACGCGACGACGACGAAAGCTCCAGCGGGCAAGGCGGGCGAGCATGGTGGGAGAACCTCTTCTGCACGTGCGGTCGGGGGAAACCGACAAAACGCTACCGTTCGATGCCATGAGCGGTCCGCTCGGAGGACGAGGTATGGAACACACATCGACGGCTGTGAACGGTCGGCATTTCAGCCACATCGTCGTGGGGGCCGGGGCACTCGGCAGCGCCGCCGCTTACCGGTTGAACAAGTGATGCCGCAGTGACCTCGCAGCAGGCGGGCGGCGACCCGCGACTGGGGTGGGATCGCCGCCTCGACGAGGCCCTGGCGACGGTGGCCCCGGGTCGCCACTGCGGACGGGTGGCTCGGCTCGACCGGGGGTGGAGCTCGGTGCTGTACGAGTCCGACGGTGAGCCGGTGCGGGTGCGCAACATCGGCGCCGATGTGGCGGTGGGCGACTGGGTGGTCATCAGCGACGACGGCGAACGCGTCGAGCACGTCGTGCCGCGACACAGTGGATTCACCCGCCGTGCCTCGTTCGAGGGCAGCCGAGCGGTGGCGCACACCATCGCAGCGAACATCGATGTGGTGGTGCTGGTGCACGCACTCACCTCACCACCCAATCAGCGGCGGCTCGAGCGCGAACTGGTGCTGGCTTTCGACAGCGGCGCCTCGCCGGCGATCGTGCTGACCAAACGCGATCTGGTCGACGACCCGGCAGCATCCATCGCCGCGCTCGAGGCGGTGGCAGCGGGGGTGCCGGTACTGTGCGCCAGCGGTGTGAGCGGTGAGGGCGTCGATGCGTTGCGTGAACTGGTGGGCCACTGCGAGACGATGGCGCTACTGGGCGCGAGCGGTGTGGGCAAGAGCACCCTGGTGAATGCGCTCGTGGGACAGGCCGCGCAGCGGGTGGCCGAGGTGCGCGAGGGTGACGGGCGCGGCCGCCACACCACCACCGCGTGCGAGTTGCTGACGCTGCCCGGAGGTGAGGGCGGCGAGCACGGCTGGCTCATCGACACCCCGGGTGTGCGCGCCGTGAGCCTGTGGAGCAGTGGCCGCGGCATCGAGTGGGCGTTCGCCGATGTGTTCGACCTGTCCGAGCACTGCCGCTTCCGCGACTGCAAGCACGAGGACGAGCCGGGGTGCGCCGTGCAGGCGGCCATCGGTGCGGGCACGCTCGACCCGCGGCGGCTCGATGCGCTGAAGCGACTGGTGGCCGAAGAGCAAGCGCTCGAGGACGAGCAGCGTGCCCACGACAAGGCGCAGGACCGTCGGGGTGTGCGCAAGGTGCGGCCGCGGTAGCGCGGTCTACAACTCGCCCGCGTCGAGCAGCCGCAGCACCTCGTCGGCGCGCTCGCGCACGGCAGGCAGGTCGGCCAACTTCTGTGCAGCCCGCACCTGGGTGACGATGCGCGGGTTGCGCCCGAACCGCTCGCTGTGGCGGGCGAGGAAATCCCAGTAGAGGGTGGTGAACGGGCAGGCGTCGGGGCCGGTGCGCTGCTTGCGGTCGTACCGGCAGCCCTTGCAGTAGTCGCTCATCCGGTCGATGTAGGCGCCGCCGGCGGCATAGGGCTTGGTGGCCATCCGCCCGCCGTCGGCGTGCAGCGCCATACCCACCACATTCGGCACCATCACCCATTCGGCGCCGTCGACGAAGCCGGCCCACATCCACTCGGTCATGGCCTGCGGGCTCACCCCGGCCAGCAGCGCCAAGTTGCCCAGCACCATCAGCCGCTGGATGTGATGCGCCCAGGCATGGTCGTGCAACGTCTGCAGCGTGGTGGCGAGGCAGCGCATCTGCGTGGGCGCCCGGCCCGTGAATGCGGGCGGGAGGGCGCGCTCGGCGCCGAGTTCGTTCGCCTGTGCGTAGTCGCCGCCCCACAGCCAGTAGAGGCCCCACACGTACTCGCGCCACCCGATGACCTGGCGGATGAAGCCCTCGGCCGAGGCGATGGGCACGTGCCCGGCGCGGTATGCGGCCTCCACCGCGTCGCACACTTCGCGTGGGCGCAGCAGGCCGTTGTTCAGGTACTGAGCCAGCAGGCCGTGGGCGAGGTGCCAACTGCCGGTGAGCATGGCGTCCTCGTGCGGGCCGAAGCGTGGCAGGAGGTGTTCGACGAAGTGGTGGAGGCGGCGCAGAGCCCCGGCGCGCGAGGTGGCCCAGGTGCCATCGGGCGGCGCACCCCACAGGTGGATGCCGTCGATCGCGTCGAAGTCGGCGAGCACCTCGTGGTCGACGTCGTCGAGGGGATCGGTCAGCGGCGCTGGCCAGTGGTTGCGGCCGTCCTTCGGTGGCGCCTCGCGGTTGTCGGCGTCGTAGTTCCAGCGGCCCGTCACCGGTTCGTCGCCGTCCATCAGATAGCCCAGCCGTTGGCGCTGCCAGCGGTAGAAGGGCTCCATCGTGAACGTGCGCCGACCCGCGGCCCAGGCTGCGAACTCGTCGGGGTGGCAGAGGAACTGGTTCGAGCGGGTGGTGTGCACACCCAGACGGTGCAGGAGCGCCAGGCCGTCGCGGCTGGTGGGCTCCATCGCCATCACGTGCGTGGGCGCGTGTTCGGCTACGTGGGCGTGGAAGCCCGCTGCCAGCGACGTGGCGCGCCGATGGTCGACCAAGAAACCCTCGGCCCGTCGCTCGTCGGCGAAGCGTCGTAACGCCGTGATGAGGAAGTGGGCCCGTTGGCGGTGCCAGGCCTTGGCGGTGAGCTTGGCTGTGCTCTCGACGACGAGAATGCGATGTGTGTCCGGGTGCGCGTCGGCGAGCGCACTCGAGTGCCGGTCGAGTTGATCGGCGAGCACCCACACTGTGGTGGTGGGCTCGGTGCGGCCGGCCATGTCAGGGCGCAAGGCGCTGGCGCACTTCGACGGCGCGCGCCAGCCCCGAGAGTTCGAAGCGTTCCAGCAGCCGCGGGGTGCTGCACACCACCACGAGGTCGCCGCCGTGCTGGCGGGCGCGGCCCGCTGCGCCCAGCAGCACCCCGAGGCCGGTGTCGTCGAGCACGCTCAGACCATCGACATCGACCGCGACGGTGGCGCCGGGTGCGTCGCCGAGCAGTCGGTGGAGCGCGGCCTGGAACTCGGGCAACGATGCCAAGTCGAGTTCGCCGTCGACCTGCAGTGTGGGCAGGGCACCCACCGTGCTGATCCGACAGTGCAGGTCCATGGCGGCGCACGATACCGTCCTGCCTGCTCGCCTGCCTGCCGGGTGCAGCCGCTGATGGCGGCCATCGGGTGCGTCATGGCGGCTCGC